>NZ_AYLO01000001.1 GCF_000496735.2 Methyloglobulus morosus KoM1
AAGTCGAAGTGCTACAGCAAAAGCAAAGACATGCTTAAATATTCCGTCATGCTTTTGATGCTCAAATGGAACGGCGAGCTAAAGCCTATACTTTATTAACAATGCCCTTTTAAGTTCGCTGGTTCTCATTTTGGCCACTGGCATCTTTGCCTACATGGCCTCCGCCGCAACGACGACCGGAAAAGCCGTCTACGGCCCGGAAACCTTCAACCGTGGCCTGTATTTCCGCTTTTTTCAGGTCGCTGCGCCGACTGGCCAATATACCCTGTCAGTCCAGAACGGCGCCCCAACCGGGCTAAACCGCGTCGATAGTGCGTTAATTACGCTGAATGCCAAGATCGTCGTGGGACTCCGCGACCTCACGGCAAAAACGGCCAGTGTCGAAAAATCGGTTAAGCTGAACAAGCTCAATATCCTCACTTTCCTGGTCACTGGCAAGAAAGGCTCCTTCATCACCTTTTCCATTAACGGCCAGTCTGCCAACACCGCACCTGTTGCCAACGCCGGCCCCGACCAGTCCGGGCAGCTTAACAGCACCGTCACCCTGGACGGCAGCGGTTCCAGCGACTTTGACGGCGACCTGTTGGCCTACAACTGGAACCTGACAACCAAGCCAGCGGGCAGCACCGCCCTGTTGGCCAACCCCAACAGCGCCAACCCGACCCTGTTCCTGGACAAGTCCGGCACCTATGTCGGCTCGCTCGTGGTCAACGATGGCTTGGTGAACAGCACTCCTGATACCGTCATTGTCAGCACCCTCAACGTCCCGCCGGTCGCGGATGCGGGCAGCATCCAACGGGCGCGGGTCAACACCACCGCTACCCTAGACGGCAGCGGCTCCACCGATGCCGATGGCGACCCATTGACCTATAGCTGGTCGTTTACCGCCAAACCCACCGGCAGCGTCGCCCAATTGTCGAACACGACGGCGGTCAAGCCCACCTTTACCGTGGACAAGCCCGGCACGTATGCCCTCCAGCTTATTGTCAATGACGGCAAGGCCAACAGCCAAGCCGCCCAGGTCACCGTCACCACTGAAAACAGCCCGCCCGTGGCCAATGCCGGGGCAGACCAATCTGCTGCCGTCAATACCCTTGTCACCCTGGACGGCTCTGCCTCCACCGATGTCGATGGCGACTTACTGACTTACGCCTGGTCGTTCACCTCCCTGCCCACTGGCAGCACCGCCACCTTGTCTGACCCCGCCGCCGTCAAGCCCACCTTTACCGTGGACAAACCCGGCAGTTACACCCTGCAATTGCTGGTCAGGGACGGCGTGGTAGAAAGCTTGGCCGATACCGTGGTCATTACCMCCCTGAATTCCAAGCCGGTAGCCAATGCCGGGGCAGGCCAAACCGTCGGCCTCAACCAGTTGGCCAACCTCGACGGCCAAAATTCCACCGATGCCGACGGCGATACCCTGATCTTTGCCTGGACGCTCACCGCCAAACCGACCGGCAGCACGGCAACGCTCTTGAACCCCGCCAGCGCCCAACCGTCCTTTACCGCCGACAAGGCGGGTACATACGTTGCCCAGTTGATTGTCAATGACGGCACTGTGGACAGTGATCCCGCCACTGTAACCATCTCCACCCTCAATTCCAAGCCCGTGGCCAATGCCGGGGCAGACCAAACCGTGCCGTTCAACACCTTGGTTCAACTTGATGGCACTGCATCCAATGATGCCGATAATGATGCCATAACCTATGCCTGGTCATTCACCAGCAAGCCGATTGGCAGCAGTGCCACCTTAACAGGCAATACCACCGCAACACCCAGCTTTACGGGCGATGTATCAGGAACTTACGTAATAGAACTGATAGTCAACGACGGCAAGGAAGCCAGCAATCCTGATACCGTCACCATTACCGTGGAAGCCGCCGTTCCGGTCAACGTGCCGCCGGAATTCACTTCCATCCCGGTCACCCAGGCGACCGAAGGTGAAGGCTACAGTTATCAGGTCACTGCCATAGATGGCAATAGCGACCCACTTAACTATGCGCTCATCAACAACCCGCCGCAAGGCATGGCCATAACCGGCACAGGCTTGATTACCTGGATACCGAATGCCACCCAGGTCGGTGACTTCCCGATAACGGTAACCGTCACCGACAACAAATCAACCCCGGTTCAGCAAAGCTTCACCATTACCGTCAAAGTTGCTAACGTCAACGTCCCCAATGTCGTTGGCTTAGGCCAGGCCGCCGCCCAGACTGCCATTACCGGCGTAAACCTGACCGTAGGCGCGATAACCCAAGCCAGTAGCGCCACCGTTCCCGCAGGCAATGTCATCAGCCAGGATCCGGCAGCCAATACCTCAGTCGCCAAAAACACCGCCATTGCACTGGAAATATCAACCGGATCAACCGGCGGCGGCAACCTGCCGCCCCGGTTATCGACCCGACCGTGGCTACCACCACCTTTGCCGCGACCGAATTCCTGTACAAAGGCGCTAACCCTATCCAGACCGGCGTCGCCCAAGGCACGATTGAAGCCAAACGCGCCGCCGTCATTCGCGGCAAGGTCATGGACAAACAGAACGCTCCGCTATCCGGTGTAACTATCACTATCCTCAGCCATCCCGAATTTGGACAGACTTTGAGCCGAGCGGATGGTATGTTTGATATGGTTGTGAATGGCGGCGGGGTGCTAGCCGTGAATTATACCAAGACAGGTTATTTGCCGTCACAACGGCAGGTCAACGCCCCCTGGCAGGATTATGTGTTCGCAGATGATGCGATCCTTATCCAGCAAGACACTAAGCTGAATGCCATTGACCTGACCAACACCACCCAAGCCTTCCAGGTTGCCCAGGGAAACCCGATCACCGACGCTGACGGCACACGGCAAGCCACCCTGTTGATCCCACAAGGCACACAAGCCCAAGTCTACAACCAGGACGGTACAACACGCACAGTCACCAGCCTCAACCTGCGCCTAACCGAATACACCGTCGGCGACAACGGCCCCGAATCCATGCCTGGGCCATTGCCACCGACCAGTGCCTATACCTATGCCTTCGAGATGAAGGCGGACGAAGCCAATACCAAAATCGACGGCAAGGATGTCCTGTTCGACCGCCCCGTACCGTTCTATATCAACAATTTCCTGAACTTCCCCGTCGGCACGGCGGTTCCCGTTGGCTATTACAACAAAGACAAAGCGGTCTGGGTGCCTTCCGAAAACGGCAAGGTCATCAAAATATTGGCCATTAATAATGGCATTGTGGATATTGATTCCAACGGTGACGACGTGGCTGACGATGCGGCAACGCTGGCTGCACTTGGCATCACCGACCAGGAACGCACCACCCTAGCAGGGCTATATGCAGGAGGTCAGACGCTATGGCGGGTACAAGTCAGCCATTTGAGCAGTTGGGATTGTAATTTTGGGGGGGCAATATCAGCCTTAGCCAGGGCCGCAAAACAATTAACTGCTATTGTGGAGGCTATTTCTAAACTATCATGTTCTTCATTAAGGTCTAATTCCATAGTCGAATGTGAAAACCAGATCCTTGGTGAAACTACCCCTGTTACTGGCACTTCAATGTCGCTAAATTACCGCAGTGATAGGACTGTTGGGCGTAAGTCGGCGTATACATTAGATATTCCTTTAAGCATAGGAGGTATTCCAGAAAGTTTAGTCCGGATTGACCTGGAAGTTTACATTGCTGGTCAGCGCTACCAGCAAACCTTCCCTGCGCTTGCTGGCCAGTCGACGACGTACACCTGGGACGGCAAGAACGCCTACGGCAAATCCGTCCAAGGTAGCCAAACTGCGACCGTCAGGATTGGTTATGCTTATAGCACCAACTACAGTGAACCTGCACCTTCGGATCGATCATTCAGCTTGCCTTATGGTATTCCTTTCGACCTCATCCCGGCGCGCTCGGAAATCGTTATCTGGCAACAATATTCTGTGCCTTTAGGGGCTTGGGATGCCCGCGCGCAGGGCATAGCCGGATGGACGCTCGATGCCCATCATGCTTTTGATGTCAACAGTGAGACCCTTTATTTAGGCAATGGCGATAGGCTCAGCGGCAATTCCACAAAATCGGATGTCATTTCCGTATTGGCGGGTCGTGGTGGTGCTCTCTTCCCTGCGGATGGAAGCCTAGCCAAGAATAGCAGCTTCGGAGGTGTCAGTGCAGTACGTGCAAGCCCAGATGGGAGTCTGTACTTCCTTGGTGATGATCGCCTCTACAAGCTTCGCCCGGACGGAACACTGTTACGGGTGGCTGGCAGTAATAACTTAGTCTCTGGCGATGGTGGCCTCGCAACCAACGCGTTATTGGAACAGCCTAGGGATATCGCCCTTGCGCCCGATGGCAGCGTGTATGTTATTGAAAGGTATACAGGCAAACTCCGCCGCATCGGCCTGGACGGCATCATCAATACGGTCGCGACGATTCCTGGAACCAATGGCGATGCCTGGTCAGTTGAAATTGCGCCCGATGGCATTGCCTATGTCTTGCAGAATACCTTCAATGGCCGCGTTTATCGGGTAACCCCAACTGGCGAAGTGGAACTCTTCGCTGGCTCGGCTGTGACGAACACCGCCGACGGTGTACCAGCACTCAATGCATCTTTCAGTTTTCCGAGTGATATCGCTCTGGCATCAGACGGCAGCCTGTACATTACTACGAGTGCGCCTAAAGTCCTTAAGATTACGCCCGACGGTATCGTAAATACAGTTGTCGGGCCAGGTACAGTATCCGTACTTGGTGATGGAGGGCCTGCAAGTTTAGCCTGGATATACAACGCATCCGCCTTGGCGGTTGCGCCCGATGGAACCTTATATATTGCACAACATTCCAGGACGGGTTTTCCGCCACGCATCCGGCGTGTGACACCTGATGGGATCATCACGACTTACGCAGGTGGTGGAGTCTATGGCACCTCCGTAACAAGCCAGGCGACGGCCATTGCAGCCGGTGCGCCCATGCAGACATTACAGGAGGGTTTGTCCGTTGGCAGTGACGGAGCATTGTACATTGCCTCCGACAATTCCTCTGGCGGCGGCTCAGGGCTTGTCCAAAAAGTACAAAACCCGTTCCGCGCCAACTTGGGGGCGGAGTTCGCTATCGCTTCTCCTGACGGCGGCCAATTGTACGCCTTCGATTCCGCTGGTCGGCACCTGAGTACCGTCAACACCTATACGGGAGCGGACTTATACAAATTCAACTATGACAATGGCTTGCTCAAGGAAATTGTCGATGGCGATGGCCTCATTACCACCGTCGAGCGTGATGCCATCGGCAAGGCTACGGCAATTGCCGCACCATTCGGCCAAAAAACAGCGCTCACCTTAAACCCCAATGGCTATCTGGCAACAGTGACCAACCCGGCCAATGAAGCCTACGAGATGACTTACACCGCCGACGGCTTACTGACCGCCTTCAAAGACCCACGCGGCAACACCTCATCCATAAACTACGACCCGTTAGGCCGCCTGTTGGTCGATACCAATGCCGCTAATGGTAGCCTGTCGTTAACGCGCAGCGAAGTGACTGATGGGCATCAGGTGGCCGTTAAGACAGGGTTGAACCGGGTGACAACCCATACCGTGCTTAACAAGGCCACTGGCGACCGCGAGCGCACCCACCTGCAACCCGACAACACCACCTCAAATACACTAGAGAAGCCAGATGGTACAGTGGTCTCGACAGCGGCGGATGGCACAGTCAATAACGTACAGCAAGCAGCCGATCCCCGCTTTGCCATGCAAGCGCCGTTTGCCAAAGATATGACCTTAACGACTGGAGGGCAAACCCTGCACACTACTTCAAACCGGACGGTCAGCCTCAGCGATCCATTTAATCCGCTCAGCCTAACGTCGCTGACCGACACTGTTTCGATTAACGACCGAACTTCCTCAACGCTGACATATAATCAAGCGGCCAAATCCTTCACATCAACCAGTGCAGCCAATCGGACAAGCACTGTACTGATAGACGACCTTGGTCGCATCAAACAAACTACGGTAGCGGGTATTGAATCTGTTTTTAACACCTACGACCAACAAGGCCGTCCGGCAACTGTCGCCCAAGGTACAGGTCTGGATGAACGTCTGGTCAACTTCGCCTACAACCCGCAAGGCTACCTCGCCAATGTCACCGACCGAATCGGGCGGCAAGTGGCTTACCAGTACGATCTTGCCGGACGGGTAACCACCCAAACCCTGCCCGATGGCCGTCAAATCCTGTTTGGATACGATGCCAAAGGCAACTTGACGTCGTTAGCTCCACCGGGCAAACCCGCGCACGGTTTTACTTATAATGCCATCGACCAGGTGACCGAATACAAGCCGCCGGTGGTTTCTGGCAGCGGCACGACCAATACCTTGTACGGATACGACCTCGACAAGGCGTTGACCAAGATCACCCGGCCTGATGCGCTGACGCTTAACTTCACCTACGACAGCGCAGGCCGCTTGAGTGTGCTGAATACGCCGGAAGGTGACACCACCTACGCTTACAACGCCACGACGGGAAAACTGGCCAGCATTGCCGCCCCTGGCAATGAAGGCCTAGCCTATACCTACAACGGTGCGTTGCTCACCCAAACCACCTGGAATGGCACAATCAACGGCAATGTCGGCTATGCCTACGACAACGATTTCCGCATTGCTTCGGTGAGTGTAAACGGTGCGAATCCAGTCGCTTATACCTACGATGCGGATAGCCTACTGCTACAGGCTGGTGCGCTCAACCTGACCCGCAATCCCCAAAACGGCCTGTTGACAGGGACTGCACTCGGCAACGTCAATGATAGCTACACCTACAACGGTTTTGCCGAAATGACCATTTATCTGGCTAAAATCGGTACGATCGACTTGTTCAAGACTGAATTCATCCGCGACAAGCTCGGACGGATTACCAAAAAGACCGAAACCATTGCCGGTGTCACTCAAGTTTATGATTACGCCTACGACACCGCCGGAAGGTTAGCCGAAGTAAAACGGGCTGGGCTAGTACAAGAAAGCTACGGCTACGATGAAAACGGCAACCGCGCCTTCCTGAACGGCTCGCCGATTGCCGACTACGATGCCCAGGATCGTTTGTTAAGGTATAACAATATCACCTACGACTACACCGCCAATGGTGAACTCAAGACCAAGACCATCGGTACGGCGACGACGACCTACCGTTATGATGTGCTCGGCAACCTGCGCGAAGTCAACCTGCCGGACGCGACTGCCACCCGGATTGAATACGTTATCGACGGCCAGAACCGGCGCATCGGCAAGAAACGCAACGGCGTATTGGAACAGGGCTTTATTTACCAGTCCCAGCTTAAACCCGTGGCGGAACTGGACGGCAGCGGCAATATCGTCAGCCGCTTTGTCTACGGCATCGGCGTTAACTCACCGGACTTCATGATTAAGGGCGGCGTCACTTACCGCATTTTCAAAGATCACCTCGGTTCACCCAAGCTGGTGGTCAATACCGCCACCAATGCTGTCGTGCAACGCATGGATTATGACGCTTGGGGGAATGTGACTTTTAATAGTAATGAAAGCTTCCAGCCGTTTGGGTTTGCGGGAGGGATTTATGATAAGGATACGGGGTTGGTTCGGTTTGGGGCTAGGGATTATGATTCCTTGGTAGGAAGGTGGACGGTTAAGGATCCGATTGGGTTCGAAAGTGGAGATTCAAATATATATTCATACGTAAATAATCGAGTATTAAATTTTGTTGATCCTCAAGGAAAAAGTCTTCTTGGTGTACTCAACGCTTCAAGAGCCATAACGACATGGGCGGGATGGATAGCCAGAATGTCCCAACTTCCGGGAAGAATTAAATTTGCCTGCGACGTGTTCCAAATATCTTGCGAGGTTGTACCCGACAAGTTGTCTTCAAGTCCACAATATTGTGAAATTCCTCCAGATGCGTTTGAAAGTATTTCAACTTTAGGCTCAAATTTACCGGACTCTTTTGAAGAGTACCAAGAGAAACTTTACGGGGAGATAAAACAACCCTATTTTAGTGAAGTGTCTCATCCAGGGTTTTTAGATCCATCTCCCAAAGAGAGATCTCAAGATCAAAACGAATTTGGCGATGCATTTTCAAACAATGGACACCCCGCATTATGATGGCCGTATGGCGGGTAAGGCCGTAAGATGGGTAGAGGCGGTAGCCGAAACCCATCACGAACGAAGGCACGGTATATGGTTATGTTGAATTTTTTTGAAAGGGATGATGCACTTCGATTTGCCATTGTGCATATTTTGGCATGGTTTTGATGGGTTTCGTTTCACTCTACCCATCCTACGTTTGACCGAACCGTTTTTTTTCTGCCTGGAATTACGCAATTGACCGACTATCGACGCTACAGGGTGAAGGGAGGGACTTACTTTTTTACGGTCAACTTGGTGGAGCGGAAACGGAAATTGTTGACTGAACATGTTGATCTGTTGCGGGATGCTTTCCGCACGGTCAAAAAAGATCATCCGTTTCAAATTGATGCCATTGTGATTTTGCCTGACCATTTACACACGGTATGGACATTACCCGAGGAAGATAATGATTTCAGTCTGCGTTGGCGGCAAATTAAATCCGCTTTTTCCAGAAATATCGAAACAGGCGAACGGATTTCTAAAAGCCGAAATCAAAAACAGGAGCGGGGCATTTGGCAACGACGATTTTGGGAACATGCGATTCGTGATGAACGAGATTTTGCAAACCATTTGGATTACATTCACTTTAATCCGGTGAAACATAAGCTGGTAAAGCGTGTAATTGAGTGGCCTTATTCGTCTTTCCATCGTTATGTACGATTGGGTATGTATCTGTTTGATTGGTTTGGTTTTGAGGATGAATCTTTGGATTTTGAACATTAAAAGGTCGTATGGCATGTGAATCGTAGTAACCAATGTCCGTATGGCGGTTAAATTATGTGGTGTGTAGTGCGGATTCGTATGAGTAATCCACCCCTTGTGCTAAGGATGTGAATGGTGAGGAGACAATGACTAAACAAAAAAAGGAACAAAAACCATGCGTATAACGTCAACCATATTGGTTATCGGTATTTGTGCAACTTTATTGACCACGAGTCTCACGGCCTTCGCTGCGCCTCCACAGACCGGGGCGGCCAATAAAGAACTTCTTGCCTTGAAAACCAGCGGACTCACAAACAATGCCCTGATAGCCAAGATTTTCGAAGGTGACTTCGTAAATGTCGATTTAGACCGTACCGACGACCGGTTCGGCATCTTGCTTCAACAATATTTGGAGGCTTTTTCGGATCATTGTTCCAATGCGCTGCCACATAACATGGTCCAAATGACCAGGCAGGAGTGTGACGGTTGGGATATCTACGGAAATCCCTATACAGGGATTGAGACTAGTCGAACCTGTAATCATTACAAAACGGTAAAGACCCGCTTTTTTGCCAAACCCGCATTGTATGATGCCCTGAACACAGTCCACAGGCAAAGAACTGCCGATTTTGGGAGGGAACTGAGCCGATCATTTGGCGATTTAACCCGACCTGATGCCCTGCCAAAATTGGTAGGGCTGATTGGAGACGCACAGGCGATAGCCAGCGATATGAGTTCCCTGGTTCAGAACAATGCGTGTAAGGCTCCGGGATTGATCCGGTTTGAAGACAACCTGCGGCTTTTCGCCTTAAACAAGCAGCCCATAAAGCTAGGCGGCGAAGCAACTGATCCTGCCGTGATCTCGCCACCCATAGGCCAAACCTTCAAGGATCAAAACTACCGTAAACTCATTGAAGATTTAGTCCTTGATGACACCAAACGCTGGGGCGCATTCGCACGGTTTATCGACGGTAGCGTGACCACCGCTTCGATCGGGGAATTCGACCAGTTGGGTCGCCCCATGCGTGTTTTTGCCCCCTACATTTGGGAAGGAATGATGGGAAGAACAGCCGGACGGGTCACCCTCACATTTTCCGATGGGCAACCGGAATGCTTAACCTACTCCGAAACACCAAGCGTTTGCCACAGCCCCAACCGGCGAATCGTTGCCCGTTACTTGGAAGGTGGTTACAGCCAATAGCAACCCGTAAGATGGCATAGCCTTTGATAAGGCTGTGTTGTACTTAAAAGGTATCCCTGAGCAATCCATCAACGACATCCGTGCTGCGACCAACAAATCCTGGGTATTGGGAAACGATCGCTTCAGACAACGCATCCAAGTCCAGCTAAACCGCCGCGCCGAACCGAAAGCCAGGGGCGGAGACAGGAAATCAGAGCAGTACAAAGCTGGACGTAAAGACTACATCAATAAGGCGATCACCTGAACGTCCGGTTAGGAGGGAGGATTTTGAACCAGCACCGTGAATTACCGGTATGGGTCGGTTTGGTCGATTTTACTTTGACTAAATAATGAACCGGTCAAATGTCCGGTCTTGAGAGGTCCGCTGATTAAGGGGACTGTGGCCTTAATGTTACAAGGAAGGAAGAATCAATGGGATAGCCACAAGACTCTTCCTTTGTAGGGTTGTAACCAAATTTTTTCAGGCTGTGCGAAATTAACTCTTACTCCCAATCCTTCAACTCATTCATATAATTTTCAAAAGCATGAACAATTAACTGATGCTTTTTTTCTAGGACTGAAGCCAACATGAGCACTGCCAAGCCCAAACCTATTGAAAAAAGCCAAGGTGCATTGCTGTAAGCATCAACCACATATCCACAGTAAAACAGGATGCCGCCCAAGAAACTCAATTGCCCAAAGAAGAAAGGGATTTTTTCACGGTACTTTAGCCCACCCATGCTGACCAAGGCGATACCTGTCGATAAGGCCAATAGTGGAGCGAATGCTTGGACATTCAGCAAGGCGGCATAAGCCAAGCCTGTGGCCAGTATCGAAGCAAACGAACGGTAGGCCTTGGCATGGTAAGCAACTTGGGTCGATAGCGCGAATAACAGTAAGGCAACTGGAATCATCAGGCTGTAAAAATTATTTGATAAGCCAACAAAATGCCCCACTGTCATCGGCCAAATAGACAAGGCGGCGAGTGTGCCTACACATTGACCTACATAAATCACCAATGCTGATTGTGTATACCGCTTTACATCGACAATGCCGATGGTGGCGATGATAGCGGTAACGACTATAGCCAACCAAAATGACATCGGATATAACAGGCTTCTGCCGATGATTATCAGCAATGGCAAGCTTACCAAAGCCCTGGCGGTCACGCCTTCGGCCAGTTTCATTGTGCTGTCCGGTTGGAATTTGCGCTCAATGATATTTATCCCTGCAAACAACAAGGCGATCATAAAGGTCAAACCAAGGCCATCCCGAATTGGCAAGAGCAAGCAAAGATTGCCTAGCAAGGCCGCTAGCATAAGTGTTTTCACCTGCCGTTTAGCCAGCATGGAAAAGCTCGTGTAGCTTACCGCTATCAATAAAAGCGCGGTTATTCCTAAATCGATAGCAATCAATACCGGATGGACATCCCCAAATTGCAACCAAGTAAATTCCGGCTTTGGCGCTTGTCCACCTTTTACATAGGCATAAAGCATGGCGCTGACTTGGGATATTTGTACCGGTAAGAAACCTGCGCCGAGAGCGAAGAACAACCGTGCGCCCGTGCGCTCCCTCAGCCCATAATTGCACACCAAACCCCCTGCACATAAGGCCAAGACAATCGCCAACCCTACCCAATAACGGTGCGCGGGCAATAAATCGGCATGGCTTTGAAACATAAACCCGACAGCCGACAGGATAACCAACAGGCTGCCTGCCCAACGCAGATAACGGATGATTTGGCTGCTGGATGTTTGCGGCACGGATTCGTTTGGGTTGCTGACATCCGTTGAGTCCAAGTGATAATCGCTGATATACATGTGAATTCTCCTATTCAGTGGCTTGTTTGGTAGCGAGTTCATCGAGTAGCATTTTCAGTTCCAATGCGCTTTCTTCCTGGACAAATTCATCGGCAAAACTGTCTTTGACGGGTGGTATCGGGCCGGTCAGTTCAGCACCAACCACCGATTGCTCCCAACGCTTAAATATCGCCTGCGCCCCGATTGCAGGATTGATGTGTTCGGTACGTAAAGAAGACTGCATATGAACCCGGTTTTGCCGGGCAGACAACACCTCTTTTTGGGTATGCAAGGCATGCAGTTGCGCCTGGATGTCGGTCATATCTTGGTGGCATTGGATGAATTGCTCCTTGGCCTTGGTGAGTTCCGGTTCAATTACCTTTATTTGCTTTTGGACTTGAAGCAAGCGTTTGACAGATTCCAAAGCCTTACCCTCGTCTTGGCTTTTTAATTTGATTGCCCGTGCCGACCAGTTTTCAGCTTCTTTATTCAGGTCAGCCAGTTTTGTTTCAAACTGTTGGATCATCTCTTGTAAGCGATGCTGGTGGATGCGGGTTTTGCCCTGGTAAGCCTCTAGCTCTTTGATAGCAACTCCAGCAACGGCTTCGTGGTTTTCAAAATCGTCGGCGACATCGTCTAGCTGGGCTTTCAGGGTGAAAAAAAGTCGTTTTATACTGTTCATACTGCTTTCCTTTGAATGATTGATGACACATAAGGAATAGCAATATGGATGCCAGCTAATTAATTTATAGAATTACAATAAGTTAAATATTTTCACATGTAGGTTGTCATGAGCTATATTCATATTATGAATACACCTTATACATAATATGAACAAACTAAATCCTGAACAGTACGCTTTTTTTGCCAAAATCGCCGATTTGTCTTTTGTGAACCCATTCAGCCACGAACGCGAGCAGGCCGATTGGCAAATACTCAACCTGCATCCACAAGCCGTTTCGGTTACGGAGCGGCGAAAGCTATTGCTCGAAAAAATTGACAGCCAATTCCAGGCGTTGGCCCGGCATCACCGTTTCGATACCCGCCAATATCAAGGCAAAACCCAAGAGACCATGAAATTGGCATGGTTGGTTAGAGTTTTTTACGGCTATCAACAGCGTTTTGATGATTTTATTAAGGCACAGCTGCGAACCGGGGATAAGGCTTTGGAATTGCCCTTTGCGCTGGCCATTACCGAAGAATTTGAAAGGGCGGGTTTTACCCGCCAAGAAACGACGCACTACATCGCCTTGTTGTTCCAGTTACAACGGGCATTCCGCTTTATTGACGAAGCGGTGTCCGGAACGAGCACGGCCATCGTCGAATTACGCAAACGGCTGTGGAACAACATTTTTACTTTCAACCCAGTGTGGTACCTCAACTACCTGTGCCGACGCATGGAAGATTTCTCCCTGTTGTTGCTAGGCGAAACTGGCACCGGCAAAAGCTTGGTGGCGAAAGCGATTGGTTGCTCTGGTTATATTCCTTTCGATGACGGATCCCGACGGTTTGTGGAAAGCTTTACTGTATCCTTTAAGGCTATCAACTTGTCTCAATATTCTACCGGCGTCCTGGAATCGGAATTGTTCGGACACAAAAAAGGCGCTTTTACCGGCGCTTTTGAGAACCATCCTGGCTTATTCGCCAAATGCAGCAAGCATGGCTCGGTGTTTATCGACGAAATTGGCGAAATCGATATCCCTATCCAGGTTAAACTGCTGAATGTGCTGCAAGACCGACTTTATAGCCCAGTCGGCAGCCATGACCAACAACGTTTTGAGGGCCGGGTCATCAGCGCCACCAATCGACCACTTGAACAATTAATGGAGTCTGGGCAGTTTAGAAAGGATTTTTACTACCGCTTATGTTCCGACGTTATAACTTTGCCGAACTTACGCGAACGCATTAGCCAAAACCCAGATGAACTGAGGGAGTTAATCGCCAGTTTATTACATCGCGTAATTGAATCGCCGGATGAAGGCCTTACCGACCGGATTGAAGCAAGAATTCAGGAAGTCGTCCCCAAAACTTACCACTGGCCCGGCAATGTCAGGGAATTGGAGCAATGCATTAGGCGAATTTGTATTACGGGTAGTTACCAAAGTCAACCAGCAGTACCCGTAAAACAAGCTAACGATGCTTTTTTTCAAGCGGATGCAAAAGGCAATTACCTGTCGGCCCAACAACTCTTGCAAAATTATTGCCGATTTTTATACGACCAGCACCATAGCTATGAGACGGTTGCCAGAATTGCGGGTTTGGACAGGCGGACGGTAAAGAAATATATTGACTAGGGTGAACTGTAGGTAACAACAGACGTCCACTATTTTATTCAATAAGTTATATAAATACTCAACGCTTCTATAAAGCCGACCTTGGCTCATATCAACCAACGCATACATTGTCGGCCATGACCGGGCGTTCAAGATTGTCATGACAAGCCACTCTTGCTGTCAACTGCAGTCCGTCGCAAAGATCAAAACCAGCCCTTCAATTTTGATGGCTTGTGATCATTTATAACTGCTTAGGCATGAACAAGCGGATAAACATCTTCTCAATT
>NZ_AYLO01000002.1 GCF_000496735.2 Methyloglobulus morosus KoM1
ATCTATTGTGGATTCGTGCATTCTAATTTCCCTTCGTTAAAAAAGATATTACAAAGCCTAACGTAAAGCTCGTAGGTTGGGGTGAACTTGTGAACCCCAACAATGAAACATACGTATATGTTGGGGTTCGTGCCATACCATTAACCTACAATTAACTAATAATTCATCCCAACCTGCGGATACTGATACCGATTCTTAATCGCCTGCGCCAATTGATGGACTGCCATCGCGTACTTGTTACTGTTGTTGTAGCGTTTAATGACTTTGAAATTAGGGTGGACGCGCCAGTATTCGTTGCCTTCATAGGTGCTCAATTCAATGACGGAAGGGTCGTAAGGGCCGCTGGCGGGTTGCGTGACAGGGCTTTTGTAATCCCAGCCGTTGCGGGAGAAGTAATGGGCGACACTGCCGATGGCATCATTGGGATGCCACAAGTCACGCCGTCCGTTATGGTCGAAATCCACTGCGAGCTTGCGGAAACTACTGGGCATGAATTGCCCCAAGCCCATCGCCCCTGCCCAGGAGCCGACGGGTTGGCGTGGGTTGTAGCCTTCCTCGCGGGCCATGAGCAGGAAATTCTCCAATTCCGACTGAAAATATTTTGACCGCCGATAGGTATCAAACGATAAAGTGGTCAAGGCATCGAACACGCAGGTCTTACCGATGTTTTTGCCGAAATACGTCTCCACGCCAATGATACCGACAATATATTCGGGATCAACCCCATAAGCAGAACTGGCTTTACTGATGGCATCAGCATTTTGTCGCCAAAATTCTACGCCGTTGCTGATATGCTGCTCGGTAAGGAACTTGCCACGATAGCGCGACCAACTACCCGGTCGTGCAGGGCCGGAATTGCTGGATGACGGACCTTCCAGCCGGATCACGGAATCCAGACGGTTGGCCTGGGCGAACAGGCTTTCGAGGTAGCTTTGCGAAAACCCGTGCGTAGCCACCATGTGCTGGATGAAACTTTTTACCGCATAGGAATTCCTGTAATTACCCGACGTGCCGTAGGAATCAGGGTAGTTCTGGCTGTAAGGATCGTAGGCGTTGTTGGATGATGGCGGTTTAGTCTGGTACGGGTTAACCGGTTGAATGGGCTTTGGTGCCGGTTTAACTGGCAACATCGCTTGCGGGTAATTGCCTGCATCGGGATAGTCGCTATACTCTGTAGCTGGATCGCTTGAGCAGCCGGATACGACCGCAATGACTGCCAGCTTGAGTAAGTGTTTTTTGATTGAGCTTTTCATTCGACCGCCTTGTACCGCAATTTGTTAATGCTGTTTCCCCTGCCGGGAACGCTGCTGACTGATTGCCGTTCCCGCTTGATTTGTCGTATGCTGTGGTTTGACCTGTGGCTGATAGATTTTCCTCCAAGCCAGCTTTTTCAGCAACAGGAAAAAGGCTTTTTGCCAAGAATAGCGTTTAATGCTGGGCTAATCCTTGTGCAATTTCATCCTGCAACTTTTTAATCGTGCTGATTGGATCTTCCGCCGTACGGATAGGTCGCCCAATAACGACATGATCCGCGCCATTGATAATGGCGTTCCGTGCCGTAGCGATACGTTTTTGGTCGTCTTCGCCTTTCACGCTGGATTCAGGCCGTATCCCAGGCGTTACGATAAAAAAGCCGTCGCCCAATGCGTCACGCAAAGGTTTGGCTTCCAAGGCAGAAGACACAACACCGTCACACCCCAACGCAAAAGCTTTCTTGGCACGTATCAGCACCAAATCTTCAACCGAACCTGTCATCCCCATTTGCCGCATGTCGGACTCGTCAAAACTGGTCAACACCGTGACAGCCAGCACTTTCACATTGCCGCGATCTTTCACCGCCGCCTTGATGATCGCATCATTGCCATGGATGGTGGTCAGGCTCACCCCCCGGTCTTTGACTTGCTGGATGGCGAGGTGGACGGTTTCAGGGATGTCAAAAAATTTCAGGTCGAGCATGACTTGATTGCCACGGTCGATGATGAAATCGACGATGTCCCACCAACCTGACAAAAACAGTTCCAACCCAACCTTGAAAAATTTGATGTCGCCGTCCAACTTCCTGACCCACTGCTTGGCTTCGTCTGGGGTGGGGACATCCAGCGCGTATATGATGCGTTCGTTGAGATTTATATTTTTCACAAAGCGGTCGTGTGCGAGAATAAGTTAGCGTTGATGAATGCTACCACACAAAGTAGACATAAGAAATTGGCAAAAAGGAAGGAGGTTCTTTATCTTTTGGCCAATTGATAAGCAATCGCACGTAAAATGATCTAGGCAAAAGACTAAAGGCACAAGACGCAAAACAGCAGCAACCCTTTCGCCTTTCGCCTTTCGCCTTTCGCCTTTCGCCTTACCTATGCACATAACCCAACACCGGCTGATTGAAGCCGTCCAAATCCCTACACCCAATTTCGATGACCGCCCCGACACTAGCGATATCAGCCTGATCGTCGTCCATTGCATCAGCCTGCCGCCGGGTGAATTCGGCAACGGCTGCATCGGGCAACTGTTTTGTAATCGCCTTGACCCAGACGGGCATCCTTATTTCAAGGAGATCCACCAACTCACCGTGTCTTCACACTTGGTTATTAGCAGGACTGGGGAAATAAACCAGTTCGTCCCGTTTGACAAACGCGCCTGGCACGCGGGGCAATCCTGTTACGAAGGCCGTGAGCGCTGCAATGATTTTTCGATAGGCATAGAGCTTGAGGGTACAGAAACTGTGGCTTACACGGAAGCACAATACCAGCAACTATCTGATATAACTAAGGTTTTGTTAGACACTTATCCCGCCTTATCAACCGAACGGATTGCCGGACATAGCGACATCGCCCCAGGCCGCAAAACTGATCCTGGCGAATCATTTGACTGGCAAAAATTTTATTGTTTATTGGGAAAATAATCTCACATTGTTTAAGATAGCAAAACAGTAACAATTAATGGCCTTGAGCAACAACGATGATGTATGCGGCCTGTAAATCCTGTTTGCTTTAGGAATGCAGATAGTTGCAGAAACGCTATCATATATTTCAATCGCAAGTTAGATAGAATGCTTTATTAATTAGTCCTTATGTTAGATAAACTTCAAATGCCAGAATTTTTTAAATACATGGTTGCCGCATTATTCGTTCTCCTCATGCCTTCCTTAACGATGGCGGCGAACGAAGCAGGTAATTCCACACCACCAACATTGGACTTGACAGGCCAGTGGATAGGAACGATAGCCCTAATTTTATTTGCTGTCGCCTACTTTTTGGCGATGGTTGAGGAAGCGACCGAATTACGAAAGTCAAAACCGATGGTGTTTGCAGCCAGTCTTATCTGGGTGTTAATCGCTTCCGTTTATGCTAATCATGGTATCAGCGAGCAAGCGGGACATGCATTCCGTTCTACACTTGAAGGCTATGCCGAACTGTTCCTGTTCATCATGGTTTCAATGACATACCTGAACGCCATGGAGGATCGGAGCGTATTCGAAAGATTACGGGTATGGCTCTTGAGTAAAAACTTCAGTTATCGCCAGTTATTCTGGATTACCGGATTTCAGGCTTTTTTTATTTCCTCTGTCTGTAACAACTTAACGACCGCCCTACTGATGGGCTCTGTAATCGTTGCCTTAGGCAAAGACAGCCCCCGTTTTGTCACTTTATCCTGTATTAATGTTGTCGTGGCATCCAATGCCGGGGGATCGTTCAGTCCTTTTGGCGATATCACTACGCTTTTGGTATGGCAAAAAGGCGTCGTACCTTTCGTTGATTTCTTTTCGCTATTAATCCCAGCGCTTGTAAATTTGGCTGTGCCGGCAGCCATCATGCATTTTTTTATCCCAAAAAATAGGCCTCAACCTCTGCTCGAATCTGAACCCATGAAGAGAGGCGGGTGGGTCATCATTGGACTCTTCGTACTGACTATTATCACTTCGGCCTGTTTTGAAAATTTCCTAAGCCTGCCGCCCGCAGCGGGCATGATGCTCGGTCTGACTTATCTGAAATTTTTCAGTTTTTACATGGAACAGGTTCCTGCAAATACTGACAATTTTGAAGAGGACCGGTTGGATATGAACACTCCAAACAACCAAAACCAGCCCAAAGTTGTTGTGAAGAATGAGGACGGAGATAAATCCGGCTATATTGATTATTTTGCCCCCATGAAAGTAATGAATAGGAAAAAGCGAATCCAGAATATTGATCAGCCATTTGATGTTTTCCATACCGTCGCCAACTTGGAATGGGACACGTTGCTGTTTTTCTACGGCGTTATGGTGGCTGTTGGTGGCCTGAGCTTTATCGGTTACCTGAGTTTGGCATCAAAACTTTTATACGTTGGCATAGATCCTACCGTGGCAAATATTTTAGTTGGTATTGCCTCAGCCTTTGTCGATAACGGCACTATTATGTTGGCGGTATTGACGATGGCACCGGATATTTCCCAAGGGCAATGGTTATTGGTTACCTTGACTGCTGGCGTAGGCGGAAGCTTGCTGGCAGTCGGCTCTGCCGCTGGCGTTGGATTGATGGGGCAAGCAAAAGGTATCTACACTTTTACCAGCCATTTAAAATGGACTCCAGCGATAGCGTTAGGCTATTTATCCAGTATTGCCATGCATTTTCTTTTGAACGGGCGGTATTTCTAATATTATGAATCCCAACACGAGCTGGCCGCTAACATAATCAAAGCCTTACTGTTCAGCCCAGCTTGTCAAAGGGCTCATTCTTAGCTCCCGCAAATAATTTTGATTCATTCAGCGTTCAGCCCTCTGTTGATATACTTCAACCCATACTACAATCGGCAGGAGAAAAACATGTGCGAACTTACCAAAAAACTCTGTTTATCAGGTTTGGTATTGTTGCTTTCCGCTTGCGCCAATTACCCCAATAATTATGGTTACGGCACGAGTTCGAACTATGGCTCTTATCCTTCAGGCGGCTATTATCCGGGCTATAGTAATGATCAAAGTTATAATTATCCCAGATACCCAAATCAATCTGGATACGGGAGTTATGGCAGGCCTTATTACGGGAATCAACCCAACAATTATTACAATCAGAATAATTATTACAACCGCCCGCAACACCCAAATTATCCACAGCCTGGTTATGGCGGCCATCAACCAGGCCGCTCGTTTGATCGCCCTAAGGATCACGACAACCACCATCAAAATTGGGGCGGTCGGCAAAACGGCAACAACCAACCGCAACCTGGGTCACCTCCTATGGGCGGACATCATCAAGGTTGGCAAAATCCCGCTGCAAATAGGGATGGACAGGCCGGCGGCGAGCCGCATCACGGGGATAGCTTTAGCCATCAACACAACGGAGGAGGCTGGCAAGGCCAGAATCGCCAGCAGCCAGCACAGGCGCACCATAATGGCGGATATTCCAATTCGGGGAGCATGAATGGATATCTGCAACAGCAAATCGGTCAGCCAGGTCAAAATGCGGATCGAGGCAGCCATCATCAAAACCGAGGCGGTTCGCATATCCAACATAACCAGGAACAACCTGCCCAGGTACACCGTAATGGCGGATATTCAAATTCACCCAGCATGAATCAATATTTGAACCAGCAACTTGGCCATCCAGAACATAAAGGTCATAACAATAGAAGGCATGAATAAGTTTTAAAATGACAAAGGGGCCTCTTTAATGCAAAAAGGCAATTTCCTTCGTTTATTCTTACCCACAGCCATAGTTGATTTTTAATTTCAGGAAACCCTGAACAAGCCCTTCGGCAAGCTTAGGATGAAGGCAAGATGTTGATTCCGTTTGTGGCTATCTTATCGGACCATGAACGGAATCAACTTGCTTAGGGTTTCCTTTCGTTAACTTCCTGCTCTACAATAACTTTGGACAACATCGACAAGGTGTTTGCATTTGCCCGATGTATCACCTAAACTTCGAGCCAGGCTTAACCGTCATTTCGATCACATCATGACGCAACCACCTGATTTATAAGATCGCTTAGATAACAACTAAAATAAACTGCGATGGAAAATCGACTCTTAACAAAGCTAAAAAGCGGCGGAATTGGCCGGCTTATCAATATTGTCCAGACCTTGTTCGTCAGTTTGCTGCGGATTTGGTCTATCCCTATCGTGCTTTTGCTCAGCGTGGCATCAGGATTTACCACGTTTTATGGGATGTCCTACTTTATTACACCGTGGATTGCGTTGATTATAACCGTTGCCATTCAATCCATTATCGTCATTTGCTCATTTGAGCTCGCAGGGATTCATTGCAAGGCCAATCGGCTGCGTTATTTCAGCGTACTGGTTTCGCTGATTATCGCGTTTACCGCTTCAATGGCGTTTTCGTATTTCAAATTTTATGAAATTTCCGAACACGATACGATCCGCATCGAGCGCATCAATGGGGTGGGTAATCAGGTCGATGATTATTTGAAAAAGCTGGTCTCGGTAAAGAGCAACCTGTTGGCGGAACAAAAAAGCGAACTCGAAAAGCTGGGAAAAGAAGTTTCGCAAGCTTATTTTGGCAGCCATCCTGACATTCCGCCCCAATTCCGGGACCAAGTCGGCGAGGGGCCGACGTGGAGGTACGTCAACTCAATTTATCAAGACAAAAAAGCCCAGTTAGCGCAGCTTGAAGAGCAATTCAAGGCGGTAGACCAATCCATCGCCACGCTCGAAATCGGCCTTAACAAGTTGGACAGCGACCTGGCCCACAGCGAGCAAGCCTACCAGGAAGTCTCCCAAGGCTTGCATAAAGTGCAATTGGAATTCAACCAGTTGACCGCCAAATACCGCACTGATTTGCCTTCTGCACCCGTCCTGATAACCTATTCGCAGTTTACGGAAACCGTCAAGCCGACCGTCAATAACCTGCCCAAATTTACCTTGTTTCCTTTGATAATCGCCGGAATGGTGGACTTTTTCACCGTATTATTGTCTTATCGTTTGGAGTTTTCCGCTCCAGGCCCGTTAACCGCGCAAGAAGAAGAACTTGTTTTTGAATGCCTTAAACAATTCAACGAATTCCGCATTAACGAAAATGATGCCGTGGAAATCATCATCGAAAAAACCGACATCGAACGCGCGCGGCATTACGTCGATTGGCCGCGCATGTTCGCGGTCGGCCTGTTGCTAAGCCGTGGCTTTTTGCGCAAGGTGGACGAACGCCGCGTGGAGTTTGCGCCCAACCTTTACCCATTAATCGCCGAAAAAATGGGCGATAAATTACAAAAAATCAAACGTGCCCAAGCTCTCGCTGAGCATAATGCACGTAACGGGTAAAGCATGGACAGCAACAAGTTAACCCCGGAAAAAGCGCCATCCAAATCACCCCTGGAACAATGGTTAGCAGAGATCAGCGCGGAAAGCGACAGCCTGAGCCAAACTTGGGATCCGGGTTTCGATGGTGGTCGACAAATCGTCATTGCAAAACTTGGGCCATTCCAAAAAAGCTTCCAGCGTCTTCCGGGCTTTACACCGCGCTTTTATCACCGTACGTATCCCTTACCTGTGGATGAGTGGCGGTTTAACAGCCAAACTAAGTTGTATGGGGATTTTTGTACGATAGACGCGATGATTACGATCCGGTTTCAGCCGACCATCAAGTATGCCCAGGCCAACTTGGAAGCATTGCCGACTATCAGCCAGCATGTCAAATCCCGCTGCGAAGGGCTGGTAAAGGATACCGTCGACCAAGAGCTGCACCAATTAGCCAATGGCGACTGGGTGGAGCAAGGCTTGTCTCCCGTGGAGCGGCGCATCGAAATGCACATCAACGAAACCTTAACCTTGCAGAACGTACAATGCCGTGCCTTGTGCGAAATGCTGACCACCTTTTCTGAAATACGTGACCCTAACAAACTGGACAGCCGCTTTGCCCATGACGACATCTACCTGAAAATATTACGTAAAAATTTTGAAACCCAAGAACATCAAAACAAGGAACGTTTGCGGCAAGAATTGGTTTTGGAACAGCAACGCTTAGATCGGCAACAACGCCTTATTGAAAAATATAACCAAGAACAAGCCTTACACCGCCTCGAACAGGAACAAGCCGCATTTAACCTCAAACGCCGCCTGGAAGAACAGGAACGGCAATTGAATGAGCAATTCACGATTGAAGAGCGTGTCCATCGCGAGCAGGTCTACCACGAGCAGAACCTCAAGCGCATGGAACAGGAAGTCGCCGCGAAGACCCAGCAAGAAATCCAGGCCAAACAAATGGAAATTGATGAACAATTGCAACAAGAGCGCCTAGCCCATCAACAGCATCTCAAGGAAGCCCAACTCGCTGCCGAAATTGCCGAATTTGAAAAAAATCAAGTGGCTTGGAATGACATCCATGAACGGCTGCGGGTAGAAAAAATTGAACAGGAAAAACGGCTTAAGCAATTGGAAAACGAAGCAAAATTGGCCTTGCTCGACACCGCACAAAACGAGGAACAAAAACTGCAAGAACGCCTGCTAATGGAAAAACTCATGCACGAAGCGCGCTTAAAGGATATGGAATTGGAAATGCAAATCCAGGAACACGAAAAACGCTTCGCCGCCACCCAACAACTCGACAATTACCTGCGCCGCGACATTGAATTGTTGATCCTGGAAAAACACCGTGGTGAATTGGTGCAGGAAGTCAAAAAAAACAAACAAGATGAATTTCCCGCCCTCGCCTCCCCCAGCGAGCCAAAAAATTCTAGGGATTTGTAGAGACACAAAAGAACGGCATACCGCAGAAAAAACAGGCACTGTTCCGTTAAATTAACCTGACGTTTATAACCCCCAATCGTAAGCCACAAAAAGGCCGCTTTGCGACCAAATCCAAGCCTTCTCGAGGCTACTCAGAACAACGCTCTCAGTCTTCGTAGCAAGAGATGGATAATTTTATAGCGCTAGTTTTTTGAAGATTTTGGTCGCCCGGTCTTAACCTTTTCAACTTGCTCAACGGCTTGTTTCAACTCAGTTAAAGGTAATTTTGTCAGTAAATGCAATCCGGCACGAAGGATCTCACCCTTCTTGACATGAATCCCAGCGGCCAAACAGGTTTTCTTGAGTTCTGATATTTTCGCGTAATCCTGTTCTGGAAACGAAAAGCTATCCCTTATGACTTTGTCTTTGGCGGATTTTCGTTTTTTGCTCGGCTTAGCCGTAACTGTCTCACTCGCAACGGCTTTTTTTGTCCCAGCCGTTTCCTTTGGAATAGCGGTCAGTGCTTTTCTGGTCGTTTTTTTGCTTACCGCTTTCGCTATTGTCGGTTCGGCAGCCAGTGCTTCGGTTGCTGTCTTTTTTGATTTTGGTGTCGTCGTACCCATTATTGCCCCCAATTATGCTTAAACAATAAACAGTATATACTGTTTATATGGTTTTTATTTGCATATTTTCAATTATCGCTTAATATCCAGAATGATTTGATACATAACGATGGCTTTTACTAACCATCACTAAAGCACTGGAGGATTGACATGGCTAAGGCAAAAGTAAAAAAGATCAAGTGGCTTGCTGACGTTGAGGGACACGACTACCCTGCTGCTGAATCTTACCTTACGCTCCTTTACCCACAAGAAAAAGTTGCCGAAATGATAGCTAGATTTAAAAACGCAGCTATTGTGCAATTCAAGGCCAAAGACATTTTCAGGGCCTCCCGGCTCTCCTTGCTCGGCGTGAGCAATTCACATGTCGAAAAGGACAGGGAAAAAATCAAGAAAGGGAAAAGCCTTTCACCTCTGCTCCTAGCAAGGGATGAGCAGACAGGAAGAGTGGTCATTGCGGATGGCTACCATCGGATGTGCGCCATTTATGAATTTAATGAAGATGCGTTTATCCATTGCAAGATTATCTGAGCATTTCAATACCCAGTTGTTCTGGTAGTGACTGTCCATCTCGGTGATACCTGTTTGGGTTAGGGCTGGAGTTCATCTTAGTTTCGGGCAACTTAAGATTTCAAATCTATGCGATTGGAAGGGACGATGAAAAATGGACGCTAATCCTTCGGTGAAAGATACGGTTAGCCCTACCCCTAGTTGGCTATTCCTGGCCGATGTCATTGCAGGTTTATCCGTCGCCAGCATCTTATTGCCGGAAGCCGTTGCCTATGCCGCCATTGCCCACCTTAGCATCCAACATGCGATAACTGCCGTGCTAGTGGGCTTAATCTGCTACGCCTGCTTAGGGGGAAGCCAATTTGCGGTTGTTGCACCGACCTCATCCGCTGCCGCACTGATGGCGGCGGTGGTCCTGTCTTTGCAGCCGATTGACGAGGGCGCAGCGGCAAGCTTAGGGGTTGCACTGGTCATCATGACTGGTATCGGCTTATTGGCGTTTGCAAAAGCCGGTTTCGGGCGATTGTCATCATTCGTATCTCGGCCTGTATTACGTGGCTTTTCGTTTGCCTTGGCGGTGACCATCATCACCAAGCAATTGCCCATTTTGCTCGGAGTCCAAATCCATGCCCCCGACCCTTTTCGGACTGTCGTCGCGTTATTCAACCATGTCCATGAGTGGTCGACTTGGAGCGCCTCCATTGGCTGTGGCGCCCTGATTTTATTACGGTTACTGAAGCGCTGGCCCACTGTACCCAGCGCCTTCGTGGTCTTAGTGCTGGGCATAGCATTAAGCTACGTGACGAATCTTGCCGACTTTCAGGTGGCTGTTGTCGGGCCTGTGCAGATTACGCCGCCAAACTTGGACATACCGCAGTTGCCGCTCGAAAAATGGCTACAATTGGCGGAATTGGCCTGTGGTTTACTGGTTATTATAGTTGCCGAATCCTGGGGCAGCATCCGAAGCCTTTCGCTCAACCACCACGGCAATACCATCGAACCTAACCGGGAACTGTTTGCACTGGGGACGGCCAATCTTGTGTCAGGATTGTTCCAGGGCATGCCAGTCGGTGCGGGTTTTTCAGCCAGCACCGCAAATGAGCAAGCGGGCGCACTAAGCAAATGGGCGGGTGTGTGTGCCGCATTGCTCCTGTTGTCAACGGTCGTCTTTGGCCGCAAGTGGATTGAACTTATCCCGGAACCGATAGTGGCGGCAGCGGTTATCAACGCCTTGAGCCATGCCTTAAGCCCTCGTGCAATCGTGCATCTTTGGCGAATGGATAGGGACCAATACCTTGCAATGGCCGCCATCTGCGCCGTATTAGTGTTTGGGGTATTGCATGGCATGTTGATTGGCGTAGGCTTGTCATTGGCGGCGGCTATTCGTTCTTTTAGCCAGCCCTTGGTCAGGGAATTGGCGGAGCTCGACCATACCCGCGATTATGTCGATTACGAAAACCACCCCAATGCCATCACCTATCCTACGGTATTAATACTGCGACCGGAAGAGCCGCTGTTTTTTGCCAGCGTCGAAGGCATCCTTGCCGAAGTCCAACGGCGTTTAAAGGCCAGGGACGATACGAAAATACTTATCCTCAGCCTTGAAGAAAGCGCCAACCTAGACAGCACGGCGGCTGAATGCCTAATCGAATATGCCAATGAACTTAAGCAGCAGGATAAAATGCTGTTATTGGCGCGAGCCAAAGATCCGATAAGCCAGTTATTGCTAAAGCTGGCAAACGGACAATTTCAGGACAAGCTGTTTTGGAGCGTCGCAGATGCAGTGGCGTACGCCCATAAACGCAGTGCCGACTTACCTTAGATTGCCAAAACAATACGTCTCCTCAATTCCATCTGCTATGGTATTTTAGATCGATTCAGATATTGTCCAATTCCAGCTCTTCTTCGCTGGGCAGTTTTATGGGGGGGTTAAATAAACGGTAGAGCACTGGAATCAACAACACCGTCATGACGGTGGCGCTAAACAGGCCCCACACAATAACGGTGGCGAGTGGTCGTTGCACGTCCGAACCCAAACCAGTAGCCAACGATGCGGGAACAAGGCCAAGTATGGCCACCAAAGAGGCGACCAGGATAGGCCGTATGCAACGGACTGCACCGTTTATAATCGCCTTCTCCAATGGCATTCCAGCCATACGTAAGTCAGTTATTGTCCTCACTATTAGCACGCCATTCATTATCGAGACACCGAAAACCGCCGCAAATCCCACGCCCGATGACACGTTTAGGTTCATGTCCCGCAGGTACAAGGCGGTCGCCCCGCCTACAAATGCAAACGGAATTGCCAGGAGCAGCGACAGTGATGCCCTTAACGACCCAAAGGTCACTAACAGTAAGGCGAATATAACTGCAATGCTCGTTGGCACGAGTATCTTGAAATGTTGCGCTGCGCGCTCCAGGTTTTCAAACATGCCCAGCCAAGCTATGCGGTAGCCATTCGGGACGGTAATGGACTGAGCAAAAGAATGTTGGGCTTCAGCAACAAATCCGCCTTGATCTCGCCCAACAATATCTGTCCGTACCGTTAACCGGCGCCTTCCGTTATCACGCGCTATTAAGGTTTGCCCGTCAATGATGTCAATATGGGCAACCTGGGCCAATGGAATCGGTATTCCCTTCGCGTTATAGACCGGCAAACGCCCAATGGCGGCGGGCGAACGTAAATGTGATTTATCAAAGCGTGCAACAATATCAATTCGCCTCTCACCTTCAAAGAGATTGCCAATGGGCGAACCACCGATGGCGACATCAATAAGTTGAGTCACTTCATCTATATTGACATCATAGCGCGCACATAATGCACGGTCCGGTTTAATGACCAATTGTGGCTGCGGCCCTTCTTGTTCAATGCTCACATCCACGGCACCCTGTACTTTACTTATCAATGTTTGGGTTTTTCTGGCAAGTGCCAATAAGACATTCGAATCACTACCGGAAAATTCAACGGCCAGATTAGCCGAGGTGCCATTGGCATCTTCGGTTACGCTGTCAATGATAGGCTGGGTAAAATTAAAGCGGGTCGTCGGAAACTCCGTGCGAAAACGTGAGCCTAATGCAGCTATCAGCTCTTGTTTACGGTGGAATTGCAGCCATTGATCTCGGGGTTTGGGTGCGATTAACATTTCGATCCGGCTGGGTGGATACGGATCTGTGCCACTATCATTGCGGCCCGCCTGAACGACGATAAAAGAAATGTCAGGAAATTCAAGCGCTATTTCACGAAGGCGTTGTCCAAATTTTGATGTCTGTTGCAGCGACGTCCCTTCAGGAAAGTTTGCACGTACCCACATGATGCCTTCATCCATGTAGGGCAAAAATTCCGTACCCAGGCGTGGAACAATCAATATCAAAACGCTGAAAAGTATGCCTGATGCTACGCCCACAGCCTGCCAACGATATTTCAGCAAATACACAAGCAAGGACGAATAACGCGGATAGAGCCAAGTTAGTATTGGGTTTTCCCAATCCCGATACCCATTTTTAAATAACAGGCTCGATAGCACAGGTACAACAAATAGCGCAAATAACATGGCGCCTATCAAGGCGAATAAAATCGTCAACGCCATGGGACGAAACAAAAGCCCTTCTATGTGAGTCAGCGTCAGGAGGGGGATGAATGCGCCAACGATCATAAGGATCGAAAAAAATACCGGCCGTTCAACTTCAAGGGCGGCAGTCAGCACCGTCTTGGCAATACCGTTGTGTCGTGTTTTTTGGTCGCGTCATGTAATCGATGGGCTATGTTTTCCGCCATGATGACCGAGCCATCGACGATAATGCCAAAATCAATGGCACCGATGGACAATAAGCCGATAGGAATGCCGAACGCTTTCATTAAGACCAGCGCAAATAACAGGGAAAAAGGAATAGTCAATGCGACCAGCAAAGCCAGTTTGGGCCGTCCAAGGAAAATCAGCAATACTAAGGTAACGAGTGAAATGCCCAGCAATACACTGTGCCCCACTGTGTGCAAGGTATTTTCAACCAGTTGCGACCGGTCATAAAAGGGCTGGACACTCACCCCTTCAGGCAGGTCAACTTGGTTAAGTTCAGTTATAACTGCTTTCACATGACTTAAGACATCGGACGTATTTTCGCCGCGCCGCATCAAGACGATGCCTTCGACGGATTCATTCTTACGGTCCTTACTTAAAATGCCTGCCGGCACTTTGGAGTCAATCTCTACATCAGCGACATCATGGACATAGATGGGTGTGCCGCCAAATGATTTTATGAAAATATTGCCGATTTCCGAAACATCCTGCAAAGCGCCGCGACCACGAATGACGAATGACGAATGACGAATGACGAATGACGAATGACATGCTGCCACGCGACAGGACGCTGCCGCCTGCACTTTCGTTGTTGGATTGGATGGCATCAACGACATCATTGAGCGATAATCCGAAGCGTTGTAGCTGGGCCGGGTTCATCAACACGGCATATTGCTTTTCAAAACCGCCGAAGTTGGAAACCTCCGCAACTCCGGCTGCACGCAGCAGATGCGGAATGACCAGCCAATCGTTGATAGAACGCAATTCGGTCAAGTCATAACGACCGTCGGAAACCAATTCATAACGCAATATTTCGCCATAAGCCGTTGCCAACGGCCCGAGTTGGGCTGACGCCCCATTGGGCAAATCAATATTGCCCAGTTTTTCTTGGACACGTTGCCGTGCCCAGTAACTTTCAGTGCCTTCTTCAAAAATCATCTGTACGACTGACAATCCAAAAATTGTCCTTGACCGGATAGTTTCAACTTTAGGCACATTACGCATTTCAATTTCAACCGGGACAGTCACTTGACGCTCCACATCCTCTGGCGCGCGCCCCGGATACGTAGTAATGACCTGAACCATTTGGGAAGATATATCAGGGTAGGCATCGATCTGTATGGTGGAGAAAGACCACAATCCCGCAATAATGACGGTGACCATTAAACCCAATACCGTCAAGCGATAGTGCATCGCTTTGTTCATGAGTTGAGGTACCATTATTTTTCTCCGATGCCTATTTTTTCTTCGTTACCGGCTTCGCCTTGAAGCGCCCGTACCAGCATCGGTTTCAACAAGATAGCGCCGCTGCCTATAATATCTTCGCCGCCTTGTAAACCCTTGAGTATTTCAACACGATCATCTACGCTTTCACCCACTTGCACATCGGTGATCCGCCATAAGCCAGGGCCCGCGCACATAATCTGAGTTTTGGCTGTGCAGCACACTGTCTGTCGGGATCATGATGGCAGGACGCGGATCTGTCTCTAAACCGATTTCGGCATACATGCCGGGCTTGAATTGGTCATGCCAGTCATTCAGCTCAAAAAACACCCGAAGCGTATGCCTCTCTGGCGAAAGTGTTGGGGCGAGGCTCCTTACTTTGCCCGAAAATGATTGCTCCGAAAGCCCGTAAAAACGGGCCTCACAAGACTGGCCTACGGAAACCTGCCGAATCTTTAATTCGGGTACGTCGGCCATGATCAGTGCGATACCTGGATTGGAATGTTCCAGCAAAAGAGGGTCTATGCCGTCTTGAAAAAGTTTCCTTTCTAACGCGGCACGGGTCCGGGTTGCGACGGTTAAGGCAGTCTCGGCTTCGTAGATGTCTTTTTGCCCCTCTAATTGAACTTGCAGTAAGTTGGCCTCGGCGCTCGTTAAATCGCGGATGGCTTCAGTGCCTGTTGCGACCAATTTCCTAAGCCGTTCTACCGCAATTTTTTGGGAATTATATTGCGCCGCCGTCAGTTCGCGAATTTTGGCCAAGCGTTTGTCGTTAAATTCCTTTTCGGTTGAGACCCTTTGCCAATCGGCATAAACCGCAGAAAGGTCGAGGCTGTTAAATTGCCAACGGTCTTCGATAGGGCCCGTGCCTTTCGGCAGCCTGGCGACAACCGCACCCGTCACAATCAGCAGATGCCGCATCGACACCGAACTGCCCAGCAGCCATAGCCGCAGCCCTTTTACCGAATAAAAACCAGTCGATAGGCATGGCGCACCCACGTCAACCTGCGGCGCCCCCCCTTGACAGTTGACGGTGAATTGCCTGTCCAACGGTATCAAAGCCCCCCCGGCGGACAAATCAGGATTCGGTATCAACCCCGTCGTGGTAAGGTCGGCTTCGGTTTGCCTAACATTTTCCATTGCCGCACTGATGCGAGGATCAGCCTTCAATGCGGTTTGTATCGCCTGGTTTAAGGTAAATTCTTTTTGAGTTGATGATCCGTCGGTCGGCAAGCTGGAATCCGCATTCGGTGTCTCTTTAGAGCCTGATAACCCCGGTTCAGATACTTTATGTATTAGGCGGACTTTGATCTTGCAACAATTCGGGCAACGGTTCTTTCGCTAACGCACTACCCGTTAATACGGCAAATGTAAAAAAGCTTATTAGAAGGGTGCGAATCATAAGAGTTAATTCGATTTGCTTACTACGTCGGATAAGATAGATTATAAAAAATAACCTTAAACTTAAATCCGTTGGTTTCCTGTTCATTTCTTATTTTGTGCTGCACATTGATACGCCATGCTCACCTAACCTTTTAGCACTAAACTTGCTTTTAAATGCCCAGTGAATCTTTCATTTGCCCAATAACAAGGCAATTTGTTTGCCAGCCATATTTATAGCGACGGGATCATATCGTAGCGTGACGTTTTACGTTGATAGAGCTTATTTTGGGACAAAATGACGGCTATCGAATTAGGCGTATCGGTTGTTATCAACCAAAACAGTTGGTTTATATCAACCGAAATAACCGTTTAGCCTTTTGAAGTAAGGAATCTAAAAGAACGGACCACAAACTAACAAGATGTGGGTAATAGAAAGCATTTTTTAGGCCTAACCAAACCCCTATTTCCGCTACCCTTGTCGCATACTAAGCGACACATGACCTGTTATTTTGGAAAAGTAGGCACCGTTGTGCCGGGCGGTGGCGGTGGCGGCGTGCCTGGGGGAGGGGGCGGTATATGCGCTGCCGGGGCCACGGGCTGTTGGGCTGGTGCGGCCGAAAACTGCCCCGACACCGGAACCTGATGGCCTTTGGCATACATGCATTGGATATAGGCGACATCAAATCGCTGTTGCGTTTCGTACATGGAACCACTGGCCGCACCCGTGCCGACTATGCTGCCGCCCACCAATCCCGTGCCGGCACCGATGGCGGCACCGCTCCCGCCGCCGATGGCCGCCCCTGCCGCTGCGCCTAGGGCGGTCCCAACCGCCGCGCTGGCGACCCCACTAGATGCTGCCGCTTGGTTGGGGGGTGTCCCGCCCACTTGGAATAGGGCGTATTGTTGGCAAACGGCATCGTCATTGCGAAACCGTTCGAACGGCAAGCCCGTGCCGGGTAGGACCATGACGCTAGGGCCGTCGGGCAAGCTCGCACAGCCTGCCATAGCCAGTAAGGCGGCAGTCGTGACTATTTTTGTCAAAGGTGACATGTTGGACTCCTTAATGGGGCGCTGAAGGTCTTGGCTCAACTTGCTGCCAACTGTTTGGGCATTCCTTGATGTATGGGTAATAGCCTTCTGGGTTGCTGCAATAATACCAGTACCCGGGTTGATATTGATGGGAAACCGGAGGAGATTGCTGGATGTAAACTGGAGGCGATGCCGGGACTGCTACCACGGAGGGGTAGCCATAATAACCGCCATAGCCGCCGTATCCACCGTAGTAGGGATAATAGCCGCCATAATAGCCAGGGCCAAACCCAAACCCCAGGCTATAGAAACTGCGTCCGTGGCTCCAGCCGCCGTGATGGCCGCCGCCGGAGTGACCCCAACCGCCCCGGCCGCCGCCC
>NZ_AYLO01000003.1 GCF_000496735.2 Methyloglobulus morosus KoM1
ATGTCAGTGTATCAAGTGCAAGCTGCAACACTACACCATGGCACCAATCCGATCTTGCTCAATCTGGATCTGACAGAAAGTATTTTTTTGACGGACATCAACCAAGCCATTGCATCCTTGAGAGCAGTCGTCATCCCGTTCCTTGAACGACTTCGGTTCAGACTTTTTTCCAAGTAACACAAAGTAAAGTCATGCCTCAAAAAATAGACGATCCCCCTATTCTCAACATTGCTGATGATACGTTTGACGGGATTTTCGAAATCCACCGCCAAGAGGCGCTGCTTAAAACGGGAGCGTTACAGAGCGCAATTTTCAACAGCGCCAATTTCTCAAGTATCGCCACTGACGCGAAGGGAGTCATTCAGATTTTCAACGTCGGCGCTGAACGCATGCTGGGCTACGCCGCCGCCGAAGTGATGAACAAGATTACGCCAGCCGACATTTCCGACCCGCAGGAAGTGATCGCGCGCGCTGAAGCGCTGAGCGTCGAACTCGGCACCCCGATTACACCGGGCTTCGAGGCATTGGTGTTCAAGGCCTCGCGTGGTATCGAAGATATCTACGAGCTGACTTACATTCGCAAGGACGGCAGCCGCTTTCCGGCGGTGGTGTCGGTCACGGCTCTGCGAGATGCTCAGGACACCATCATCGGCTATCTACTGATCGGCACGGACAACACCGAGCGAAAAAAGGCGGAAGAATCTATTAAGGCCGCATCCCAATACGCCCGCAGTCTGCTTGAAGCAAGTCTGGATCCGTTGATGACGATTAGCGCGCAAGGCAAGATCACCGACGTCAATGCCGCTACTGAACAAGTGTCGGGGGTGTCCCGAGCTCAGCTGATCGGCAGTGACTTTGCAGACTATTTCACTGATCCAGGGAAAGCGCGTGAGGGCTATGAGCAGGTGTTCTCGCAAGGGTTTGTGACCGATTACCCCTTGGCGATTCGCCATGTCTCGGGCAAAATTACCGAAGTGCTCTATAACTCCAGCCTGTACCGCGATGGAAATGGCAATGTGCTTGGCGTGTTTGCCGCGGCGCGCGACATCACCGAGCGCAAGCGTGCAGAAGAAACAGCCCAAGCCGCCTTGCTCGCCAAGTCGCAATTTCTGGCCAATATGAGCCACGAGATACGTACCCCGATGAATGCCATTCTGGGATTAACGCGCATTGTGATGGAGTCAGACCTGAAACCGGAACAGCGGGAACAACTTGACAAGGTTCGCAGATCAGGTAGAGCTCTAGTGCGCATTATTGACGATATCCTGGATTTTTCCAGAATCGAGGCCGGACGCATGGCGATCGAATGGATTCCCATGCGCGTAGAGGCGGTACTTCTCGAAGTCAGCGAACTGCTCGGTTTACAGGCCGAAGAGAAGGGGCTGGAATTATTCCTCGATATCGAACAGGACACTCCGTTGCTGGTTATGGGTGACCCTTTTCGCCTGGTTCAGATACTCAATAATCTGGTCGGTAACGCCATCAAGTTCACCGATAACGGCGAGATTCATATCAGTGTGCGGGTCGAGCGCCAGGGTGAGGCTACGCACACGCTGCGATTTAACGTGTGCGACACTGGCATCGGCATCACGCCGGATCAGGTTGGCGTCCTGTTTCAACCTTTCTCCCAGGCCGACTCCAGCACCACACGTAAATTCGGTGGAAGCGGGCTTGGGCTTGCTATCGTCAAAAAGTTAGTAGAGTTGTTGGGCGGCCAGATTACGCTGAATAGTACGGTCGGCAAGGGAACAAATGTTGCCTTCACCATTGAGGTCGGCATAGCGTCGGAAGATAGGCGCAACGTTGCGCATATAGGCTGCGAGTCGCAGCAAATGTGTGGCAAACGGGTGCTGTTGGTGGATGATCAAGCGACTTCACGCCAGATACTTTCTCTCTTACTGAAAGCATGGGGCATGGAGGCGATTGAGGCCGAAAATGGGGAGGAAGCCCTGGCAAGAGTTGCAGAGGCAAACAGGATAGGGCAACCTTTTTATGCCGTGTTGCTGGATTGGCGCATGCCTGGCATGAGTGGTCTGGATGTGGCGGTTGAACTGAGGGCGCAGGAAGTAGCAAACGGCACGGCCACCCTTTTGCCGATCTTGATGGTCACTGGCTTCAACAAGCTACTACTGCAACAACCTGAAGTATCCTGCATCAGCGGTGTGCTCACCAAACCGGTATTGCCTTCCAGCCTGTTCGATGCCTTGATGCACGGTGAAATTCTTCGCGTTCATACCGTGGAAGAACTGAACACCCTGCGATTCGACAGCGTCCGTGTGCTCCTGGTCGAGGACAATGAGCTCAATCAGGAAGTCGCCGCCAGTATCATCAGGAAACGCGGCGCGACTCTCACCATTGCCTGGAATGGCGTTGAAGCTGTGGCTCTGGTCCAACAGCAAGCGTTTGATCTGGTGCTGATGGATCTGCATATGCCAATCATGGGTGGCATCGAAGCTACCCGCCAGATTCGCGAACTTAAGCAAGGGAAAAACCTGCCTATCGTAGCCATGACCGCTGCCGTTATGGCGGAAGACCGGGAACGTTGCCTGGCCATCGGCATGGTCGATTTCATACCTAAGCCTGTGGAACCCGAAGACATCGTCAGGGTGCTTCGTACTTACACCCAATCGGGGGCAGAAATTCCATCCCCCGCCCCGTCTATGGCTCAGGAAGGGGAACCGGTGCTTGATTTGGTAAAAGGGTTGAGTAGACTGGACGGCGACCAAGCACTACAGCAACGGCTGTTGCTCAGTTTTGTCGAGTGTTATCACGACTTAACTGAGCGCCTGGACGAGCTGCTTAATAAGGGGGTTACCAGTGATGCCATCGAGCTGATTCATGCCGTCAAGGGGGTAGCCTCTAATCTGGGTGCCGTAGCTCTGACCGAAGCCAGTCGTCGCTTGCTTGAGGAATTGCGCTCTGCTGCGCTGCAGGAATCTCGAGCTGTGTTCGATGCCATTCTGATCGAGACACTCAGGCAGATGCAGCAACATATCGGCGACTACGAGCAACCTGATCGGATCAAAACGGCGGTAACAACGTTAGTTTCACTGAAGGAGGCTTTGCTGCCGCTTGAGCCGTTTATCATCGGACAGGAAATAATTTCTGACGCTTTACTGGCTTCCTTGCAACAATTGGCCGATGCCGGATTGCCCTGCTCTCCTCTGGTGCGAGAATTGCGCCACCAAATTGATAACTTCGAGCACCCGGAAGCATTGGCGACCTTGAAGCTATTGAAAGCCAAACACTTGGCACAATGATGAATGACACTAACCTGACTCAACACGAAAAGCTGCTTATCCTGCTGGTAGACGATCTACCAATTAACCTGCATGTCCTAGTGTCGGCGTTAAAGACGGATTTCCGGCTCAAGACCGCCACCAGCGGTGCGTCAACGTTAGCGCTGCTGAAAGATCAGACTGAGTTGCCGAAACTGGTCATACTGGATGTCAAAATGCCCGGCATGAGCGGCATCGAGGTTCTGCGCCGAATGCGTGCTGATCCGAACACTTTGGCTATTCCAGTCATTCTGGTGAGCGCCGACGTCTCGGAACAAAACGAACTGGCCGGACTAAACCTGGGTGCGGACGAATATCTGATCAAACCTATTTCAAAAGACACGCTGATAATTCGGGTGCGTAATTTGATCCGGCGTAATGCTGAACAGAGCAAACTGCGATTGGCTGGGTATGTCTTCAATTACAGCGGCGAAGCCATCATGATCACCGACCGCAACAACCACATTGTCGATGTCAATGCCGCATTCATCAAGTTAACGGGGTACGACAAGGCCGATGTGCTGGGCAGTAATCCCAAGTTGCTCTCTTCCGGACGAACCACTGAGGAGGAATGCCGGGACATGTCGGAGGCTATCCTGAAAGACGGCTTCTGGCAGGGCGAGATGTGGGACCGGCGCAAGGATGGCAGCGTTTACCCCAAGATGATGACGGTTTCAGTGGTGCGCAACAGGGCGGGGGACATCGAGTTTCATCTGGCAAATTTCGTCGATATCAGCCGCTACAAAGAATCAGAAGAACGCATTGAACACTTGGCTCACCACGATCCTCTGACCGGCTTGCCAAACCGGCTGCATTTACAGATATTCCTGGAGCAATCCATGTTGATTGTTACGCGCATGTCGGAACAATTGGCGGTGATGTTTCTTGATCTCGATCGATTCAAGAACGTCAATGATACCCTCGGCCATTCGGTCGGAGATGCGTTGTTGATACAAGTGGCCGCTCGTCTCAAGTCGTGTGTACGCGACTACGATGCGGTGGCGAGGCTGGGTGGCGACGAGTTCGTCGTCATCTTGAGAGGCCATGACATAGAGTCTGTTGCCGCCATCGTCGCAACAAAAATCAACCTTCACCTAAGCCGGCCCTTCCTGATCGGTACGGGCACATTGCGCACATCGACCAGTATCGGCATCGCCCTCTATCCCGACAATGCGGATCGCATCGATGATTTGATGAAAAATGCCGACAGGGCAATGTATTTCGCCAAATCAGAGGGTGGGAATAAATTTTGCTTCTTTTCAACGGCAATGAACCTGCATGCCCATGAAAAGCTGAAAATGGAAAACCAATTATATGAGGCAATTGAAAAGCAGGAGTTACAGCTGTATTACCAAATTCAGGTAGACAATTTGTATCAGCCATTGGGTGCAGAGGCATTGGTACGCTGGCTGCATCCTGAACGAGGTCAGGTGCCTCCCATGCAGTTCATTCCACTGGCGGAAGAGTCCGGGCTGATCCTGTCCATTGGTTACTGGGTGCTGGATACGGCATGCGCCCAACTCAAGGCATGGCAGAACGCTACACTCACTCGTGACCTGATTCTGGCGGTGAATGTGAGTCCCAAGCAATTTTGCCAGAATGATTTTATCTCTCAAGTAAGAGATGTCGTGCAACGGCATGCCATCAATCCGGCTTTGCTTAAGCTGGAAATTACTGAAAGCTTAATGTTGATAAATATCGAAGCCGTTATCGCAACCATGACATCCTTGAAAGCACTCGGTGTCCAGTTTTCTCTGGATGACTTTGGTACCGGATATTCATGCTTGCAATACCTTAAACGCCTGCCGCTTGATCAATTAAAGATCGATTATTCGTTCGTACGTGATATTGCTACTGATAGCAGTGATAAGGCGATTATTAGCACCATCATCGCCATGGCGCAGAATCTGAATCTGGATGTTATCGCCGAAGGGGTCGAGACGGAAGAACAACGAAGTTTCCTCATAAACAAGGGTTGCACACACTTCCAGGGATATCTGTTAGGCAAGCCAATTCCGATTGATCAATTCGAGGAGCTGGTTAAGCAGCTGAATGTAACTGAAGTTGGTGCGGATGGCGGCGAATGGCTGCCTTAAAGAAGATCGTTAGCTGACTACCACGACTGGCAGGCGCAATTTGGTTCGGGTGTTTAAGTCGAAAGACTGACCGTCCGCAAAGGGTGTGCGCCGTGCTAAGGCGGTGCTTTACCAGTGGGTGAGAGACCCACCCGGCTAAATCGCTCCGGCCGGAAGCACTCGGGGCAGTCATGTAGGTAACGAAATGGCTGAAGCCCCCGAGTTAAAGGGTCGCTTTAGGCGGCCTAGCGAGTGTGCAGGCTTTAACGTGAGTGAACGCTGAGCAAGCCTCGAAAAGGACGTTGCGCAGGCCGACCTGACCACCCTTTCGGGGAAGGCTGATATGTCTGGGGAGAATGGGCGAAGATTAGCCCCAGATGCTGCGCCGGGGTAGTGGCGATTGCATGTACACAAGGTAAGCACGCGCAACACGGGAAGCCCTTTTGCGTGGCCGGGGACGGCCAACCGGATGCCCGTGAGGGACAGGCCGGGCGCATTGGGGTTGCGGAGAGGTTCGTAGTACCGAGGAAGCCTGGTAATGCGGGTGGAGGGAAGGGGCCTTAGTTCAAGATCAACGCAACAAGTGGGGAGGGACAGGAGATTGGGCAACCTATCAACTCCGATAAGAGTTCAGGAACTACAGATGGCGTTACACGCAAAAGCGAAGGCTGAAGCCGACTATCGTTTCTACGCGTTGTACGACAAGATTTACCGGGAAGACATCCTGGCGCATGCCTATGCCCAGTGCCGCTCTAACAAGGGTGCACCGGGTGTGGATGGCCAGGATTTTCCGGATATCGAAGCGTATGGTGTAACTCGGTGGCTTGGCGAACTGGCGCTTGCGCTTAGGGAGGAGACTTACCGACCAAATCCAATCAGACGAGTGTATATCCCCAAAGCCAATGGCAAGTTGAGGCCACTGGGTATCTCGACACTACAGGATCGGGTCTGCATGACGGCAGCAATGCTGGTGCTGGAGCCGATCTTTGAAGCAGACTTGCCTCCTGAGCAGTATGCCTACCGTCCTGGGCGCAATGCCCAACAGGCGGTGGTCGAGGTGGAAGAAAAGCTATATCGGGGTCACCTGGAGGTCGTGGACGCCGACCTTGCGGACTACTTCGGGAGCATACCGCATGCCGAATTGCTGAAATCGGTGGCACGCCGGGTCGTTGACCCGCGGGTGCTGAACCTGGTCAAGCAATGGCTGGAATGCACCGTGGAAGAAACCGATAGCCGAGGCCGGAAGACACGCACGACCGAAGCCAAGGACAACCGCCGTGGCATACCCCAAGGTTCACCAATCTCGCCGTTGCTGTCTAATTTGTATATGCGACGGTTTGTGTTGAGGTGGAAACAACTGGGGCTGGAGCGGCGGTTGGGCAGCCGGATCGTGACCTATGCCGATGACCTGGTGATCTTGTGCCGCCGGGGCAAGGCTGAAGAAGCCCTGCAATGGCTGCATGACATCATGGCGCAGCTTAAGCTGACGGTGAATGAGGAAAAGACACGAATCTGTAGAGTGCCGGAAGGTGAGTTTGATTTTCTGGGTTACACGTTTGGGCGGATGTATAAGCGCCAAACGGGCAAGGCCTACATGGGATATAGGCCGTCGAAGAAAAGTATTCGGCGCATGGTAGAAAAGATCCATGCGATGACGGTTCTTAACATGGGATGGCAGGAGACCGCCGTGCTAATTGGGCAGTTGAACCGGGTACTACGAGGGTGGTCGAACTACTTTAAAGTGGGGACGACCCAGCAGGCCTACCGGGCAATTGACAACTATACCACGATGCGGTTGCGCCGGTGGTTACGCAACAAGTACAAGGTCAGAAAGCGAGCGGTCGGAGCCTATCCATCTTCGTACCTTTACCAAAACTTAGGATTGGTACGCTTGACCCGCTTGGGGTGCGACCAGCCGTGGGCGTAAGCGTGATATCTTGTCCGAGAGCCGGATGCGGGAAAACTGCCAGTCCGGTTCGATGAGAGGGATGTGGAAACGGGGTTAAGAGTTTGCTAGTGAGGCACCGCCGAACGAAAGGGGCGGCAACAGTTAAGCGAATATCTAACGCTACCGCGCCACATCTCTACTCTACCGGTTTTGACTAAATTGTTTTGAGCCAAAATTGACAACGGCGACTGACCGGTATTGAGAAGACAAATTTAGACGTTTTCTTGGCCAAATTTCGGGCTAACATAGCCAAGCCAATGATGTGCAGCAAAAAATCTTCCAATTTTTTCTACCATAAGCCCCCAATTTACTAAAAGTAAGCTTAACGAAGGAAGTCCTACTTATTGATATATAATGGATATTTTGAATGTTTTTGATGAAAATATTTCAGAGGTTTTTATCAGAATAAATTTAGGTGTATGTAAGAGTGTGGAATTTCATCAGGCCAAAAGTGGTCAACTATTGCAATAAAGCTGCATTGAAAGAACCAAAATATAAGCCTCACCGCCGATCTTATGAAAATTGCCTATTACTTGTTCTCAGCATTAATCGTCATTAGCGCCTGCACTCAAAAGGGGGCGGATGCGCCGCGTTCTGATACTGCGCTACCCACCCAAACCAAAATCAAAATTGAAACATTGGCCAAGGGGCTTGAGTTTCCCTGGGGTATAGCCATATTGCCTGATGGTTCGGCATTGGTGACCGAAAAAGTAGGGCGCTTGCGCTTACTTAAACAAGAAAAATTATCGGCACCCATTTCTGGTGTGCCACAAGTCCTTTATGAAAGCCAGGCTGGCTTGTTTGATGTGGCATTGCACCCCGATTTTGCGACCAACCACACTGTTTACCTCAGCTTTGCCAAAGGGACAGAAAATGATAATGCCACAACCTTAATCCGTGCGAAATTTGATGGTCAAACCCTAACTGGGGTCGCGCAAATTTTTGAAACAAAACCCCATAAACAAGGGGCATACCATTTTGGCGGGCGCATCCTATTCCTGCCCGATAAAACACTCCTCTTATCGTTAGGCGAAGGCTTTAGTTATAAAGAAGAAGCGCAAAAACTTATAAGCTATTTGGGGAAAATTGTGCATTTACGTGATGATGGCACGCCAATCGGTGACCAATTCGCCATGGCCAATGGCGCTAGTCCAACACGGCATTTGAAATACTTCACTTATGGCCACCGCAATCCCCAAGGGCTAGCCCTTGATAAAGCGACGGACACAATCTATGAGCATGAACACGGCCCCAAGGGCGGCGATGAAATCAATATCCTTGTGGAGGGCCGTAATTATGGGTGGCCAGAAATCACTTACGGTGTAGATTATACCGGCCTGCCAATAACCGACAAAGTGGCGGCTGACGGCATGGAACAGCCACTTTTATATTGGATACCCTCGATTGCACCATCGGGAATGACTTTTTATGACAAGGATATGTTCACGGGTTGGAAAGGCGACTTATTGGTCTCGGCACTGGCAGGCCAGCAATTGCGCCGCGTTGATTTGGAAGCAGGGAAAGTAATAAGACAGGAAACATTTTTGACCGAACTGAAAACCCGCTTCCGCAATATCATCACCGCCCCTGATGGCTCAATCTGGGTTTTGACCGATGAACCTGAAGGTAAGGTGCTGAGGTTAACGCCGGAGAAATAGATGCCTCTCAGCCAATTGGCCGAATAAATCTGGTCTGGGTCAAACGTTACCAGCCGTTGCGTAACTTGACGTTTCATGAAAGTCCTCTTGAATCCGTTGCCTAAGCATTTCGATAACAGCATTTAAAAATGTAATAGTCTTCGATTGAACTGAACACATGCATCCCAGTTTGATACGTTGAAGGGTTCCAAAAAGAATCCAAAGATCGAAGTCATGACATCGGTTAACAATAACAAAATTTATCCGGCTATTTTTTCGCCTTTCTGAGATCATTTTTCTTCCTGTGATATGAATTTAAAAAACCTTGGCATCCTATGCGGTATCCTGGCCCCCTCCTATGGCTGTCACTGATTGGCTTAGGAGGAGTCATGCGGCCGGGGTTCAGTCATGTCACACACTACATCAATGAACTCGGGGAACGGGGAAGTTCGACAGAAGTCATAATGCGTTATTCCGCATTCGACTTCACCGTCTTGCTTTACCTGTGTTTTGCCTCAACTTTATGGGTAACTTTTAGGAATAGTGGGATTACCAGATGGCAACCTAACTTATTGCCCTTGAAGGGATAGGACGGATCGGTGCTGGTGTATTCCCTTGTGATCCCGGATGCGTGGGGGGAGCTAAGCCAAGACCTACACCGGATGTTCGCAACGGTAGGCTTCGTCTCAGGGTCATTGGCAACCGTCGCATGAGGGGTCACTTTCCGCAAAATGGGTTGGCCGCAGGGTCTTACTTGGTATTCGATGGGGACTGGGCCATTAGCTCTGATTTTTCTTCTACTTGAGACATTTGTAAAAACCACCTGTTTTCATGGCTAAACCGTAAAAACCAAAATCATGGCCAAAAATGGGAATTATTGACATAAAGTTGGGTAAAAAACCTCAAATTACGGACTATTTTTGCTATCACCCAAATTTAGCCAAAAACGCAAAAAAAGGGAGTTACATGCAAATATTCGAAAATCGGCTTTTCAGGCTGATTGACGTTAAAGAGCAAAACTGCCTAGCCCTGCTTTACTGTGAGTTTTGCAAGAGGCTCGGTTCTTAGTACATTATCTGACGGCTCGAGGAAAGATAAAGTCAAAAACAGATCTACTAACATTATCTATTCGTCTTTAGATGTATCCGAGTAAGCAGTTTAATTGTTATTCGTATAAATGAAATCACAATGTTGTAACTTTATGGATGAGCGTAGACTAGTAAATAAGGCCGTTAATGTGTGATCTATTGAAGGCTGATTGTAATCAAGAGTTCCTGT
>NZ_AYLO01000004.1 GCF_000496735.2 Methyloglobulus morosus KoM1
CAATCGGTCGAACCACATTTTGGACAATTCATATTAGCCTTTACCCCTACAAATTGGGTAAGTGTAGCAAATGCTATACTAACTTAACAATACCATGAAAACAAACAAATTTCTTTACCAGTTTTATCCAACTCTTTTGTAATAGAGTTAAAAAATCGACCACTTGCATTAAGTTTTAGGCTTAGTAGAAACTCTAGTATGCAATAATTAAATAAGGTAAACCCCCGGCTAAGCCGGGGGACTCTCAAAGGTTTGACCTATAAGGCGGTCGGGCCGATTCTCAGGAACTTGGTCAATAGTTCGGAGAATCGAGAATGAGAGAGTATCAAAGTTTGAGCCATACAATGTGGAATTGCAAATACCACGTTGTGTTCATCCCAAAAAGGAGACGTAAGCAGTTGTTTGGGCAAATACGGAGGCACTTAGGGCGGGTGTTTCATGAACTGGCAAAACAGAAGGGCTGTGAAGTTGTTGAAGGGCATTTGATGGCAGACCATGTTCACATGTGTTTGAGCATCCCGCCGAAATACGCGGTATCGAATGTGGTTGGGTTTATCAAAGGGAAGAGTGCGATTTCGATTGCGAGGGAGTTTAGGGGCAAGACCAAGAACTTCACGGGCGAAAACTTTTGGGCAAGAGGTTTTTTTGTCTCGACGGTCGGCCTTGATGAAGACATGGTACGGAAGTGCATCAGGGAGCAAGAGCGCGAAGATGAGCGCTACGAGCAGATGAGCCTTTGGAAAGGATGATCGCCTTTAGGCGATTCCTGAATATGCCCCTTTGAGGGGCTAACAATGATAAGCCCCCGGCTTTGCCGGGGGTGATTTAACTTTATGGTGGTCGTAATAGTACTGTCCCGATCCTCTGCAGATATTTCAAACACTTCAAGATCACAATAAAAATAGATGGATAGTAACCCTACCCAAAAAAAGCGACACTTTGGCAATAAAAATATTTTTGCAATTAAGTGGCTCAATCTAGACGCTCGATCCTGCTGTTTTTGCAATATTAAGTTTGCAGAAAGGATGTGCAACTAATGGCAACAGTCAAAAAAGATGCAGCTTATGGCATTATCGACCAAGGGTTAATCAGCCTGAGTAATCTCGGCATCGGATTTTTGTTAATAAAATTATCCAGCAAGAATAACTACGGACTTTATGGTATCGGTTTTGCGGCTATATTATTGTGTGTAGGAGTCGCTAACGCACTTGTGACTAGCCAAATGACAGTTTTCGCACCTGAAAAAACCGATAAAATAAAATATTGCTACACCATGCTTTTAGGGCAATATTTTATTTTTTTTCCATTATGGATTATTTTTTCAGCCCTTAGCTATGCGGGATTTTATTTTCATATAATTACATTTGATTTATTGGCATACACATTGGTGTTGTCATGCACCGTTATGGCGGCAATATTCCATGAATTCATAAGGCGTTATTTTTATATTGCTTTAAAACCTTATCGAGTGCTGCAAATCGATATTTTAAATGTCGTGATTATTTTTGGCTGTTTGTTTCCGGCAGCTATTTATAGGCTTAATGTATCGCATATATCGGCAGTAATAATATATGGGAGCGGTGCATTTATTGCTGGGTTCACAGGTTTAATGCTATCCAATCTGTTGCAAAAGGTAAAAGTCTATGAAATTAAAGATAGCATAAAAGAAGCCTGGCATCATGGAAGGTGGGCGCTTGGCGGTGTTATGGTTACTTGGATACAGTCGCAGAGCTATGTTGCAATACTTTCCATTTTAGCTACACCTTCAAGTATCGCTGAAGCGAATGCAGCGCGATTATTTCTTTCACCTGCAGCCGTTATCAGTACCAGCTTAGCGCAGGTATTTATCCCTAGATTGGCTATATTAAGAAATGATGGCAAGCATGTTGAAATTATCCGATTGACGCAAAAAATTCTGCTGCTGATTATTACCGTTATTTTCTTGCTTGTTTTGGTTATATTTTTCATCAAAGATTATGTGCTAAATAAGTTCTTTCCCAAAGATTATGCCAATATAGGGCCGTTAATTTTATTATGGGCATTGGTGTTTGTAGCTCAAACTGTCTGTTCCAATGCTTCTATATTATTGCAAATTTATAAAAAATTTAGAGTCATAACCCTCTGCAATTTTTTTACTGCTCTTGCTACAGTCGGAATGGCGTGGCTTCTTATTAAAATAAATGGAATAGACGGAAGTATACAGGCAATGGCATTAGGTCAACTTTTTTTAGCACTTTTATTGTGGAGAGCATTTCATGCCTATAGAAATAATTAATATTGATATATGCATTGCAACTTACAAAAGAGTCGATTTGTTAAAAAAACTGTTGGAATCTTTGGTTGTACAAATTTTAGATGAAAGCATTAAAATTAGGATAATCATTATCGATAATGACCCAAATGCATCTGCACAAAGCATAGTGAATGCCTTCTTTGCTAAAAAAGATTTACCGTACATTTATGACACGCAGCCGGAAAAAAATATTGCTATTACCCGCAATAAAGCTCTTGATTATACGGATGCAAATTTTCTGGCATTTATTGATGATGACGAATGGGCTACGCCGGATTGGCTTAATAATTTGTTATTGGCCAGCACACAATATGACGCTGACGTTGTCTTTGGACCCGTTATGCCACAATTTTCGGAAGTCGCACCTGATTGGATATCAAAGGGCGGTTTTTTTAATCGTAATGCCAGTAAATCCGGCGATATAAAGACTCACGGCGCAACTAATAACACGCTAATTAGAAACCCAGAAAAATTTAAAGCTATTTTTCGATTTGATCCAGAATATGGGCTAACCGGTGGCGAAGATACCGATTTATTTCACCGATTATATTTGAATGGCGCAAAACTCGTTTGGAACGATGCCGCCTTGGTATATGAAGTAATTCCGCCAGAACGAATGACAGTTAATTGGTTAGTAAAGCGGGCACTGAGGGGGGGGCAAATTTACGCTAAAGTATATTTGAGAGAGTTCTCACTAACTCAGAAAACAATTTGGTTTTTTAAGCGTATAAATTATCTTTGTCTATCTGTCTTGTTGTTGCCAGTGACTTTTTTTATGGGTAAGCACAGGTGGGTTTGGGTTTTGCTCAAAATCACGGCTAACTTTGGGCAATTGAATATGGTTTTTACTAATAAAGCCTATCAAGAATATAAATAACCGCTCTTAATATCCTATTTTAGACAAGTAATGATTTTTAATAATCAACCAACAGTTGGCGCATTCTATCTCTTACCTTTTTTGATATATTTTATATTAAGTGGTGTGGCGCTGCTGCAACCGAATTATGGTAGCCAAATTCAACAAGATAGTAGCATAATAAACCAAATCACCTTTTCTTTGGCTTATTCCCTTGCTTTTATCTTATTATTTAAACAGCAAGGAGTTATAACATGGGTATTCAGCAGAGCAATACCCCTGGATATTTTATTTTTTCTTACACTAATTTCTCTTTTTTGGTCTGATTTTCCAGGTAAGGTAGTTATCTTATTTCTCCATAGTGTAGGTACGGCCTTTGTTTCTTTTTGTATGGCTGTTCTATTATTTAAGGATAAAGATAAGTTTTTTAGGCTGCTGCTCTTTGTAATGATTATATACATTCTGGCGACAATTGGCGTTACCCTACTCAGGCCGGATATTGGTATTATGAAATCAAGCAATATCTATGATGTAACCGTTAGTGGCCGGTGGCGTGGCTTAACTTTTCATCCTAATTCATTAGGCGGTATCTGTCTTTTCGTTACATGGGTTGCCTTGAGTAATTTTTTCCATACCAAAAATACTAAATGGATTTCTTTTCTCGCTGTTATTACACTAACAGGTGCCTTCTACTGTCTGTATAAAGCTAATAGTATGACATCCATGCTACTTTCATTAGCTTTAGGGCTCGGCATGGTATGGTGTACTTTTATTGGAAATTCCACAGGTGGGGTAAAGCATATCAAAATAATGTTAGGGATTTTTATTTTATTTGTTGGATTTATGCTGCTTTATATTCTTTATCCAGACCTGATATCAGAAAAATATTTCTTTCGAGCGATTGGAAGGGACTCCTCCTTATCTGGGCGATCTAGCCTTTGGGAAATTGGAATGCAAGGCTTTTCCGATAAACCTTACTTTGGCTGGAGTTACGATGGCCTTAGATCATTTTTGAAACAAAATGATCTGGGTTATGGGCAATTACATAATGGTTATCTTGATTTGTTAGTGAGGGGCGGATTGGTTTCCGTTTTTATTTTTGGTGTATTATTATTTCAGCTATTTAGTGGGCTGATCAAGCAAGCATTTAAAGACCATGTTTTTATTTATGGATTAATACTGGTAGTACTTATGCATAATATGACTGAATCATCTATACTTAGGAATCCTAGCATTATTTGGCTTATGTTTTTAGTGGGTTACTTTTATAGCCTTCTAACAAATTATTCGCGAATTTATCAAACTGAGAGTAACTAGGGACGTATGTGTTGGATAAGTTCTGCAAAATCTCAATCTCTATGTACTTACCACAGACCGTTAAATCGCTATTTACAGTAATTTTTAAATGAGCTTGCCATTGACTGTGCCAGCTTTTCTGGGAAATCCAAATCCCCAGCCGATTACTGGGTTCGTGCGTCATCCAATAATCGGTTTTTCTGCAATCTGTGGCCTGTTCATGGCTTTTTAAATCTGTTTGTGATTGCTTAAATATAAAAATGAGACTTTTCTGGTTAGATAATTTGAAAGCCTTTGGTGTTTTCTTGGTTGTCTTTGGTCATTTGATTCCAGAGTCATATCTAAAGCAATATATTTATTCTTTTCATGTACCGTTGTTCTTTTTTATCAGCGGTTTTCTATTTGATCGTACCAAGTACAGTTTCAAACAATATTTAAGGAAAAAATTAAATACGTTGTTAGTACCTTATTTTTGCTTTGCAATTTTCTCTTATTTGTTTTGGTTTTTTGTGGTTCGCAATTTCAGCATAAGTGGCAAGTCTTTAGCGGTTAATTCGTTGAAACCACTTATCGGCATCTTGTATGCGGTTGGTAGTGATAGCTGGCGAGATATTCTGAATCCTGCGTTATGGTTTCTCCCTTGTCTTTTTGTAGTCGAGGTAATTTTTTATTTTATTAAAAATAAATATTTTCTATTAATTTTTGCAGTACTGGGATATTTTGTTGCCTATTCAAGTTTTAGGCTACCGTGGAGCGTTGATGTCGCACAAACAGCAATTATCTTTTATGGTATAGGGTATTTTTATAAGGATAGATGGTGCACATATAAAAACCTACCTTTTTTATTAGTTTTACACCTTGTCTTTTGTTTTACGAATGGCAGGGTAGACATGAACAATATGATTTATGGAAATATTTTTAATTTTTATATTGCTGCTTATTCGGGGATATTGTTTTGGTTAATAATTAGTAAAATTCTAGGCCGTAATAAAATTTGCGAATATATTGGTAGTAATGCTATTATTTTTATAGGTTTGATAGGGACGACTTGGTTTGTTATACGTGGAGGTGTATACATAATTTCAGGCGTTAAATTGGAATCACTAAGTGTTTCGTCCTCCATTATTGCAAGTCTTTTACAAATCGTCCTAACTATTCCTGCAATATTTATTATCAATAGATGGATGCCTTTTATATTAGGTAAGCGGAAATACGCAGCGGGATAACGTGTAAATATTTTTGATTAGCGCCACGAATAATCGATAGCTCATATTCTATATCCATAACGCATCAATTGCATATTATCGCATTCCACTACCAACCTACTCGCACTAAAGCGGAGCCGTCTTATTTGCCCACAAGCGTACGGGTGGCAAACTCACCGAAAGCCGATGCAAATTGTTTTCTGTGTTGTTGATTTATTTCTGCCGCAGTATGCTCGGCATCTAGTCTTGGACCTGATTTCAAGGTAGGCCATTGCTCTTTCAATACTGCCGAAATATGTGAAGGGCTATTGGGATCGAAGAAGGCAGCCCTCCCTTCGGCTTGTTCGCGATGTATAGATAAATCAGAAAGCAATAAGGGCGCGCCTACAGCTTTTGCCTCTTCCACCGTCGTACTCCAACCTTCAAAAAACGAAGGGTTTACCACGCCACAGGAAAGCCGCATCAACGGCAAGATGTGTTGAAAAGGAATCAAGCCAAGAAACATAAATTTATCTCCCAGGTTGTAATTTGTTATCAAGTCAAGCACACGCTGTGGGTGATCAGGATTGCGCCCATCTTTTGCATTACCGCTTGCCACTAACACAATATCACTGCCTGACTGCTTGATTAGGTTCATCGCTTCAACCACATTGAGGTGATTTTTATGTTTCCAAAATTGATTGGGCAAAAAATAAAATTTCTCAGGTAATTTGTATAAGCGGCGAATATCGTCTAGTTCGGTAATACTTGCTTTCGAAGCTATTCTTACAGCAAATGGAACGGCTTCGACCCGACCAATTGATTTAGGGTAAAAAGTTTCGCAGTCCCGTTGTGCATCTTGGCTACTCACCATGAGACGTGTAGCGCAGTGACTGAGTGCCCAATAGCCAATATCACGCCAGTAATAATTAATTTTGCTAAACATCTTCGGCAAGTGCCGATGTTGAAAGTCTGCAATCCATGCCAAGGTGGGAATGCCGAAGCGGCAGCCATACCAGGCGGCGTGTTGAAAAACCACGTCAATGTTGGCGCGCTTGAATTCCCGCTGCGCCAAATAGTCACACTGCAAACCAAAGCCAAGAACCAGGCGTGCGATCTTCATCAATTTGTTGTTATCCCAAACGGGGCTTAAAATAGGCGGTTCGACAAGATAAGGGGCCAACCGGGACAAGGTATTCTGGTCGGTATCGGTCCCCGCAAACAGCACCGGGCTTATATTGCACTCTGGCGTTTCAGGCAACGCCGACAGTAAGTTTTCTAAATAATTAACCCCACCCGTCCAACCCGCACCGCCAATTAAGGTAAAAGCCACCCTCATGCGACCGCCTGGGTATTCACATGCTTGAACCACGCCACATAATCAGCCACACCCGCTTGCCAATTTACCAGCGGTGCAAAACCAAGCGACGTTGCTTGATCGATATTGGCCACCAAATACTGAGGATCTCCCTGGCGGCTCTTGCCGCTAAATTCCAATTGAGTACCCATCCCCCAGGCAGCGCACAAGTGTTCGGCGACCTGTCTTACAGCCACCGCAATCCCAGTGCCGCCATTGATAATAAAACCATCGTGATTGGCTTGGCTTGCCGCTATTCTCAGCAGGTTAGCTGCATCCGAAATATGAAACCAGTCCCGCACTTCGTTGCCCGAACCACCTAACACCAATCGTGTTGCATCATTTAGCAATCGACTACAGCTATCCCATAACAACTGCTTCTGGAGCTCTGGCCCATACACGGAAAATAGCCGCACGATAGCCACATTCAGGCCAAAATTTTTGCCGTAAGACTCAAACAGTTCTTCTGCAATCCGTTTGTGATATCCATAAGGGGAGTAAGGCGCCAATGCATCGGTTTCGCAAATGGCCTGACGGTGTCCTGCACCATAGACCGCTGCGCTGGATGCCAGTACCAATCGCACATCGGGAGCAGCCAGCCTTGCCCATTCAAGCAACTCTGCCGCCGACAATACCGAGCGTCGGAAATCTTCTTCAGGTGCCGCTAATGAAGGCCCAACTGAACTCCCCCCAGCCAAGTGAAATACGGCATCTGGCTGACCCACATTCGACAGGACAATGTCGATATTGCGCTTAGTCACATCGCCATTCAGCCAGTGGCTCACTCCCCATGCGGCACGTTCCGTGTCTGTCCAGGCACCATGACCAATTCCGCAGACCCGTACACCTTGATGATGTAATGCCCGTGCTAAATGTCGGCCTACAAAACCACGTGCGCCGGTAATTAATGCAGCCTTCATTGAACCTGCTCCGGCTTGTCCGCAACAAAGGTATATAAACGCCCAGGTCGACGATCCACCAAAGCAAGTGCCTGACGAACGAATTGGAAGCCCAATTCGGTAAAAATAATCCGCGAAATCATTGAAGCGCCTAGCCAATGGCCATAGCGTGCAAGAAAAAATTCAGCCAGTTTATGCCGGGTAAACGGCGTGGAATTAATTATCGAATCCCATGGCCCGAGCACGCTGAGTATAGAAAAACCTGCCGCTTTCAGGCTAGACAAATACTCTTTACGCTGAAAGGCATTCTCACCGCCATACAAATTTTGCAAGGAATGCTTCGCTAAAAACTTGGGTAACTGTGATGCGTCTGAAATGACATGTTCACGAGTCGCGATCAAACGACCACCTGGCTTTAGCACACGATATAACTCCTTACAAAACTGTTCGAGGTCTCGCGCATGATGCAGCACCTGACGCGCATGGATGACATCGAAAGAAGCATCCGCAAACGGCAACCTTTCGCCCCATTTTTCGACCACCGTAATTTCCAGTCCTGCCTTGCTTGCCAATTGCCGTATCGCACCCGCCCCCACCAAGTTGCTGGGATCGGGTTCTAATGCAGTTACCTGCCAGCCGTCCTTCCCTAATGCATAACTGGCGATACCCATACCGGCGCCTACATCCAATACACGTCCAATATTAGCAGGCAGCAACTTACGCACCGCGCACCATTCATCGCTTTGCCAGTAACGTTGCGCGGCAGGAAGCGCTGGGCGATCAAAATAACAGGCTCGCACCAACTCCTGTTGCTCGGGCTGCGCGATCAACCAAGCAACCGCCTCTTCCCAAGAGGTAAATCTCTTAACGTTCATTTTCTGGAATCTCGCGAATGATTCGTGCCGGATTACCGGCCACTATCGTCCAAGGTGGGACATCTTTTGTTACAACAGAATTGGAGCCAACGACCGCCCCTTCTCCCACTCGGACACCTTTTAAAATTGCACTACCAAACCCAATCCAGCAATGATTCTCAAGAGTAACTGGTGCATTTGGAGTATCGGTATAAACATCAGGGAATTCACCTAATGCCCAACGTTCAGCAATTACCGCTCGATTTGTTGCCGAAAGTGGATGAAGGTCACTATCCATCACACAAACGTTATCCGAAATCAGGCAATGTTCGCCAATGAATACGCTGTCAGCGCAATAAATTCGTGCTCGCCCAACATAACTGTAATCGCCGATAGTCATCTTGCCGTGTTCATAGACTTCGAGAGTCCCATCTAAAACAACAAAGTCACCCAAAACAATTTGGCTCTTATTTCTTCCATGATGGAATATTTCTGCACGGTGAGTAACTTTCACACCGCTTCCTACATTGCATAGCTGTCGAACGAAAAATTTTCGATGCAACATGACTATGGTTAGTGGATCGAGTAACCATCGTATGACGTTTAATAATTTACGCAAATCCAATCCTTCCCAGTAGGCGCTTTAACAATGATTTTTCTGTTCGAAAGAATTTTAACACCGCAATGTAAGCATCTTCATCGCAAACCACATTTGGAAATCTCGATATTTGCGCACCCCATAATGCCTTGACCGATGGTTGATCCCTACGAGTTGCGTGAGTAGCGGTCTCATCGTAACCCTCATGTTGAACCAAAGAGTGTTTGGGGAAAACAACATAACCATTTTGAAAGAAAACACTCGAATACCATCGGATCGCCCAAGAATCGACTTGGCCTTTTGCTTGACGCTTGAGCATACGAAAGTAAGGATATGCGCCATCCAAATTAAACTTTCGTCGCATTGCACTATCAGCCTTGAGCTTTTCAAAGCCCGACATACTCGGATCAAAATACTTCCAAGCGCTATCCCAAGTCGCCCAACCCCAAGAGGTTGTAAACGGCAACATGACGGCATCGGTTTGGGAATGGATTTCCACTGGGAACATATGCGCCGATACCTGCATAACCTTCGGTTCATCCACATAGCGTTCAAGTGCTGCATTCAAATAGTTCAGGAACACTGGTGAAACAATAAGGTCGTCCTCAACCACAATCACGCGGCCAAAACGCTCGCATAGTTCAGTTACCCCCTCAATTATCGAATTTGCCAGCCCCCAGTTTCGATCCCGCTCGATAATCGTTTTGTTCGGGTGCTGCCAGTTGCGCATCAACTGTCGGGTTTCCTCGACTTGTGATGCTTCCGTATCATTGCGGGCCCCATCGCAGTAAATGAACAGATGACTATTTGAGAATTCAGGATTTTGTGCTAATGACTCAAGTGTCCGACAGGTATGCGCTGGGCGCTTGAATGCGAATAAAGCAATGGGCGCGAGGGCATTCGTTTTCCGCTGGTTATTCTCTTGATTATCCATTTGTAGCTAATATTGATTGCAAAAGGCCTTATCCTAATTTCGCCTAAAGGCGGCTGCTCACCTGGTTAAAACGGCTTCACATGAATATGCAGATAAGTGTAGTGAAAAATGACGGCACGACCCTAGTAGCCGATATTAATCTATCTCAGATAAGATTATAGCTTTACTTGATAAACATTTTTTCTAAATTTCCAACGGTCAGAGTCACCATATTCTAAAACAGTTGAGCTATAGCTATTCATTGGTGATTTGTAAAAACGGTATTTTCTTCATTTCTCTTCGCCTTGTTACATATTCTTTGCTTAATCTTCCCTTTTCCCAACTTAAATGGTTAAGCTTGCTTTAAGAACTAAAGATTAGATTTACAAGAACGGGTTATCGGGCAAATGCCATACATGGCATGGAATTATCGCTGGACAGCTTTCTGAGAACTGGCGCACATATTTGATCTTCCGACACTACCGTATTTTTTCACTGACTATACTGAGGATTAATCAATTAAGTCCTAACCCAAACCCGCTGTTAAAAACCGTTTTTGTGATAGTCAACAGGGTTATTACCAAACTATGAAGCCCTTGCTCTAGCTTGGTCTCGTCCATAGAAATCAGTCGGAGGTAAAAATGAAATTTTGTTATTCGTTGTTAACTTTAGTAAGTTTGTGTTATTGCACTAATGCAATGGCGGTGACTTACTATGTCGATGCCTTAAACGGCAATGATAGCTGGAGCGGTACCACATCGTCCATTTCCGGCACCAACGGGCCTTGGCAAAGCATTGCCAAAGTCAACGCCACTCCCCTTCTGCCGGGCGACCAAGTGTTATTTAGTTGCGGGCAGACGTGGTATGAAACCTTGAAACCCAGCGGTAACGGAACGAGTACCGCAAAGATTTACTTCGGTTCATATCCATCCCAATGCACTAATAAACCTAAAATAACTGGATTCCGATCAGTTGCTGGCTATAATTGGCGGCAGTACCAAGGAAACATCTGGAAAACCACGCTCCCCCAAAATTTAATAATTAACGGCAATTTTTCGGCATCTGTTGCTAATTGGGCCAAATGGCCATCAGATGCAAGCCAAACCTTTGCCACCATTTGCCCTACCTCAGTGGCAGGATGCATGGATTTTCTGGCGGGCACATCCGCAAGCACAAGCCTCGCCAATAGCAACCCATTCCCGCTTGTAGGCGGAAAAAAATATGCTTTGACGCTGTCCTTTTATGCGGCCAGCGATACATCAATTAACTTAATTGTACGCGAAAACGGAAATTCTTATCGCACGTTGGGGTTAAACAAAAAAGTTTCCGGCATTGGCCAATGGCAAACCGTAAATGCTGAGTTCACGGCCACACAAACGCTGCCGAACGCCAGATTGGATATACAAGTCCCTACAACGAAGCGTATCTATATACGGTACGCACAAATCCAGGAAAGCGGTGTTCAACCAACAGCAAATATGGTTCTTTTTGACAACGATCCAGTCGCAATAGCACATCATCCCAATGTAGGCCATGATCCCGCTCAACCCGAGTCAGTGTATTTTCGTACGGTTGCGGCATCACCCGTTCTTACGAACGCCAATGGCAGCAAGTTCAGCGCACAAATTGCAGTCCCCGATTTAGAACTGCCCACTGGGGTCACTATAACTAACGGGATGAAATTTAGGCTGCGTGATGCGGACTGGGAAATCAATGACTTTGCTGTAACCGGAGTGGCCGCAGGCACAATTTCATTTGCGCCTAATACGGCATATCCCCTATCGAAGGCAGGCTGGGGCTTTTATTTTTATGATGCACTCTGGATGCTGGATTCTGCGGGGGAATGGTTTTACGACAGTGCGGCACAAACCCTCTATGTTTGGACACCGACTAATGAAAACCCTGGCAATCGAATTTCTTTTGCTGCAATCGACACGGCTGTCGATTTGCGCGCCAAGACAAGCTTGACGGTCGATAATTTGGAGATTGACGGCGCTGCAACAGGCATTGATATAGTGAGTTCTTCTAACATCACATTGCAGCACCTCAACATTCATAATGTGACTGACTATGCAATTAATGCCCAGAGTTCCAATGTCCCCACTATTGCAAATAACCTCATCGATAGAGTAGGCGTCAACGGGATCAGTGCCATTAATTCAACTAACGCCCTTATCGACAGCAATGAGCTGGCGGAAATTGGGCAATTTGTAAAAGCGGGCAAAAGTATTTCGATACCACTGAGATCAGGGGTAAGTATTTTTGGAGGTTTGGGCTCTATTGTTTCGAATAATTCCTTATCAGATATAGGGGGGTACGGTATCAGGAGCCAAAGGGACAACCTCATCGAAACAAATTTAATCCAACGTTCATGTGCCTTTATAAGCGATTGCAGCGCAATTTACGTCGATCCGGCCTCGCTGAGGACGACAGTCCAAAACAACTTGGTGCTTGATGTCCTTGGAAATATCGATGGTACACCAGATGGCACCAGCAAATTAGCCAATGGCATTTATCTTGACGACGGGGCGTCGGGCATGTCCGTGACCGGCAATACTGTCAATGGAACAACAAACGCCATTCACATTCATAATGGAAGTCAAAATACCGTCAGTCAAAATCTGCTTTACGGAAATCAAGATCGGCTGATCTGGCAGCAAGAGGATAGGGTGATTAACGGTGGTCTACAGGGGAATATTATTACTGGCAATCAACTTTTTCCAACGACGAATAAAGGTGTCGCTATTCTTAATAACTCTCTAGTCGGTAATGTTGATAAGTTTGCCTCTTATGACAGTAACCACTATTCGACAATATATTCCCCTGTAATCGTATCAGAATATGGAACCAGTAGTCTTACTGATTATACATTCCTCGATTGGCAGAAAGCAACAACCTCAACCAATGTGATACGCAATAATGATTTGAACGGTGACAATCCTGCACCAATAACCACTTATTCGTTGGGGACAGTTGGACAAAACATTGTGCCTGACGGGGATTTTTCTGCGGGCTTGCAAAGTTGGGCTGTTTGGAACGCAGGGGCTTTGACTTCGAGCATCGCGGTTGAAGGGTGTTTGCCAGTTAGTGTCAACTGTGGTCATGTTACTGCTGGTGCATCAACAAGTTTGGTCAATAGCCCAAAGTTCGCAATTATAAAAGGCAAGACTTACCGGGTGTCTTTCGATATGAAATCGACCTACACCACAGGATTTTTATGGCTGAATGTCCGTTTTGCAGGGCCGACCAAATATGGCAGCTTGAAAACAGATTCTACAAGAGTCACGCCCACGGCAGATTGGAAGCGTTACTCCTTTGTTTTCGAGGCATCAGACACAGCTGCCAATCCTGCTTTGAATGACCAAGGGGCGCGCTTTGACATCAATGAAATTCCGGCAGGGCAACAATTGTGGATTGGAAATCTTGAGATCGCCCCGATGGATCTTGGCAGTATCGGCCCAATCGTTACCGAAATGCTTGTCAATAAAACTGACATCACTACGACAGCAGACTGCCCAAGCAGGATACAAAATCCAAGCTTGTGTTCAAGCTATGTCAACTTCCCTGAAGGGACGGTTGTAACGTGGCCGATGTCGATTCCGCCGCGCTCAGGGCGGATCGTTTTCACCCAGAACCTGACCCTGCTTGATACGGATGGCGATGGAATTGCTAACTCACAAGATAGTTGCGCTACCACTGCCAAAGGTCTTGCAGTAAACTTAAGGGGTTGCAGCTTGCTTGATTAAATGCGCGCCAATGGCAGAAGTGTAGGTTTCGGCATTTGCTTTGTAAATTTTGAGAATCGAAATCCCTTGGCTGAAGCTTAGACCCCAGTGATATTCGCTGGGGTTGTTGTCTGCACAAGTGTTGCTGCTTGTGGCAAAGCCAATGCGTATCCGCCAAGGTCTTATTTATTTCATAGATTCCAAGACAAGACTCCCAATTATCGGATCAACCCGATATCGATTGGCAAGGGTTTAAAGCCAATATCCTTAATAGGCGAATCAGGGCAGGTGGTCATTTTTTTGTCATTGATTGAAACGCAAGGGTCGGCCACGATGCTGCCGCGTTCAATTTTTTGTTCTGCCCATTGTACCCAAGAGTTCCCCACAATATTCTTATTTGATCCCAATATCTCAAAATTGACTCTGGGCTTGCCTATAGTTGACCAGACTAAATTGTTCGCGATTATGATGGAGTCGACAGGTACATGATACCGCAGAAATAAGCCGACTGGGTTGGTTGTGACAATGACATTGTGTTCGATCCTATTGCCTTCAGGCCATTTTTTATTGTGCATCGGGGATGCCAAATCAGGATATTTTTGTGCCCATACAGGGCTTTTATACGGCGAGGCCTCCAGTATTTTCTGGTTTTGATTCCAATCATAATCAGCAGATCGGGCATCCAGCCAAATAGCATATTCGTTGGTTTTAATATAATTATTCACTATCTTGTTGTCGCGTCCTCCACCAACCTGAATGGACATCAATCCGGCATTTTCTAAAATGTTGCCGTTCACCTCAAAACCGCTGGCGCCGTCATCTAGGTAAACTCCCCTCGCACCGTCTGGCGATTGATAAACCGCTTGGTTTTTTGCCACATCCACGCTCTTCATGCCATAGCCGATAATATCGTGAATAGAGTTGTATCGAATAACATTGCCTCGTGCTGCCCAATCGCGGCCAGAGTATATCGCCCCGCAATCCGAAGCCTGCATACAGAAATGATGGATTTCATTTTTTTCAATCAGGTGTTCATTTCCTTTAATTAAGATTGCCGTTCCAGCGCCATATTCCAGTAAATTATGCGTTACTGTGACGCCCACACCATTGATATCAATACCCGGTGTATAGGTGAGTATTGTTGTGCTCATGTGGTGGATATGATTGTTATGGATTACATGTCCTGAAGCTTGGAGGGTATTTCTATCTCCCCCGGAAACAACCACGCCCTGTGCACCGGTATGATGAATGCTGCTGTTGCTTAAAATTACATTTTGACCCTTCTGTATTTCGATACCTTTGCCGCCTATGTTGCTGACTTCCACCCTATCCAATGCAACATTCTTGGAGTTTTTCAAGGTGATTGCCGTGCCAGTACTGTACTTAAAACTTATGTTTTTGAATGTTAAATAACTAGCCCCGTCGATAAATAAGATATTCGGCAATGATGTCAGCATGAACTCCATGGACGCCATATCCGCAGGGGGTATGACACTAATCTTTTTAGCCGCTGCGTCAAATAACCATTCGCCCGGCGCGTTTAATAACGAGGGTAAATTTTGAATGTAAAATCGCCTGCCGCTGATGAGTGGATAGGTGGTTAAATCTGGCAATTTGATGGCATTGCTGAGTTGATTTACCGAGTCCACGCCTATGTATTGGTCGTACCAATCATTGCCGGCAAATATGTGCACTTGAGCGGCTTTGATGTCGCCAGTCAACGTTGGCAAAGTTTCCATTACTGAAAATTGGGTTTTTTGGTCTAACGGCGACTTAATATGCGCCCAGTCCTTATCCGGCCAACGGGCTAATTCCAGTTTTTGGTCATTTACAAATAATTCAAATTTGGGTGTGTTGCCTTTGATGCGACTTGTATCAAAGTAGGCGGTACTGGCAGGGAGTTTTAGCAGCGGACAATCCCAAAACGTGGCGTCGCGCTTTTTACAAGTAACGGGCATTCCTGCACTGAGGGTCACTTGAGCGCCCGGCTCGCCTTGCCACAGTATTTCCCTATCAGGCAAACCGGAATCAATTAAATTTAAATTCAGCGGCTGGTTCAGATAATAAACACCACTAGCTAGATTGACGGTAACCTTATTCTTAAAGGCCTTTGATTTTTTTAACGTCCTTATCGCTAACTTGGCGCGCTCTAACGTTTTAAATGGGCCATCGGTAAGTTTTACATTGGGCTTTTTTAATGTGCCAGACCATGAATCATTCCCTTTGGGGTTAACATAATAGTCTGTCGCCATGGCTGCGGGTACAAAACACAAAACTGCTATAATCAAGAAACCGAAAATATATTTCATCAAAATTTCTCCCTAACTGGCAGTATGCGCGACATTATGCACCAAAATTCTGGACAGCACCTTAAGGCGATCAATATCCTGGGCTTAAATTTCCCTATTCTCGATTATCAGTATTGTTTGGGTTTATTCGCGCAATGGGTCGCATTGCGGGAAGCGCATCAAGTGTGCATCGCCAATGTCCATACGGTGGTGACCAGCCTAAGCGATGAGGCGTTTAAGGACATCAACAATCAGTCGTTAATCACGATGGATGGTTTGCCGCTGGTGTGGTATGCCCGTGCCGTACATGGGGCGACCATTAAAGAACGCGTTTGCGGCCCAGAGTTGATGTTACGTTGTCTGAATCAAGGCCGCAACCAAGAATGGAAACATTTTTTTCTCGGCGGCAAAGAAGATACGCTAACCGATTTAGTGAGCGCCATGCAATCACGTTTTCCTGGCGTAGCGATTGTTGGTTGGCATTCCCCGCCTTTTCGACCTTTATCTGTCGAAGAAGATGAACAGTTAGTTGCCTTGATTAACCAATGCCGACCCGATTTCTTGTGGGTTGGGTTAGGTGCCCCTAAGCAGGAAAAGTGGATTGCCGCCCATTTGCCTAGAATCAATGTGCCGGTGCAAGTCGGCGTGGGTGCAGCGTTTGATTTTCATTCCGGACATGTCCGGCGAGCACCTCTGTGGATGCAAAAATATGGGCTTGAGTGGCTATACAGGATGATGCAAGACCGACGGCTAATTAAGCGATATTGCTCAACAAATCCGATATTTTTGGCTTTGTTTCTGCGTGATTTTATCGTTGCTAAACTGCTGGGCAATTCACCCTAACTAACCAAAATTATGGTCGTTTGCTCGGCTAATACTGCACCCGAACTAACTTGTTTCCACTGGATAGGATGTCGTTGTCGGGCGGCGCTAAAAATTCCTTTCGGTATAATCAGTGCCATTGCGTCTCAGATCAAGCCCAGCCACATGGATGATGTCTAGATAGGGTTCGTCATATCAAAATACTATTGGCAGGCATCATGCTTGGCTTGGGTTTCGCTATCAATGTGGCGGTGCTGGTGTTAAGCTTTCCTCGCCAATCGTGAATTTTATTGCGCTTTAAATTGGCCTTGATGCTCAAGAAACCAGCGATAGGTGTTGGCCAAGCCTTCAACCAACGTAATACGGGGTTGCCATCCCAACGACTTAATCTTACTGGCATCCATGAGCTTTCTCGGCGTGCCGTCTGGCTTGCTAGTGTCCCAAGTGATTTCACCCTGATAGTCCACCACTTGCTGTATGGTGTCGGCCAATTCACGGATCGTCACGTCTTCGCCCGTACCGACATTAAGGTGCGACAGCATCGGCTCCGTGCTGGCTTGATATCTTTGCTTGCTTAACTCCATCACATGCAGGCAAGCGGCAGCCATGTCATCGACATGCAGAAATTCGCGCATGGCCTTACCGGTACCCCAAAGGGTGACGGTCGGCGAGGCGCTGTTTTTGGCATCATGGAATTTTCTGATCATAGCCGGAATAACATGACTGTTTTCCAGGTGAAAATTGTCATTTTGCCCATATAAGTTTGTCGGCATGACCGAACGGTAATCGGTGCCGTATTGTCGATTGTAGGATTCGCAGAGTTTGATTCCGGCAATTTTGGCAATCGCGTAAGGTTCATTGGTCGCTTCCAAAACGCCCGTCAACAATGCCGATTCTTGCATGGGCTGGGGCGCTAGCTTCGGATAAATACAGGAACTGCCTAAAAACAGCAATTGTTGGCAGCCTGCAGCCCATGCTTGATGCACGACATTGGCTTCAACCATAATATTCTGGTAAATAAATTCAGCCGGATAAATATTGTTCGCATGGATACCGCCGACCTTAGCCGCCGCCAAAATAACTTGATCGGGTTTTTCTTGTTGCATGAAATCCCTTACAGCAGCCTGATCCGTCAAATCCAGCTCCGCATGGGTTCGAACGATGACATTTTGATACCCCGAATCGTTTAATTGCTGGGCAATAGCCGATCCTACCATACCCCGATGTCCTGCCAAATAGATTTTTTTCTGTTTGTTCTGCATGACATTATTCCTTGCTGACAGCGACCTTAAATCCTTGGTTTTTTAACAGTGCGTGTTTTTTGGCTTCTTCAAGGTCATAAGCAACCATCTCATTGATCATCTCCCCTAAGGTAATCTGAGGAATCCAGCCCAGTTTTTCTTTAGCTTTAGTTGGATCGCCCAGTAAGGTTTCAACTTCAGCCGGCCTGAAATAACGGGGATCGATGGCGACAATATTTTGTCCGACCTTCAACCCTGGCGCATTGTCCCCCGTTATGGCAGCTACGTAGCCCTTTTCTTCAACACCAGAACCTTCCCAGCGTATTTCGACACCCAGTTCTTGGGCTGTCATTTCGATGAATTGGCGTACGGAATACTGTACGCCAGTGGCAATAACAAAATCGTCGGGCTGATCTTGCTGCATCATCATCCACTGCATACGCACATAATCCTTGGCATGCCCCCAATCCCTGAGTGAATCCATATTGCCCATGAACAGGCATTGCTCCAGCCCCATTGCAATATTGCTAAGGCCGCGCGTAATTTTACGGGTTACAAACGTTTCGCCGCGACGAGGGGATTCGTGGTTAAAAAGGATGCCATTGCAGGCATACATTCCGTAGGCTTCGCGGTAATTGACCGTAATCCAGTAGGCATAGAGCTTGGCGACGGCATAAGGCGAACGCGGGTAGAACGGTGTGGTTTCTTTTTGTGGAATTTCCTGCACCAGCCCGTACAGTTCGGAGGTGGATGCCTGATAAAAACGCGATGTCTTTTCCATCCCCAGAAAACGCATGGCTTCTAGCAAACGTAATGTGCCAATGGCATCAACATCCGCCGTATATTCAGGCGATTCGAATGATACTGCAACATGGCTCATCGCACCCAGGTTATAAACTTCGTCGGGTTTGGTCTCGCTCAGTATTCGCGTCAAGTTGGAACTGTCGGTGAGATCGCCGTAGTGCAGGTAAAACTTTGGATTCTTTATATGCGGGTCTTGATAGATATGATCGACCCGTTGCGTATTAAAAAGCGAGGATCGCCTTTTGATACCGTGGACGACATAGCCTTTTTCCAACAGGAATTCGGCCAGGTAAGAACCATCCTGTCCTGTTATGCCCGTTATTAATGCTGTTTTTGTACTCACTATCTCTCCTTACCGAGTGGGTTTGTCGCTAACTATTTTTACCGGGTAAATAAGCAGGTAAGACAGGTATCAGGTCTTTTATAAACGCTTGTAACCGTTGATCCGCTGCTTCGATATTTTCTCCCGCCTTTACACTCGTTATCAGCCTTATAAGGGAGCCATCGGTTCGGTTCATCGTGATGGAGTCATAAAATAAATACCATTTCACTAGGTATTCATTGGTTATCGTGCGACCCCGCTGTTGAAACCAATAATAAACCAACTGCTTGCTGTCCCCTTTCTGAATAATAGCACGATTAATTATAAGTGCATTGCCGTCGACCTTGAAATCAGGAAAGTCGCGCTGCCCAAATTGGGTAATTTGCCAACCGTCACCGGGTATGCATGACTTAGGTGAATGCACTGATACCCCTTCTCGTTGAGATTGGTAATAAGCACTGTAAAAGTTAATATGATTACCAGATTCAGGCTGTGTGTAGTTGATAATGACATAATCCGTCAGCTTAAGTACATCCAGGTAATATTGGTTGAGGTAATCATTTCGGCCTTCCCATTTGCCCAGTTGTAACGGAAAGTTAAGAAAAGCCTTGCGTGATGGAATGAGGTCCTTTCGCCCCTCGATATTGTGTGATGCAATAGCGGCTCCAATGAGCAATAACATAAGCAGGAATACGGATTTATTGAACCTGATATCAGGGTTGCCTTGTTTCGTGTCACCCGACCATTCTGTGGGAATTAAGACTAACTCGTTAAATGCCACTTTGCGCCCACTGAGCCTTGAAAACAGCCACATTTCTATAAACAGGAGACCCATGCAAATTAAAAAGATAATCCAACCTTCAAAATCGTGCAAGAAGCCTTCGGCCATCTCCGTTCCCCAGTTATCCACCATGATCCCTATTATGCCAATACGCAAACTGTTCATAAAAATGGTTAATGGTGCTGAAGAAAAGAAGATCAGCACTTTTTGCCAGAAAGGCCCCTTAAACAAGTAAGCGCACAGGAAAGAAAGGCTAGCCAAAGGAAACAAGTAACGGAGTCCACTGCAGGCGTCGACGACCTGTAATTTATAAATACCCAAGTCTATGACATTGCCTTCAAGGTATACCATGATGTTGCAAGCCCGTATAAACTCAACGCCCAGCCATGAAGAAATCAACTGTAATTTTGAAGACAGGTTATTCAGGATAAACTGCGGAAACGGTACCATAAAAATTAAGAACAACAACGGTATCGCACCTACACGCAACCCAGGCAAGCCAAATGCAATCGTGAACATGCCCGTTAAGGTAATGATAAAAGCGTATTGCTCAACGGTTTTTAAAGTAGCCAAACCGCCTAAAATCAACAGGATCAACCCGATGAAGACGATGACCAATCCAGGTAATGAATGTTTAAATTCTTCAATAAATTTTAGTTCGTGTCGTCGAAGCCATAGAAAATAAACGGTTATTACCGGAATAAAAAAGCCGTGGCTATACTCTTCGACGTTGATCCAGACGGTTATCATTTCATCCAGGCTGGTTCTAAAAGTAAAACCAAGCAATAAAATTGCGAATACCCATAGCGATAAAATAATTATCGCTTTATTCGGTCGACTGGATGATTTGTCTTGGGAAAGAAAATTCATTTTTATGTGTGATGATAGGGTGCGAATGAATATTTAATGCGTATTTTATCATTAACCGCTTTCAAGCTCATTCGAATGAGCCTTGACCTTCGGCGGCCAAAATGAGTTGATAGGCGTAACATTCGTTAGTTACATAATGGGTGCGGGAATGATTTAGCTAGGACACCACACAAAAGCGAGTCATTATGCCCAGATAATATTAAAACTAAATGACAACGTGTAGTTAAATTATAGTTTATATTTTGATATTGCTCTCATTTGTACTCTACCAGAAGTCGCTGATCTGTGAGTTTTTCCTGTTTTAGCTGCCGATACATAATTTTTCCGTTTATCTGGCTTATCTGACTTAAATGTCTTACTTATGTTATATTTCACGACTATAATTGCAAAGACAGTTGTTTGCCGCCCTTAAAAATTCGAGGGTAAGTCCAAATTCCTTAATATAGTTAGTGGTAATCATTTTGAAACAATTAGCAATATTTTTAATCTACCTTTTTTTATTGACATCCCCAGCATTTGCTGACCCAAAGCCAACCCTACCCATCGACAATCCACAATCAGGCGAAGACCAATACTTGCTCGCCCCAGGCGATTTAGTTGAAATTTCAGTCTGGAAAGAAGAAAGCCTGCAAAAAGTGGAAGCGTTGGTTGCGCCAGACGGTAATATAACTTTTCCGCTCGTTGGGACTGTTATGGCGGCCGGCAAGCCTATATCTGCGCTTGAAAGTTCAATTGTAAGTAAATTGGCAGATTACATTGCCGAGCCTGTGGTGACTGTCAAGCTGCTCCAGAATAATGGCAACACAATATTTGTTATCGGAAAGGTCAATAAACCTGGGGTATATCCTGTTAACAGGCGTATTGATGTGATGCAGGCGCTCAGTTTGGCGGGTGGGTTGACTGTTTTTGCGGATACGGGTTCGACTTTTTCAGGCATTTTTGGAGGTGGGGGGCCGATTCATGTCCTTCGGCGCGTGGGCAATGTAGTGAAGGTCTTCCCATTCGATTACGATGATGTGGTTGAGGGTAAGCATCTAGAGCAAAATATCATATTGGAACCCGGCGATACCGTTACTGTCCCTTGATTGGGGCTTCATCACTTCAGTAAGCTAAGATGAGAAAGAGCTTTTTAGCGGCATTGACGCTCGGTATCCCGTTAACCTGTCAGGCTGTCGATTATTTTGTTGACCCCGTATTTAAGGCCTCGCAACTGTACGCTACTAATCTTTTTATGCGTCAGACACCCATCCAGGATAACTGGGTGAGCATATTGTCACCTGGGTTAAATTTCGGACTGCGTCACGAAACCGGAGAATTAAATTCCAATTTCACGTGGAATCATCGGTTTTACAATAATGAGTCTCAACTTGATGTTGATGAGCAACAGTTTGGCTTAGATTATCAACACAGATATGATCGTTTAAACTGGGGGTTGAATGGCTCGTATAACAACCAAGCTTCAGTAAACACTGTCAATGACGGGACTGTGCTCGGTGTCCCAGGCGATCTTAACCAGGCGCAAGTGATGAGTAAGCGCATAGGTTTGTCACCCACGGTTACTTATGCTTTAGACGAACGAAGCGCACTGTCTCTGAGTTTTTCCTACAGTAAAGTGACCTTTGATAAAAATAGCAATAGCTTCCTTACCGATTATGACTACCAACAGGTATCAGGTACGTACGACTATCTGTACACGGTGCGCGACAAGCTGAATGCGACCCTTTCCAGTTCGCGTTATAGTTCATCTTTACAAAATCAACTCACATATAACCATATTGCCCAGCTAGGTTGGCAACACAGTTTCAATGAACACCTGGTCGCTTCTGTGTCGGGCGGATTAAATTATTCCCAAGTTGAGACGACACAACCGCATTGCGCACCTGAACTTTCATTGGTTAACAGTCCTTGTTCCCCCTTTAGGTTTGTGAGTGCCTCGGGAATCACTAGCAAAAAAAATAGTATTGGCGAAATCTTTTCCATATCCATACAAAAATCCTTTGAAAGAGGAGACATTTTGCTGTCGGTGTCACAAAACCAAACGCCCACCACGCAAGGCCTGCTAACGCAAAGGCAGCTATCTATTGCCAATAACTTCACGATTAACGAGCAATGGACTTCGGGCCTCACGGCCAATTATTCAACCTATGAATCAACCGCACAATCAAGTAGCCTAAGCAATAGAAGCAATAGAAGCAATAGGACAAGTTACATGATTAGTCCCCATATTAACTGGAAATTGTCCAATGAAATAAATTTGGATTTATCGTATAACTATCGCGATCAAAAATTTAAGGATGGTAACCAAACCAGCGTAGGCAATACTGTCCAACTGCAATTTTCTTATCAACCCGAGATAAACCGTCAGGTAAAATAGCGTGGAAAATCAAACTCTAGAGATCAATGATTATTTAAAAATAATCAAACGGCGCAGAAAAATTTTAATTCTTCCGTTTGTTGTGATCTCAACACTGAGTATTGTGCTTGCTGTTTTATTGCCCTCGAAATATCGATCTGTAGCAACCATTCTCATTGAAGAACAGGAAATACCTTCTGATTTGGTTCATTCCACTGTCACAACATTTGCGGACCAGCGTATTCAAGTCATCAGCCAACGTATCATGTCTCGCTCGAATCTCGTGGACATCATTCAGAAATTTGATCTTTACTCAAATGAACGCAAGAATAAACCGGAAGAGCGCATTTTAGACAAAATGCGTAAAAGCATTGTCATCGAACCCATCAGCGCCGATGTGATCGATCCACGCAATGGCTCGCCGACAAAAGCAACCATCGCATTCACATTGACCTTTGATGATAGGAGTCCGTTATTGGCACAAAAAGTGGCAAATGAATTGACCTCCCTATTCCTCAAAGAAAACATCAAGTCCCGTACCGAATCTGCGGAAAACGCCACGCTTTTTTTGAGCGAGGAATCGCGACGCCTTAAGGAAAAAATCCAGCAATTACAAAATACATTAGCTACGTTTAAAGAAAAAAATCTAGACCAATTACCCCAGATCAGCCAGCTCAACCAGCAGGAACTCACCACGCTCAGTGGACAACTGATTAGCCTTGACAGTCAAGAGCGTTCGTTGCGTGAACGCCAGTTTTATCTTGAGGGTGAGTTGGCGCAGATTGACCCCAATGCCATGGCCACCAATGCCACAGGCAATCGTGTCTTTGACATGAAAGACCGGCTTAAGGTGCTGGAATCGGAATACCCTTCCTTGGTGGCCAGTTATTCCGCTAACCATCCCGATGTGATCAAGGCCAAACGTGAAATTGACTCGCTGAGAAAGCAGTCGGGCAACAATACCGGTCTTAACGATATGAATGCCGAACTGACCAACAAAAAGGCCGAGTTGGCTTCCCTGTTAAAGCTATATTCCGAAAAACACCCCGATGTATTGAAATTGCAAAAGCAAATTGCCACATTGCATCAAGCCATGATGGCTACCAAGGAAACCAACATATCCAGTTCTTCGGTATTGCCTGATAACCCTGCCTATATTACCCTGAAAGCCCAATTAGAAGGAGTAGGGTCTGAACTCAAGTCGCTGGACTATACCCGCGATCAGGTCAACAAAAAAATGGCCGACCTGCGTAAAAGCTTGCATCAGGCGCCCGTGGTCGAAAAAGAATATACCGACCTTATCCAGGAGCTCGACAACGCCAACATTCGCTATCGCGAAGTGAGTGCCCGGGAAATGGAGGCGCAAATTTCACAGCAGCTTGAAATCCAACGCAAGGGCGAACGCTTTACACTTATAGACCCACCGCAAGAGCCGCTAGAACCCATCAGCCCAAATCGTCCGGCAATTCTCTTCCTGGGCTTAGTTTTTGCGCTTGCTTGCGGATTTGGCTTTGTTTACTTGGCTGAAATGTTAGGTTCGACCATCAATAACGAAAAAACCATCGCTGCTATCTTAGGCGTAGCGCCGTTGTCTAGTATTCCTTATCTTGAAAATAAGAAGGAAAGCGACGCCACTACCAGGCGGCATATTGCTCTGCTGGTAAGCGTACTGGTTGTGTTTGCCTTGTCTGTTATCGGCTTCCATTTCCTCGTCATGCCCCTTGATGTGTTTTGGTACAAACTGTTGCGTATTCTTGGCAATTTCTAAATGACAACCTTGGAAGAAATGAGGAAAGTAACATGGAAACCCCCCCCCAACTTATTAATAAACCAGAGAAACTGTTCATAGATAATGAAAATTATAAATACACACAAACCCGCGTACAAGCTACCCAAAGCATACATCTGCATGAAAATCGGGTCATAACCGGGTTTAAGCCAGGGAAATGGCTTGAATCTTATAAAATGTTACGTACCCGTTGCTTGCAGGTTATGGATGCCATGAGTTGGAATACGTTGGCTATCACTAGCCCTACAAATAGTACGGGCAATAGCCTTACGGCTGTGAATCTTGCCATCAGCATGGCTATGGAATTAAATCGTAGTGTTTTACTGGTTGATGCCAATTTTACAAATCCCAGTGTTTGCAATCTGTTTGGCATCAAAGCGGAAGCTGGCCTTGGTGATTATTTGTCACATGACACCCCGCTCAATGAATTATTGATCAATCCCAGTATGGATAGGCTTGTCGTCCTGCCTGCAGGAAAAGAAATGCTTAATTCCACTGAAATGCTGCGTTCCCCCAAAATGATACGTTTAGTGAACGAACTGAAAAACCGCTACCCCTCACGAATCATCATTTTTGACTTGCCGCCTTTGCTGTCACAGGCCGACACCCTTGGCTTTTCGCCTTATGTGGATTGTGTCTTGATAGTCGTTGAAGAAGGACATACTAAAACCGAAGAGCTCAAACAGGCGGCTGTGTTGCTTAAGGAAGTCAATGTATTGGGTACTATATTTAACAAGGCTACCGACAACAAAATCAAATATACCGCAGCCTGACTATTTTTATGGATTTGAAAGCGGGCCGAAAATAATCGGCCCGATTATCGTTAATACCGTCCTGGATCATCCTATCCATTCCTTATGGCCTTTTTGAAAGGCCGGAATCCTGTTTCTACTACGTCCAAACCTAACTAATCACCTGACTGATTAGCCAAATTCAGGTGTATTACATTTCTCACAAACTTAACATTCCTGTCACTCAAAAGACATAGCTCCAGAGGTATGATGCGCCCGCTAAGAGTGGTTTGTTGTGCTTTTGAAATACGGTAAGGATATCCCAAGCTTAGCGGATGTTGTTTGGACCTTAGCCATAAAATCTTCCTTTCCTATAGAAATTTCGGCCACTTAAGTGGGGTCATGGCTGCTGGCAAGGGATGCGAAAACACTGTATTTGATACGAAAGCAATAGTTCGGCCAAATGTGTGGTTCTGCCAGCAATGAATTTAATCCGTTTTCGTTAAACCCTTTCGCAAAGATTGCATTCGGAGACGACTTTTGAAATCCAATGATAAAAAATTTGGAGATAACAATGAAAGTTAGGCCTTTAAAGTTTTCAAAAATGGTACTTGCCTTGGCTGGGCTGTCCATTTTTCCATTAACAAGCCAAGCAAGCCTGGTGATTAAGCTAGACGACGGAACAAACCCTCCGATTGTGATTAGTGATAACGCAATCGGTGACACAACAGCCCTCGCAGGTGTCAATACGATCAATAAATCGCTAGGTAATTGGTTGGTCAATGTTGTGTCTAGTGCAAATATAGGTAGTACATTAACCTCTCCGCTTTTAAGCCTTACATCGTTCAATGTTTCTTTTACGGGGGCAACAGCCCCCACTTCGCCACTGAAGATATTTTTGACTGACACAGGCTATGGGCCGACTCCCGGCTTATTTAACCTTCATGTGGGTGGAACACAAAGTGGTGGTGCAAGTGTCACGGCTAAGTATTTTTATGATACGGGAAACAACCCCTTTGCACTGTCTAATCAATTAGGAACCACGCAAACCTTTACGACAGGGGCTTACTCCAATCAGCAAACCGCTGGCCCTGGCGGGATAATCCCAAACTTTTATTCGTTGACGTTAGAGGCGGATATTACCAATGTACCCGGAGGATTCTTCAACTCACAGTTCACCAGTACTTTGTCTGCCGCCCCCGTTCCGCTACCTGCGGCAGCATGGCTTTTTGGCAGTGCAGTCATGGGTCTCTTAGGAATGAGAAAACGCAAAAAAGCGATCTGAATTTGTCTTTGATTCAAGAGCTTTTCTTGTCTTATTTCAATCAAGGCTGGGCGGGATTTCCCGCCCAGCTTTTTTAGTATGTGTATCAACCTGGGTCATATTGAATGGTTTCGGATCTAATTGCGATATGGCCGGTATCGGCAGGGAAATCGCAGCAATGGAGAATAGCCCTTTTTGAGCTGGTCATCCGTGCTTAAAACGGCCCGCATTTGGGTGGGGCCTTATGGGTAGCCAAAAATATCTAAAATGCACGAAGCTTACGGTTCCTATTCTCGGCACAGCAGTAATATATTAGGGCGAGGGACTGCGATTGCGCCGGTTCTTCACCGGTGATGAATCAAGGTCAACTAATCAATCAGTGGGTTTAACGCAAACACTAGGGAAAGCATTGCCAACATTAAGCTGTGGAAAATCACTTTAGTTTGATAAATAATCCCGTGTGTGTATGATACGGGCTAAAAATTAAGCTATGTTAGTAAGGTGATTGCGACGTTTGCGTGGTTTGTACGGTAAGCAAGATGGATCAGCAACTATTTTTGTTCAGTAGGTACGTAAAAGCCGGTTGTTTCTGGGCAGCAATGCTGTCGATTAGCTTGATAACGGGTTGCGCTTCAGATCCGCCACAATTGACCACGCCGGATTATAAAACATACCCCTATGGTTACCGTCATCAGCGAGCTTATAATCGACCCTATCAAGTCAAAGGCGTAATGTACTATCCCTTGCTTTCCGCCGATGGCTATAGTGAAGTTGGCATAGCATCCTGGTACGGCTCGGAATCGGGGTCGAAGACATCGATGGGAGCGCATTTTAGCCCGGAGGGTGTTTCTGCTGCCCACAAAACTTTGCCGTTACCCAGCAAAGTGCGGGTAACTAATTTACATAATGGTCGTTCGATCATGTTGGTGGTGAATGACCGGGGGCCTTTTAAACACAACAGGATTATCGACCTGTCTCACGGTGCTGCGAAAAGGATTGGCGTGAAAAGCCTGGCGAAAGTAAAAATTGATTATTTGGGCGAAGCTGATTGATCGGCAATCGCAATGCAAATTTTGACCTAGACTGTTTCTTTTAAGAAGCCATTCGTCAATTGCGAAAACATTAAAAGCCTTTTAAATAGAACAATTACAAAATGAAAATTACTATCTTTGGAACAGGTTATGTCGGGCTGGTGACAGGTACGTGTCTTGCTGAAGTCGGCAATGATGTGCTTTGTATGGATATTGACCAGCAAAAAATAGATAAGCTGAATCAGGGCATTATTCCTATTTACGAGCCTGGTTTAGAAGAGATGGTCAAAGAAAACCACCAGTTTGGGCGTTTACGTTTTACCACGGATGCAAAAATGGCGGTTGACCATGGCTTGTTTCAAGTCGTCGCTGTGGGTACCCCGCCCGACGAAGATGGTTCGGCCGATTTGCAATATGTGCTGTCTGTGGCAAAAACGATAGCGGAACACATGACCGAATACCGTGTCGTTGTCGATAAATCGACTGTACCGGTGGGTACGGCGGATAAAGTCAAAAGCCTCATGCAAAAAACTTTAGCTGATAGGGGGGCGGATATTGAGTTTGACGTGGTTTCCAATCCTGAGTTTTTAAAAGAAGGGGCTGCCATTTCTGATTTTATGAAACCGGATCGTATCATTATTGGGACCGACAATCCTCGGACGACTGAGCTTTTAAAAGCGCTGTACACGCCATTTAACCGCAGTCACGAGCGCATTATCGCGATGGATGTCCGGTCCGCTGAGCTTACCAAATATGCCGCCAACGCTATGCTGGCAACAAAAATCAGTTTCATGAATGAACTTGCCAATCTGGCCGAACATTTAGGTGCGGATATTGAACAAGTCCGTAATGGCATAGGATCGGATGGCCGTATTGGCTACCACTTTATCTACCCAGGTTGCGGTTATGGCGGCTCTTGCTTTCCCAAAGATGTCAAGGCATTGGAAAGGACGGCTAAAGACCTGGGATATCAGGCGGAACTTTTAAGTGCGGTAGAGAGGGTCAATGACAGACAGAAACATGTCTTATTTCGCAAGATTCATCAACATTTTAACGGACAGCTTAAAGGAAAAATCTTTGCCTTATGGGGGTTGTCGTTCAAACCAAAAACCGATGACATGCGCGAAGCACCCAGTCGAGTGCTATTGGAAGCGTTAATTGATGCGGGTGCGACCGTCCAGGCGTTTGATCCAGAAGCCTTGGCAGAAGCAAAAAGAATCTACGGCAGCAAAGCGGGTTTGGTGTTATGCAAGAGCCAGTCAGAAGCATTGGAAAACGCGGATGCGCTTTGTGTTGTGACCGAATGGAAAAACTTCTGGAGCCCCGATTTTGCCCAATTGAAGCTTAAACTTAAAGAAGCGGTCGTGTTTGATGGCCGTAACCTTTATGAACCGAAACAATTAAAGGCGGCTGGCCTGACTTATTATTGCATCGGTCGGCCAGTCAGTCATTAGGCGTCCGGTTGATAAACGAGTCGGCGTTATAAAATTGCTGCAATAGAGAAAAAAGTTTGAAAATATTACTGACAGGTTGCGCCGGATTCATTGGATCCATGCAAGCAATCCGCCTATTGGAGCGCGGTGACGATATTATAGGCATCGATAACCTGAATGATTATTACGATGTCAACCTGAAGCTCGCCAGGTTGGCCCTGTTACAGGATCACCCCAAGTTCAGGTTCATCAAGCTGGATATTGCCGATAGGGAAGCCGTAGCGGACCTGTTCACCAAAGAGAAGCCGCAGCGGGTCATCCATCTAGCCGCCCAAGCGGGGGTTAGGTATTCCATCACCCATCCACATGCCTATATCGATTCCAATATTGTCGGTTTTATGAATATTTTGGAAGGCTGTAGGCACAACGCGGTTGAGCACTTGGTTTACGCCTCTTCCAGTTCGGTGTACGGAGCCAATACCCGTATGCCTTTTTCAGTACACGATAATGTTGACCACCCCGTCTCACTTTACGCCGCCAGCAAGAAAGCGAATGAATTGATGGCGCACACCTATAGCCATTTGTATGGCTTGCCGACTACAGGATTGCGTTTTTTTACCGTGTATGGGCCTTGGGGCAGGCCCGATATGTCGCCGATTTTGTTCGCCCGGAATATTATGCAAGATAAACCGATTGACGTGTTCAATTACGGCAACCACAGGCGTGATTTCACCTATATCGATGATATCGTAGCCGGTGTAACCAAAGTGCTGGATAAGCCGGCACAAGCCAATTCCAATTGGTCCAGTGAGAATCCCGATCCAGGCACAAGTGCTGCCCCTTATCGCGTATATAATATCGGCAATAACAATCCAGTGCACTTGCTCGACTTTATCGGAGCGTTAGAAGAAGCTATCGGTAAGAAAGCCATTCTAAATTTATTGCCCCTGCAGCCTGGCGATGTCCCTGATACTTTCGCCGACGTATCGGATTTAATCTCAGATTTTGATTACAAACCGAACACAACCCTAAAAGCTGGAATTAACGAATTTGTGGCGTGGTATAAGCAGATTTACAAGGATTGAGAAAAGCCTGGCAAAAGTAAAGCTGGTTGTGCAGATACGATGAATCAGCTTGTTTAGGGGTATGGCGATTCGGTATTCAATATTCATGTCGGCTGGCCGCCACGTTCCTGGTGGCTATGGGATGTTATGGGCCAAGAACTGACGCTCATTTCTGCGGACTGGGTCGTTTACATGATCCTGTGTAGCGATAATTCCCTATACACAGGCATCACGACGGATCTACCTAGGCGATTTAGGCAGCATTGCAATGCAAAGGGCGCTAAATATTTCCGTGGGCGGCAACCCATTAAAGTGGTTTATGCCGAAGACGGCCATAATCGTAGCGCCGCCAGCAAAAGGGAGTTTGCCATAAAAAAACTCAAGCCATCTGAAAAAATATTGCTGATAGCTTCAGAAACCAACAAAATCGTTAAAGATCAGAAAGATAAGTTATAGGTATCCAGACAGTATTCCCACAGTCTAAAGCCGCACAAAATTCCAGGATAAAACCTTTTTTCTTTGTCGCTTCTAAGTGAATTTCATATATAATGTTGTGGAAATTAAACAATATGTCGCTTTATTGCATTTCAACAACATGGCTAAAAAGAAAACCTCGCCTTCTTTTGAAGAAGATCTTGCCGAACTAGAACAATTGGTCGTTCGGCTTGAGCGTGGTGAGGTTTCGTTGGAAGAATCCTTGCAGGCATTTGAACGTGGCGTAACACTGACCCGAGCCTGTCAAAAGGCCTTGCAAGAGGCAGAGCAAAAAGTGCAGATATTGATCGACAAAAACGGCAGCCAAGTCTTGGAGTCTTTTGCTGATGAGTAAGGCCTTAAAAGAGTACCAGTCATATTGTCAGCAGCGGGTAGAGCAAGCCTTGGAAATACGGCTTCCCAGCGAAAAGATACTGCCGCAAAAATTACATGAAGCTATGCGTTATTGCGTCTTAGGCGGCGGCAAACGGATGCGCCCCATGCTGACCTATTGTGCGGCGAAGACGTTGGGCATCAGCCCCGATGCTGTTGATGGCATCGCCTGTGCCGTTGAGTTCATTCATGTGTATTCTTTGATCCACGACGACCTGCCGGCAATGGATGACGATGGACTTAGGCGCGGCAAGCCGACTTGCCATGTTGCTTATGACGAAGCGACGGCGATTTTGGCGGGTGATGCATTGCAGGCATTGGCTTTTGAAACTTTGGCGCACGATGCCAGTATCTTGGCCACAGCGGAAAATCGGTTGCAGATGATCACTATCTTAGCTAAGGCCAGTGGCTCTCAGGGCATGGTGGGCGGGCAAGCTATTGATCTTGAATCCGTAGGCAGGCAATTAAACTTGCCTGAACTCGAGATCATGCATATCCATAAAACAGGTGCGTTGATCAGGGCCAGCGTAACCATGGCAACATTGGCAAAAGCCGATATTGATCCGGTTATGGCGATAAAACTTGATAATTATGCAAAATGTATCGGCCTGTCTTTCCAAGTTAAAGATGATATCTTGGACGAAGAAAGTGATACCGCGACACTAGGTAAAACCCAAGGCAAGGATAAGGAAAACGATAAGCCGACTTATCCGGCCTTGCTCGGAATGGCGGGAGCTAAACAAAAAGCGCAAGAATTGCATGAGAAGGCTATCGACAGCTTAAGCGTGTTTGGTGCCGAAGCGGATCTGCTGCGCGACCTGTCGCTTTATATTATCCAACGTGACCATTGATGTGCTGATGTAAGTGTTGGCGTTGGTTTGAACTATTAACTTTGTGAGAAACCATTATGAAACAGTCGCCTAAACGTAGAGAAATGGATACGATTTTGACCGGAGAAGTGATTGCCGAAGTGCAGCCTTCGACACTTAAAGTGGTTTCATCGCAAGCAATTAATACCATTGGGAAGATTTCAGGTCATTATCCGCTATTAAAGCGTATTTCTTCGCCTTCCGATGTTAAGAAGCTAAAAAAATCCCAGTTAAAGTCCCTGTCGAAGGAGTTGCGAGACTACCTGACGCAGACCGTGAGCATCTCGGGCGGTCATTTCTCGGCGGGCTTGGGGACGGTCGAGCTGACCGTCGCCCTGCATTACGTCTTCAACACCCCCGAAGACCAACTGGTCTGGGACGTCGGCCACCAGGCCTACCCGCACAAGATCCTCACGGGGCGCAAGGAACGGATGACCACCATCCGCACCCAGGGCGGCGTGTGCGCCTTCCCCAACCGTTTTGAAAGCGAATACGACGCCTTCGGGGTCGGCCACTCCAGCACCTCCATCAGCGCCGCGCTGGGCATGGCCATCGCCTCCCAACTCAAGGGCGAGCACAAGCACATGGTCGCCATCATCGGCGACGGCAGCATCACCGGCGGCATGGCCTTCGAGGCCATGAACCACGCCGGGGCGATCGACGCTAATTTGTTGGTCATCCTCAACGACAACGACATGTCCATCTCGCCCAACGTCGGCGCCATGAACAACTACCTCACCAAGATCCTGTCCAGCAAGCTGTACTCCTCCGTCCGCGAAGAAAGCAAAAAAGTCCTCAGCAAAATGCCCAGCGTCTGGGAACTGGCCCGCCGCACCGAAGAACACATGAAAGGCATGATCGTCCCCGGCACCCTGTTCGAAGAGCTCGGCTTCAACTACATCGGCCCCATCGACGGCCATGACGTCGACATGCTCGTCGAAACCCTCGAAAGCCTCAAGCACATCCAAGGCCCCCGGTTCCTGCACATCGTCACCAAAAAAGGCAAGGGCTACGCCCCGGCCGAAAAAGACCCCTTGGCCTACCACGGCGTACCCGCCTTCGACCCCAGCCAAGACCGCCTGCCCAAAGGCAAGCCCTCGCTGCACCCCACCTACACCGAAGTCTTCGGCGACTGGCTGTGCGACATGGCCAAACAAGACGAACGCCTGCTCGGCATCACCCCCGCCATGCGCGAAGGCTCAGGGCTGGTCAAGTTTTCCGAACAATACCCCAAACGGTATTTTGATGTCGCCATCGCCGAACAACACGCCGTCACATTGGCCGCAGGCCAAGCCTGCCAAGGTGCAAAACCCGTCGTCGCCATCTATTCCACCTTCCTGCAGCGCGGCTACGACCAGCTTATCCACGATGTCGCCATCCAAAACCTTGATGTCCTGTTCGCCTTGGACCGGGCAGGGCTGGTCGGCCCTGACGGCCCCACCCATGCCGGCAGCTTCGACCACAGCTACCTGGGCTGCATCCCCAACATGCTAATAATGGCGCCCGCCGACGAAGACGAATGCCGCAAGATGTTGACCACCGGCTTCAACCACCCCGGCCCCGCAGCGGTGCGTTACCCGCGAGGCAAGGGCCCTGGCAAAGCGGTGCAAAAAGACCTCACGGCATTGCCCATCGGCAAGGGCGAAATCAGACGACAAGGCGAACGCATCGCCATCCTCGCCTGGGGCAGCATGGTCGCCCCGGCAGAACAAGCGGGGCAAGAGCTTAACGCCACCGTCGCCAACATGCGCTTTGTCAAGCCGCTGGACGAAGAACTCATCCTGCAACTGGCGAAAGACCACGACACCCTAATAACCATCGAAGAGAACGCCGTCCAGGGCGGCGCTGGCAGCGCGGTCAACACCCTCCTGCACAAGCACAAGATACTCAAGCACACCCTCAACCTCGGCCTGCCCGACCAATTCGTCGAACAGGGCACGCGCGAGGAACTGCTAACCC
>NZ_AYLO01000005.1 GCF_000496735.2 Methyloglobulus morosus KoM1
AAACCTGATCTTGTTAAATACAACTTCCAGTTAATTTATGAGGGGATTTAGTATTAAATCCCAAAAGCGATAACAAATAGGGAAATATTGAATTCAGTAACTATATCTACCCTTGTGTTAATCATACAACAATTGTATTGGATATACAACAATATTGTGCCAATCCACTTTGCTTCAACACTAGGCCTAGTCGTTGTGGATGCTTAATTTTCTGTATTTTGTTGCAAAGGAATCCCTGGTTAAGCGGCAGCCATTTTTCGAATCGTTTCTATGACAGTATCAGCCTAATATCGGTTGGTCGCGGGAGTCGTGTAAGGACTTAATTGGTAATAAGCCGTGTTTCCAAATGGTTTAAAAGGTCTTGAAGCGGCTAATTTTGCCAATCCGTCGAGCCAACCTATTTAACAAAACAGTTCTTTTCTGCGTAAGCTTCTGCTTCTTTCAATTGTTTGCGTAAGTCTTTTGATTGCTGTGGGTCACGGAATATGCTTCCCGCTTCGCCGGGGGTGCTTTTTAGCATGGAAAAAGTTTTGGCGGCTTCATATTCGGTAAAAGTGAGCTTTTCGGCAATCTTGTCTATTTTGCACCCACAAGCGTATTGAGTTATGAAAGTGAGGCCACCATGCTGTGCTACGCAGTTTAAGACGTATTCGACCCGGTCACGAGTGGGATAATCGTTAGTTTTCACGGTTGGGATTTGCTCGGACGCTTTACCGGAAGCCTCCTGTTCGCTGGTTGAGGCGCAACCGACTATTGCGAATAGGGCGGCCAGAATAAGTAGGGATCTGTTGTGTGTTTTCATGAAGTCTATTTTTTCCTGTCCTGTTTGATAACGTACCTTTCTAAAATCGGTAGGTTTAGTTGAGAATCTCGTCGTTCCAGTGGGTTAATGCCGTGATGGTTTTTTAATAAGATAACAAAGGCTATTCTTCTGCCGCGAAATCGACCATCTTTTTTAGTACCTGATTCATTCTAACCGAAAATTCATTCAATGCCTTGTTGTCCGTGTCAGTCGGCAATAAATGAGATCTAATGACAGTCTTGCCTTGAAATTGGTAAGTGACCACATTACAGGGCATGTGCCTGATGGCCTGTGGTGACATCAACAGGATGGTCTTGGCTTCGGTTAAATTACAAAATTGGATGGTGTCGTATTCGGGGAAATTTTTCGTGCCACGGTCTCGGATAACTTTGCCAACGCGGCTGTGACCGGTTATCCTGAAATTGTTTTCTGCAATGGCGACTTCAAGTTCGGCTAATACCTCATCATAAGGTTTGCGCGTTTCTACTTCGTAGTAAGGTACAAATTCGCCGGGCGGTTGACTGGCGCAGCTTGTAATCCCTAATAGGATTGCGAAAATAAGGCAACGTGGATCCATGTAAGAACGATTCGTTTATACGGAAAGACAGAGATTAGCATTATGGCAAGACAAACAAAAGTCACCGGTGTTATCTTGGCAGGTGGACTTGCCCGACGGATGAACAATCAGGACAAAGGATTGATTCCTTTCAAAGGGCGAGTGATGGTGAGTTATGCTCTCGCTGAAATGAGCAAAGTCGCAGACCAGACAGTCGTCAATGCAAACCGAAATCTCCAGGAATACCAACAATTTGGCTTGCCCATAGTTAGCGATCAAACCGACCATTTTGATGGGCCTTTGGCTGGGATTTTAGCGGCGATGATATTCGCCAAAACGGACATATTGCTTGTCATGCCTTGCGATTCGCCGTTATTTAAGGCGAGCCATCTACAAAAATTGCTTTCAACACTCACCCAAAAAAATGCCGAAGTTGCCGTCGCTTTTGATGGTGAGCGTTTGCATCCCGTTTTTTTGGCGATAAAAACAAGTTTAAAGCCCAGTTTGCAAGATTATTTGCAAAGTGGCGGTCACAGGATGGACAACTGGTTGGAGCGCCAAAACATAGTCAAAGTAGATTTCTGCACTGAACCGGAGATTTTTACCAATATTAACACCCTCCTAGAACTGTCGGACTTAGAAGCCCAAGGTTAGGCCGGTTTTTTGATGATCCAAAGCATGGTTAAACATTTGCGTCCAAACTCGCCAAGTCAATCACAAAGCGATATTTAACATCGCTAAGCAACATGCGCTCATACGCCTCATTAATCTTTTGGATGGGGATAATTTCAATATCGGAGACGATATGATGCTCGGCGCAAAAGTCCAACATTTCCTGGGTTTCCTTAATGCCACCGATTAACGATCCGGCAATTTGGCGACGTTTGAAGATCAGGTTGCCGACGGACGGGGAAGGGTGGGGCTGGTCGGGAATGCCAACCAGGCAAAGTGTCCCATCGCGTTTAAGCAATTCGGTATAACTGTCCAGGTTGTGGACGGCGGCGACGGTATTCAGGATAAAATCAAAACTAAGCAGATGTTGTTGCATGGCATCCGTGTCTTTGGAAATGACGATCTCATGGGCGCCTAACCGCTTGGCATCGTCCACTTTGCTGGCTGAGCTAGTGAATAGCACGACATGCGCCCCCATGGCACGGGCGAGTTTAACGCCCATGTGCCCCAGCCCGCCTAAGCCGACAATACCGACTTTATCGCCTTTGCTTATTTGCCAATGCCTTAATGGTGAGTAAGTGGTGATGCCTGCACATAACAGTGGCGCGGCAGCGGCTGGATCGAGCTTGTCGGAAATACGCAACACAAAATGCTGATCAACGACAATTTGCGAAGAATAACCGCCGTAGGTATTGCCGCCGGAGATTTTATCCTCTGAGTTATAGGTGAAAGTCGGTGCATTGCAAAACTGTTCCAAGTTATCTTTACAATCTGGGCATACGCGGCAGGAATCCACTAGGCAGCCCACACCGACGGTTTGTCCAATGCTAAAGCCAGTCACGACATTTCCGATTGCCGTCACTGTGCCGATAATTTCATGGCCAGGAACCATGGGGAAACGTGAAAATCCCCATTCGTCACGGGTTTGATGGAGGTCGGAATGGCATACCCCGCAAAACAGGATTTTAATCTGGATGTCATTGGGGCCGGGATCTCGGCGTTCAAAACTGAACGGAGCCAAAGGTGTATGGGCATTTTGTGCAGCAAAACCGTGCGTTTTTAGCATGGGATACTCCTTCCTATAAGGGGGATTATGAAAGCAGTTTATCGTAAATTAAAAAAACGGATAATATAATAGCCATATCCCTTAATCAGACGAAGGCAAAAATGAGTTACAAATCCAGTTTGTTAAAAACAGCCATAAAATGGACACCCGATATGATGGTCAAGTGGGTAGCCAATATCCTGCTAAAGGGCATTGTAGAATTTACGGCGCTTAATTTTGACCTAGACGCGCGCAAAGCCCATGTGCAAGCCACGCTTTACGGCGAAACGGAACTGATTGAGGTTTGGATTGATGGATTTGCAATCATCAGCGAAGAAAATTCGCACAAATTAATCCTACAGCAAGCCCAATCCAATCGTCCGTGGTTGAGCAATTTGTTCTCCCGCATCGTCGGAAAAGAATGGAAAATTCCTAAAATACCGCAATTTCAGGCGCACATCGAGTTGATTGCCGAGTTGTTAAAACCCCAAAGTACCGGAGAGGCAGCGGGGCAAGAGGAATTAATCGATAGGGCCGAACAGTAAGTTAGATAGTGTCATAGCCTCGATGAAGTGTAATGGAATCGAGGGGTTCAAGCTTTCGCTTACCTCGATTGGGCTGCGGCACACCGTAATTTCCTGAAACTTTCATGCTCAACGGAAAAAATATTCCTGGATTTTATGGGCGCTTTTACCTTATCGGTATATCCCTACGCGTTTGGCCCGTATACAACTGCCTAGGCCGCCCGATTTTTTGGTCGGGGTCGGCAATCATTTCATCCCAGTGCGATACCCAGCCTACTGTGCGTCCCATCGCAAAGATGGCGGTGAACATTTTGCTGGGTATGCCCAAGGCATGCAAGACGATACCGGAGTAATAGTCGACATTGGGGTAGAGTTTTTTGGCGATGAAGTAGTCGTCTTCCAGCGCAATCCGCTCCAGTTCCAATGCCAGCTTGAACATCTTGTCATCATGCAAGCCCAGTTCGGTCAGGACTTCGTGGCAGGTTTCGCGCATCAATTTGGCGCGGGGGTCATGGTTTTTATAGACACGATGACCAAAACCCATCAACCGGAAGGGATCGTTTTTGTCTTTTGCCTTGTCGATGTATTGCCCAATGCGGGATACGTTGTCGATTTCCAGCAGCATATTCAATACCGCTTCATTGGCCCCACCATGTGCCGCGCCCCATAGGCAGGCAATGCCAGCAGTAATGCAGGCGAAAGGGTTGGCGCCGCTGGAACCCGCCAGGCGCACGGTGGATGTCGAGGCATTTTGCTCATGGTCGGCATGTAAAATTAATATTCTATCCAACGCCCGCACCAAGACCGGGTTCGGTTCGTATTCATCACACGGCGTAGCCAACATCATCCGCATGAAATTTTCGACATAATTCAACTTATTTTTCGGGTACATGAACGGCATGCCCGTGCTGTATTTATGGCACATGGCAACGATGGTCGGCACTTTGGCTATTAGGCGAACGGCACAGCCCTGACGATCCGCTTTAGAATGGATGTCCATCGCGTCGTGATAAAACGCGGATAGCGCACCGACCACGCCTACCATGATTGCCATCGGATGTGCATCACGGCGAAAGCCCCGAAAAAAAAGGTTTACTTGGTCATGCACCATCGTGTGCATGGTAATTTCATGTTCGAACGCTTTAATTTCTGTTTCGTTGGGTAGTTCGCTATTTAGCAAAAGGTAACAGACTTCCAGGAAAGTGCATTGCTCGGCGAGTTGTTCGATAGGATAGCCACGATACATCAGGATACCTGCCTCACCATCGATATAGGTAATTGCAGATCGGCAACTGGCAGTGGAAGTAAAACCAGGGTCAAAAGTAAACATGCCTGTTTGTTTATACAAACTTTGCACATCCAATACATCGGGTCCCGTACTGCCTGATAATACAGGCAATTCACATAAGGGCTTATTGTCGTCTGTCAATGTCAGGCTGCGGGGATCGGTCATGGAGTCACTCTCAGTCTTGGATGGGTTTTTAGATTACCATAATGCCCGAAAAAAGCTAAACCCGAATAGCGTCAGCAACCGCTTTTTGTGCCAGTTCGGTAACTTTTTCCCAATTTTTTTCGTTGACGACTGCTTGCGGTGCCAGCCAAGAGCCGCCGACACAAGCCACATTCGGTAACTGCAGGTACTCATTATAGTTTCCCGGTGAAATACCGCCAGTCGGACAAAAAGTGGCTTGCGGRAAAGGGCCTGTGATAGCTTTTAACATAGGGATTCCTCCCGCCGCTTCGGCAGGGAAAAACTTGAAATGGTCGAGCCCGTATTCCATACCCAGCATCAGTTCCGATAGGGTTGCAATGCCTGGAATTAGGGCAATGTTTCCCGCTTTTGCGGCATTTAACAGGGTGGGAGTAATGCCAGGACTGATCGCAAATACCGCGCCCGCTTCTTCTGCCGCCTGTAATTGTGCCGGATTGGCGATAGTGCCGACGCCGACGATGGCTTCTTTGACCTCTTGGCTAATCAACCGGATGGCTTCCAGTGCTATCGGCGTGCGCAAGGTAATTTCCAGGACTTTAATGCCGCCCGCCACCAATGCCCTGGCTAAAGGCACGGCATCGTCGAGGTTTTGGATCACCATGACCGGCATGACGGGGCAGGCGTTTAAGACTTCTTTGGGTTGGACTTTCCAGTTTTTTTGAGTCATCGTTCTACCCTAATTATTTGGTGGATTCAAGGATGGGTTAGCATCAGGACCGTTAAGTTTTGCATTTCCCCTTGAGGGAAAAGGCTAGATGAGGGTGAATTTAACAAGGCGTTTCCCTTGTGCTTATTCTCCTCGCCCCAAACCTCTCCAGCAGAGAGGCATTATTTGTAAGTTAATCGACTGCAAATAAGTTTGAAGCCCCCGTTTCGGCAGACGAAGCCCCCAACCGGAAACCGCCAAACATCTCGCGTCCCATGCCGTAGTGGTGGTTTTTGGCAGAATTAGGCCACGGCACACGGCTGTTGAATTCATCCTCATCAACCCGAACGTTGCAATCGCCCGTCTGCAAGTTCAAGGCGATGATGTCACCATTACGCACTTTTGCCAAGGGGCCGCCGACTTCGCATTCAGGACAAATATGGATGACAGACGGCACTTTACCCGATGCGCCCGACATTCGTCCATCAGTCACCAATGCTACCTTAAAGCCTCGATCCTGCAATACACCCAGTGGAGGTGTCAGCTTATGCAGCTCCGGCATCCCGTTGGATCGCGGACCCTGAAAGCGAATGACGGCAACTAAATCTTTTTCCAACTCGCCGCGCTTGAATGCGGACAGAAAATCTTCCTGGTCGTCGAATACCACGGCGGGTGCTTCTACAATCCGGTGGTCTTCGGAAACCGCCGACAGTTTGGATATGCCGCGTCCCAAATTGCCCTGCATCAAATGCAGGCCGCCGCCTGTTGCAAACGGCTGTGCAACCGTACTTAACACGTCTTCATCCAATGAAGCTGTAGGTACGGGTTCCCACACCAGTTTCCCGTCAATCAGCTTAGGTTCTTGTTTGTAATTGTTCATGCCGCACTTATCGGCAACGGTGAGGATATCCTCATGTAACAGGCCATTCTTCAACAGTTCCGCAATCAACACGCCCATGCCGCCCGCCGCCTGGAAATGGTTAACGTCGGCTGGGCCGTTGGGGTAGATTTTTGCGATCAGGGGGATGGCCTTAGATAAGCGGTCAAAATCATCCCAATTCAGGACAATCCCCGCTGCACGGGCAATTGCAATCAAGTGCATGGTATGGTTGGTTGAGCCGCCCGTCGCCAGCAAACCGATGACGGCATTGATGACGGCTTTCTCGTTGACCATGCGGGCGATAGGCCGGTAATCGTTACCCAATGCGGTGAACTTCAGCACCTGTTTTGCTGCCGCTTTGGTCAGTTCGTCGCGTAAAGGGGTGTAAGGGTTGATGAAAGAACTCCCTGGCAGGTGCAATCCCATGATTTCCATCATCATCTGGTTGCTATTTGCAGTGCCGTAAAAGGTGCAGGTGCCGGCACTGTGGTAAGAAGCCGATTCTGCTGCCAGCAATTCTTCCCGGCTAATTTTGCCGATGGCGTAAGCTTGACGTGCGCGGGCTTTTTCCTTATTGGTAATGCCGCTGGGCATGGGGCCAGCGGGGACAAAAACGGCAGGCAAATGGCCGAAGCTGAGGGCGCCGATTAACAAGCCCGGTACGATCTTGTCGCACACGCCAAGATATAAAGCGCCGTCGAACATGTTGTGGCTCATGCCGATGGCGGTGGTCATAGCGATCAAGTCGCGGCTGAACAGCGACAGTTCCATACCCGGCTGTCCTTGGGTGATGCCGTCGCACATGGCGGGCACGCCTCCCGCGACCTGGGCGACACCGCCCGCTTCCCTGATCGCCGCCTTGATTAAATCAGGCGCATCTTTATAAGGCTGGTGCGCCGACAACATATCGTTATAAGACGTGATGATCGCGATATTCGCTTTTTGGTTGCCTTTTAAGTCGGTTTTTTCGCTTTCACTGCACGCGGCGAAACCGTGGGCGAAATTACCGCAAGGCAGCCCTAATCGGTTGGGGCCTTGTTTGCCAATGCCATCGATATATTTAAGATAGGCCGAACGGGTAGGATCGCTGCGTTCAATGACTTCCTGGGTAACTTTTTCTATGACGGGGTGCATGGTTTATTTCTCTATTTTGATGTTCAAAATCTATATTTCGTAGGTTGGGTTAGGCGCACAAAACAAATTACGCTAAGATTCCTATCAGGTTAACCGTGCGCCGTAGCCCAACATTGGGCGGCAATTTAACCGCCAATTGTTGGGTTACAACGAGCCCAAAGGTCAGTGGTTGTTTTGTCAATGTTGCCATGCGCGTCTAACCCAACCTACAAAAATCACAATTATTCCTCCCAAGCCCTACCATCCCTCGCCAGCAGGGCAACCGAGGCAATCGGCCCCCACGTTCCAGCAGGGTAGGCTTTAGGCGATTCGTTGTAATGCTTCCAGGCATCTTGGATGGAGTCGATCCAGGTCCAGGCTTGTTCGATTTCTTCACGGCTGAGGAATAAGGTCGGGTTGCCGCGCATGGCTTCCAGCACCAGTTTTTCGTAGCCGCCGAAAATGCGGTTCTTTTTGAAGGCATCCGAGAAACTTAAGTCCAAGCGGGTTTTTTGCAGCTTGATATGCTCGTCAATCCCCGGAATCTTATTCAGCATTTCAATCTCCACGCCTTCATTGGGTTGCAGGTGAATAATCAGTTTGTTGGGTGGTAGGTCTCGGAAACTGTCCTTAAAGATATTGTGCGGCAACTGCTTGAAATACACAACAATTTCCGTACGTTTGCCCATCAGTCTCTTTCCGGTACGGAGGTAAAACGGCACGCTCGCCCAGCGCCAGTTGTCGATGTCCACCCGCAAGGCGACAAAGGTTTCTGCTTTGCTAACGACATTTGCGCCGTCTTCTTCAAGATAGCCCGGCACGGCCTGGCCTTTGATGAAGCCGCCGGTATATTGTCCGCGTACCGTTTTTTCGTCCACATTGCTGCTGGTTATGGGGCGTAAGGCCTTGAGTACTTTTATTTTTTCGCTGTGGATGCTCTTGGCTTCCAGGTTGACGGGCGGTTCCATTGCGATAAAGGTGAGGATCTGCAACAGGTGATTCTGCAACATGTCGCGCAATTGTCCGGTCTTGTCGAAATAATCCCAGCGCCCTTCAATGCCGACTTCTTCGGCCACCGTGATTTGGATATGGTCGATGGTGTTGTGATTCCAATTCGTCGTAAATATGGAGTTGGCAAAGCGCAATGCCAACAAATTCAGTACCGTCTCTTTGCCGAGGTAATGGTCGATGCGGAAGACTTGGTCCTCGCTGAACACGCTGGCGACGACATCATTGATTTCGATGGAAGATTCCAGGTCGTTTCCGATAGGTTTTTCCATCACCATACGCGATTCTTTAGTCAACACGCCGCATTTGGCGAGTCCCTGGCAAATATCCTTGAACAGGAACGGGGCGACCGCGAAATAGTTCACTAATACACGAGTTTTGTTGTCCGTCACCGTATTCAGGAGTCGGTATTCGTCCAGTCGGGTCAAGTCGATTTTTACATAGGAAAGCCGCGCCGAAAATCGTGCCCATACCGCATCTTGTACCGGTTCGCTGGAAAATTCTTGCAAGCTTTTACGGGCGGTTTCGACAAATTCCTCGTCATTTCCGTCATGACGGTCTATCCCGATGATGCGGGTGTCCGGTTCGATTAAGTTGGCGTTTTCAAGGCGGTATAAAGAAATCAGCAGCTTGCGGCGGGATAAGTCGCCTAATGCACCAAATATGACTAAGTCGCAGGGTTTGTAAGTTTTCTTGTCCTTCATTTATTAGTAGGGTCGAATGAATGGGGTTGAGCCAATGGCGGTTTAATCCCTTCTCCCGGGTGGGAGGCGGTTAGGTTGAGGAGGTATCCAAAAGAGATTCCCTTTTTTATTTTCCCCGCTCCCAACTCTCTTCCGCAAGGTGAGGGGGGTCTTGGCCTTGATATGCTGCAAAAACAGCGAGGCTATTATCTCAAAGTTTACTGTAAGTGGCACTGATTGTGGAAGCCGAGTATTTTTCTATCGATGCAAGATAAGCTCCATTACCAATTTGCTGCCAAAATAGGCCAAAAGCAAGGACAGGAATCCCAGTAAAGTCCATTTGATCGCCGTTTGCCCCCGCCAACCGTATAGGCTGCGGCCAATCAACAAACCGGAAAATATCAACCATGCGGCAATAGAAAAAATGGTTTTATGGGCAAGGTGTTGGGCGAAGATATCTTCCAAAAAAATAAAGCCGCTGGTTAGCGAAATGCTCAGGAAAAACACTCCCGCGCCGATCATTTGGAATAGCAGAGATTCCATGCTTTGTAACGGCGGCAGGGATTGAATATAACGCTTAGGCGGATGGCTTCTCAGTTGCTGGTTTTGGATGACCAGCAATACGGCTTGCACAGCGGCTATGTTCAACAGGCTGAATGCTATTATCGAACTCAGGATGTGGGTATTCATCTGCCAGTTATGCATGTCAAGTGAGCGTTGTTTTTCAGGGAAGCACAAATCCAGCGCCAGCATTAACGCAGTCAGTGGGAACAAGAAAATGCCAATGTTTTCGAAGGGCTTGCTGAGTGTGGCCAGAAGTAAAAGTAAGGCCACAATCAATGAAACCAGTGATGCCATACTAAAAAAACTAAAATTAAAGTTCGCATTTTGGTGGGTGATAAGCACAATGTATAAGCCGTGGAGGGCGCTTGCCCCCCAAGCAAAAGTGAGTGCAAGCCTTTTTGACTTATCCTGACCAATAACTTTCAGGTTTAGCGGTTTAAAAATCAAAATCGCGCTACTTAGGTAAGCAAAGATGGCGATATCGGCAAGTGGGTTGGCGTTCATCAATTTAATGTGCTGGGCATGGTGTAACGGGGAAACTGTGTCAATCTTCCGAATAGTTGGGGCGTTTGTTCATCTCGGTTATTCGTATAGCCACCGGATGTCATAGTCACGGCGGCTATGGTAATATACCGCATTTATTGCCCTGGCGCATTTTCGTCAGGAATGATTTCCCCAAAACAGTAAAGAACAAGACATGTTTGATAACTTAACCGACCGATTAACCAGTACCCTTAAAAAGATCAAAGGCCAAGGGCGGCTGACTGAAGATAACATCAAGGAAACCCTGCGCGAAGTGCGAATGGCCTTGCTTGAGGCCGATGTCGCCCTGCCGGTGGTCACGGACTTTATCGAGCACGTCAAGAATGGCGCGCTGGGCCAAGAGGTGCAGTCCAGCCTGTCGCCTGGCCAGGCGATGATCAAGCTCGTCCAAGCCGAACTTGTCAAAGTGATGGGCAATGCCAATGAGAAGCTTAATCTCAATGCCGTTCCGCCTGCGATTATCTTGATGGCGGGTTTGCAAGGGGCGGGCAAAACCACCACTGTTGCCAAATTAGGCCGCTGGCTGAAAGAAACCCAAAAGAAAAAAGTTGGCGTGGTGAGTGTGGACGTTTATCGACCTGCTGCTATCAAGCAATTGGAAACCTTGGCGAACAGCTTGTCCTTGGATTTTTTTGAGAGCGACGTTAGCCAAAATCCGGTTGATATAGCCCAAAGGGCAATTGATGCAGGCAAACGGAAATTCCTGGATGTCATCATCGTCGATACGGCGGGGCGTTTGCACGTCGATGAAGATATGATGGCTGAAATCAAGGCACTACATGCCGCCATCAAGCCGATAGAAACCCTATTCGTGGTCGATAGCATGACCGGACAGGATGCGGCAATCACTGCCAAAGCCTTTAATGACGCATTGCCGCTGACGGGCGTTATCCTGACCAAAGCCGATGGTGATGCGCGGGGCGGTGCGGCATTGTCGATTCGTCATATTACGGGCAAGCCGATCAAATTTATCGGTATGGGTGAGAAAATCGATGCCTTGGAGCCTTTCCATCCCGACCGGCTGGCTTCCCGAATTTTAGGCATGGGCGATATGCTTAGCCTGATCGAGGAGATGGAGCAGAAGGTCGATAAGGAAAAGGCCGAAAAATTTGCCAAGAAAATCCAGAAAGGGAAGGGATTTGATTTTAACGACTTTCTTGAGCAACTCCAACAAATGCAAAGTATGGGCGGCGTGGCTTCCATGCTGGATAAGTTGCCTGGTATCAACAGTGTACCTAAAGCTATGAAAGAACAGGTCAACGACAAGATGCTGGCACGACAGATTGCAGTGATCCAGTCTATGACCAAGCAGGAACGGCGTTATCCTGAATTGATTAAAGGCACTAGAAAACAACGTATTGCGGACGGTTGCGGGCAAGAACTGCACAATGTAAACCTGATTCTTAAGCAATTTCAGATGATGCAGAAAATGATGAAAAAGATGAAAGGTGGCAATATTGCCAATATGGTGCGCGGTATCAAAAACAATGTCCGGGGCATGCGGCGATAATGCCATGGCGCAAAAATGCGCTATTTTACGGTTAAGATAAAATTTTGTTCTTCACTTATTCGCTATTTCGCGTAGAATAGGTCGATTATTTTTGGCTAAATGCTTTGAGGACTTAAAAAGATGGTGACAATTCGTCTTTCCAGAGGTGGCGCAAAAAACCGCCCTTTTTATCATGTTGTCGTGACAGACAGCAGAAACGGACGCGATGGCCGTTATATTGAACGGATTGGCTTTTTCAATCCGGTTGCCCGTGGTAACGAAACAAAACTATCCTTGGATACCGAACGCGTGGTTTATTGGAAATCTAAGGGTGCGCAGCCTTCTGACCGAGTGGCAAAGCTAATTAAAGACGCACAAAAAGCGGCGGCGTAAGCCAGCTTGTTGAAAACAGGTTGTTGACGCAAGAACTTATCCAAGTCGGGAAAATTTCCGGCGTTTTTGGAGTAAAAGGTTGGGTGAAGGTGTTTTCCTATACCGAACCCAGGGATAACATCCTCAACTATAAAAAGTGGTTGCTAAAAAAAGGTGACCAAACATTATTAGTTAAGCCCATTGATGGACAAATTCAGGGAAAAGGCGTCATCGCCCAGATAGACGGTATCACCGACAGGGATGAGGCTGTTGCTTTGATGGGTTGGGATGTACATATTCGCCATGAAGATTTACCAGCCCCAGAAGAAGGCGAATATTACTGGACTGATTTGATCGGCCTGGATGTTGAAAACCTGGAAGGGTTTCAACTGGGTAAAGTGGACAGTTTGATTGAAACAGGTGCAAATGATGTGCTTGTTGTGAAAGGTGAGCGGGAATTGGCAGTGCCATTTCTACAAGGGCAGACAGTGAAATCCATTGATCTTGCCACGGGCAAGATGATAGTTGATTGGGACGCGGATTTTTAGCGTTCGCCATGCGATTTGATGTACTTACCCTATTTCCAGAAATGGTTGTTGGTGCTGCCAGGTACGGCATCGCGGGAAGGGCACAAGAACACGGCATTGTTGAGCTGTCAGTGTGGAATCCAAGGGATTATACGCACGATAAGCATCGGACAGTGGATGATCGGCCTTACGGTGGCGGTCCTGGAATGGTGATGAAATACCAGCCGTTGCATGATGCACTGATTGCTGCACAGAAAGCGGGCTCAGGTTCAACCAAAGTAGTGTACCTAAGCCCACAAGGCAAGCCGATTACCCAGGCCTTATTGTTTCAAGCGAGCAGGTTATCTCAGCTTATACTGGTTGCAGGTCGTTACGAAGGTGTGGATGAGCGCTTTGTCGATATGGATTGCGATGAAGAATGGTCAATAGGCGATTATGTCATTAGTGGAGGCGAGTTGGCTGCTTTGGTGGTTATAGATGCCATCACGCGATTGTTGCCCGGTGCGTTGGGTGATGAAGATTCCGCCCAGCAAGATTCGCATGTTGACGGCTTGCTGGATTACCCGCATTTTACAAGACCAGAACAGGTTGAAAATTGTACGGTGCCGGATGTGTTGTTGAGCGGCAACCACGCGGACATAAGCCGTTGGCGCATGAAACAGGCTTTAGGCAGGACATGGCAGAAGCGGCCTGACCTGCTGAATAAAAAAGAATTAACAGCAGAGCAGGAAATTTTGCTGAAAGAGTTTTTGAATCAAGGTTAATTGAATTAAACATAAGGTGTGGTAATGAGTAACATAATCGATCAATTGGAAAAAGAGCAGCTTAAGCAGATCCCTGATTTTGCACCCGGAGATACTGTGGTTGTGCAGGTCAAGGTTAAGGAGGGTGAGCGTGAACGGATTCAGGCGTTTGAGGGTATCGTTATCGCAAAGCGTAATCGCGGCTTGAATTCTGCGTTTACCGTACGAAAAATTTCCCACGGCACAGGCGTAGAGCGGGTATTCCAAACCCATAGCCCTATCATCAGCGAGATTCAGGTCAAGCGCCGGGGTGATGTCCGTCGGGCCAAGTTGTATTACTTGCGTGACCTTACCGGTAAGGCGGCCCGGATCAAGGAAAAACTGTAAGTCCATTTTTCTGGCTTTATTCCTAAAAAAGGCAGCTTAGGGTTGCCTTTTTTATGCCTGTAAGGAAGTGGACTCAAAACCCCGCCCTCAGGGATTGTGCATATCAATTTCGGCAAAATAACGAACCAGAAAATCCACAAACGTCGTCAATTTGGCGGGCATAAACCGCCGCTGTAAATAGGTCGCATAAATCGCTAACGTCGGAATGCGATGATCCTGCAATATTTCTACCAATTGGCCTTGGGCAAGATACGTTGCTACAGACAATTCCGGCGCTTGCGTAATACCCATTCCCAAAGCTGCGGCTTGGCATAATGCTCGGCCATTGTTCGAGGCGAGCCGCCAGCTTGTCTTTACTTTAACTTCTTCATTATCAACCCGATAAATCCAATAATCCTTATGCGGTGTGTCGGTATTGTAAAGACAATGGTGAAACTTTAATTCCTCAATAACCTTAGGTTCGCCATATTGCCGGATATATCCCGGAGAAGCGTAAGTGCATAAACGGGTTTCGGCGATTTTTCGTGCAACCACTCCTAAATCTAGCGTATCGGTGACCAAGATAGCCAGATCAATACTTCCCTCGCTCAAATTGACTTGGCTATTATGCAAGGTCATCATGATCTTTACGTCAGGATAGGCTTGTTGGTATGCGTCTATCGCAGGCACCATATATAAGCCACCAAAATCAATCGAAGCACTAACCCGTAGCGTCCCCTTTACATTGCGCCCTAGCTGAGAGGTGGATTCGTCGAGTTCGGAAAAATCATCCAATAATTGTTTACTGCGTTGATAATAGACTTCTCCGGCTTCGGTTAAGCTGATTTTACGGGTCGTTCGATTCAATAAGGCAACACCCAGCGACTCTTCCAATTGCGCGATGTACTTACTAATCATCATCGCAGACAAGTCCATTTCCCTGGCGACCGACGCAAAAGTCCCCAGCTCGACAATGCGGCAAAACACCTGCATATTATTTAACTTGTCCATACTGTAAACTTAAAATTTATATTCTATAAATATATTACACTATTCAAAACCCTGATTGATGAGTATACACTTTGGGTGGGAGATAGTTAATGCCGCTTGGTTTTTTCATGTAGTATGATTGAGTCAAGCGGCTTTTTATTGCCTATATAATAATAACGGAGCGAGACATGAGTAATATTCTTCATGAAGTACTGTCAGCGAACAGAGAATACGTCAATAATTTCGGCGACAAAGGCTCCCTAGCCCTGCCGCCGGCCAGAAGTTTTGCTATTTTGACCTGCATGGATGCGAGATTGGATCCCGCCAAATATGCCGGATTGTCAGAAGGCGATGCCCACGTTATCCGTAATGCGGGCGGTCGTGCCAGTGACGACGCGATCCGCTCGCTAGTCATTTCCTACAAACTGCTTGGTACAAGAGAGTGGTTTGTTATCCACCACACCAACTGCGGCATGGAACTATTCACCAATGAAATCATGGGTGATTTACTGTCAAAAAGCCTGAAAACAGCGTCCATCGACGAAAATGGCTGGCATGACTGCTGTGAAGGACCGGGTTGTGCCGAAGGCAAATACATCAACTGGCTAACCATCAAGACGCAGGAAGAAAGTGTCACCGAAGACGTTTGCCGCATCAGGTGTCATCCTTTAGTGCCAGGTGGCATCCCGATCTATGGCTATATCTACGACGTGACATCAGGCCGTTTGATAGAAGTGCCATCTGCGACTCAAGCGGGTAAGTGTTGTTGATTTTTTAAAGTGGCGTTGATTAAGTTTTAACGAACACCGAGAGACCCAGTTAGCTGGCAAATTGATTCCATTCGTGGTGAGCTTTGTCGAACCATGAACGGAATCAATTTTATTTAAGTCCACTTTCAAGCGATCAACTATTTGCAACCTTACTGATATTAGTTGTATTAGTTTAGGTTTGCATCATCTTGTTAATCCCTTTTAACTATTGATGACTAGCCCCACCAAGGCTGAGATTTTGCAATGCCTTTCTCTGAGCGTCTGAGTTTTTATGGCATCTTGTTGGATTGCAAATCCAAATACCTAATACAGTAAATCGCACCAATTTATGCTCAACATAAGGTGCAATACAAGAATCCAAGTCGAATGTGTTTTTTGCTGTGGCGCAATTCTCCGCGATATTGCCAACACAAAGGCTTTTTTGTGACTGAGTTTACGGATGCTTTTGTATATTTTCGCTATACTTCAATGCAACTAATAAAAAAGTTGTCTTGACCATTTAAAGCAAAACTTCAAAACCGAATGAATGATCAGAAAGAGACCATAATAACGCCCAACAAAACATTAGGCGGAGCAGGACGGGAATTCTGGGAATATAAGGACTTGCTCTATTTTCTGGCGTGGCGTGATTTTAAAGTACGTTATAAACAAACCGTTATTGGTGTGGCCTGGGCCGTTATAAAGCCGCTTTTGACGATGGTCGTTTTCACCATCGTGTTTGGGCGATTGGCGAAGCTCCCTGTAGAAGGTCAATCAGCCTACCCGGTTATGGTTTTTGCCGCGATGTTACCGTGGTATTTTTTTTCATCATCATTGCAAGAAAGTAGTTTGTCCATCGTGAACAATGCGCAGATGATCAGCAAAATTTACTTTCCGCGGATTATCATCCCCATCGCGCCCTTTTTTGTAAACTTGATTGATTTTGCAATTTCCTTCGTCATTTTGTTAGCCCTTATGGCTTGCTATCAAACACCATTAACCCTAAAGATTGTCTATTTGCCCTTATTTTTAATACTTTCAGTAGTTACTGCATTGGGCGTAAGTTTATGGATCGCCGCCCTTAACGCACAATACCGTGATTTCCGCTATATCGTGCCTTTTATCATTCAGATTGGTTTATATGTTTCGCCGATTGGCTTTAGCAGTACCATCATTCCTGAACAATGGCGATTGCTATATAACCTAAACCCAATGGTAGGTGTAATCGACGGCTTTCGTTGGTGCTTATTAGGCGAGGGGATCAATTTGTATATGCCTGGCTTAATCGTCTCAATCACGCTTTCGATCCTATTGCTTATCAGCGGTATCGCGTTTTTTAATCAACGCGAAAGAAAATTTGCGGACGTGTTATGACGGCAATTAAAGTCGAAAATGTCGGCAAATGCTATGTGATCGATCATCAAAAACAACAGAGCCGTTACCACTATGAAACTTTAGGTGGCGCAGTGGCGAATTGCGGAAAACGAGCCTTTAACTACTTGCGCCATCCCATATCCAGCTTCAACAATACGATTGTGCATGAAGATTTCTGGGCTTTAAAAGACATTAATTTTGAAATCAACCAAGGTGACAGGGTAGGCATCATTGGCCGCAACGGTGCTGGCAAATCGACATTACTGAAAATCCTGAGCCGTATCACCACACCCACAACAGGTCAAATCAGGATTAAAGGCCGAGTTTCCAGTTTGTTGGAGGTAGGTACGGGTTTTCACCCAGAACTGACCGGGCGGGAAAACATATTTCTCAATGGTGCTATCCTAGGCATGAAGCGGCAAGAAATAAAAGCCAAGTTTGATGAAATCGTCGCCTTTGCCGAAGTAGAAAAATTTCTGGATACACCAGTTAAACACTATTCATCAGGCATGTATGTACGTTTGGCTTTTGCGGTTGCCGCACATTTGGAACCGGAAATATTGATAGTGGATGAAGTGTTGGCGGTAGGGGACGCGCAGTTTCAGAAGAAGTGTTTAGGGAAGATGGATGAAGCTTCACATGATGGGCGCACTGTTTTGTTTGTTAGTCATAGTATGGGATCAATTGTTGCTCTTTGTAATGCTGCCTTATTTTTGCAGAATGGTTCAATAAGTTTTGCTGGGAACGTAAATGAAACAATCTTAAAATATAATCAAGATATACAAGAGTCTGAAAATCAGGATTTATCTGATTTCAAATTGGGTCGAAGAGGGCATCAATCTTTTGCAAAGTTTTTGCATATATCTACTTGGGATATATATGGCAATCCACAGGCAGTTTTTGCTATGGGTGATAGTGTGGTGATTAAACTAAGGTGTGAGTTTTTTTCATACATAAGTAAACCGATAATCGGTGTTATGCTTAGAAGCTTAACAGGTATATTAATTCATGATTTTCGTTCATCGTTTGATGGTTTTTTCATGAATATAGAAGCAGGTGTACACGAGTTCGAAATTACGGTTTCATCTATAAAAGTATATCCAGGAAACTATACATTAGGGCCTTGGATACAGAGTCAGGTTGGCGTGAGTTCTGACGATTATATTTCATCGGCAATAAAAATATCAATTGTTGACCATAGAAAGGTTGGGTATCTAGGATCACAGTTCGAAGTTATATCTAAAGAAGGTTCAGAAGTATATATTCCTTGTAGTTGGCGTTTGCAATGAAAATTGACTTTATTGCTCATCATAATATTCAGTTCCAATCAATTGGCGATATTTGTTCTATTTTATCGAAAAAATATGATTGTAATGCTTTAATTGGACAAGCCTCAAAACCATCAGGAGCTGAAGTTGGAATTATGTTAGATCATTCTGTATTTCAGCCTTCCGTAAATAAAAAAAACTATCAATATCTGATTCATATGAGTCATGATTTGGCCGATTTAGAAGTCTATTCGAATGAGAAAAATTATCTGAAATATTATAATTTAATATTAGTGCCAGGAAAGGCACATAAAGGCGAGGCTAAAAAATCGCTGCCTAGAGTTCACATATTACCTATTGGGTGGCCTAAGCTTGGCAAAATATTAAGTTCAGGTGTTACTCAAAGAAATACTGAAAAGGCAATTATATATGCGCCTAGTTTCATAGGTAATCGGGAGTGGGTTGAATTATTGCCAATACTTGTCAATACTGGTTATAAGGTTTTGATAAAAAATCATGTTTATTATGATTATGAGAATGGCCTCGAACCGCCAAAAGGGTCGGAAATTGAATATCAAGAATCAATAAAATCTCTTATTGAAATGGAGGATTATTTAAAAAAATGTAATTTCAAAAATGTCGAATATATTGATAGGCGTTCCAATTTGTGTGATATATTTTTTCGGGCACAGTTACTCATTACTGATTCATCTTCTGCTAGTATAGAATTTTTGCCATTTGGGTGTTCCATTGAAACCGGTCGATTTGCAGATCCATCTGTATCAGCAAAGCCTCAAAGTTCAATTTTTTGTAAAGAGATTAAATTTATGCCATTCCCTGAGCTAAAGAAGATTTTATGTGATTACGCTCAATTAGAAGGGTTCTTTGAAAGAAAATTGCCAAAAGATATCAGTATCAATAATCAGTTTATTTATGAGCCGCCTATCGATTCTTCTAGCTATGCGGCATCAATAATAGATATGTTCATTCAAGAATGGCTGGCAAGGAAAAATATTGGTTTTTCTGGTGTGAGTTTATTTAAAAAGGTATTGGGATGGTAACTGCTTATATTGGTATGACTGTTGATATATTGCATCATGGGCATGTAAATATCATAGAAAAGGCTCGGGAGTATGGTGATGTTATCGTTGGCTTGCTCACAGATTCAGCTGTAGCAGATCATAAACGATTGCCTTATCTGACTTACGAACACCGCAAGAAAATTATTGAAAATATTAGTGGTGTTACTCAAGTTGTGCCTCAAGAAGAGTGGGATTATGTTTCAAATATAAAGAAGTACCGTCCTGATTATATGGTACATGGAACTGACTGGCTTGAGGGGCCGTTGGCACCATTGCGCGTTCGAGCAATTTCCGCCCTAAATGAGTACGGTGGGCGGTTGATAGAAATTCCTTATACAGATGGGGTTTCTTCAAATGAGATGGCGAGTCAGCTTCGGGCATTGGGGACTACACCAGATATTCGTAGAAAAACATTAAAAAGGCTTATTGCTGCCAAGCCAATATCCCGCTTCATAGAGGCCCACAATCCCATATCCGCCTTAATCGCAGAGCATGCGCATGTAGATGTTGATGGCAAAGTCCGGCAGTTTGATGGTTTTTGGTCAAGTTCATTAACCGACTCCGCCGCCCGCGGCAAGCCAGACATTGAGGCGCTCGAAATTAATAGCAGGCTTCAAAACATTAATGACATTTTCGATGTCACTACAAAACCCTTGATTATGGATGCCGATACAGGAGGGAAAATCCAGCATTTTGAATTGAATGTTCGCACCATGGAGCGTTTGGGGATATCGGCTACAATCATTGAAGATAAAACGGGACTCAAGAAAAACTCACTTTTTGGAAATGATGTGGTTCAAACACAAGAAGATGTCGATGTTTTCTGTGACAAAATTCGTGCAGGACGGGCAGCTCGAGTAAGTGATGATTTTATGATCATAGCTCGAATAGAGAGCCTCATTCTTGATAAAGGTATGGGAGACGCCATTGAACGTGCTCTAGCATATGCTGATTCTGGCGTTGATGGAATAATGATCCATAGCCGCAAAAAAACTCCTGACGAGGTTTTTGAGTTTTCCAGAATCTTTAGGCAGAATTTTCCTCATCTCCCTTTGGTATGTGTACCCACAAGCTATAATGAGGTTAAGGAGCATGAATTAGCAAATCATGGGTTTAATGTTGTGATATATGCAAACCATTTATTGCGTTCAGCTTATCCGGCTATGAAACAAGTAGCGCACGAAATTTTAAGAAATGGTCGATCTGCTGAAGTTGAGCATGAGTTGTTGAGTATCAACGAGGTAATAGAACTTATTCCAGGATCAAAATAATGATTGATCCTGAGGACTTTCTTGACTCACTTAAAAAGTCGGATATCAGGTTTGTAACAGGCGTGCCAGATTCATTGCTTAAAGATGTTTGTGCATGTATTACTGATAATTTACCTCCGACGCGTCATGTTATCGCAACCAATGAAGGTTCTGCTATTGGTTTGGCTATCGGGCAATATCTTGTTAGTGGACGCCCTTCGCTCGTATATCTACAAAATTCAGGATTAGGAAATATTGTTAACCCTATTGCTTCGTTAGCCGATCCGGAAGTGTACGGTATCCCTATGTTGTTAATGATTGGTTGGAGAGGGGAAGTCTTATCTCAAGGTGAGCAGATACATGACGAACCGCAACATGTGAAACAGGGGAAAATTACTGTAGGACAACTTGATGTCCTCGATATTCCCTATCGTATTTTCGATAAAGAAACCAATGTCCTGAATACCGTAGAAGAACTTACTGATTTAGCATTGGCAAGATCTGGTCCGGTTGCGATGTTAGTTCGTAAACACACATTTTCAGCTTTCAAGTTAAGGGATTCGCGCAATGAACAACATCTTCTAACGCGAGAATCTGCAATCCAATTCATAATAGCTTGTTTGCCGGAAAGTTTGCCAGTGGTTGCTACAACGGGAATGGCCTCCAGAGAGCTTTTTGAACTTCGTAAAGCTGCTGTGAGTGGATATCAGCGAGATTTCTTAACAGTGGGTGGTATGGGGCATGCCTCACAGATTGCTACGGGCATTGCACTCGCTCGATCAGGGAAAAAAGTGGTTTGCATTGATGGTGATGGGGCAATGCTAATGCATATGGGTTGCCTAATTATAAGTGCAGGTTGTCCTAATATATTGCATATTGTTATCAACAATGGGGCGCATGATTCAGTGGGGGGGCAGCCAACGTTGGCCTTGGGTTTGGAATTGAAAAATATTGCAGACAGTTGTGGTTATGGTTTGGCAATAAGCACTAGCACTGAGGAAGAAATAAAAAATGCAATTGAAGTAATGTTGGACGCTAATTGTAGCTGTTTTCTGGAAATAATATGCAAGCGCGGTTCTAGGGCGGATCTTGGTCGTCCCGATCGTAAACCGTCGGTTAATAAGTCAGAATTTATGAGTTTCCTTAAAGGTGGTCTTGGTGATTAATGCAGATCATTCTATAGAGTGGCTTGTTCAAAAAAAGAATCAGGAAAAACTTCTATTTACCCCAGGGCCAGCTAGCTTATTGTCGGAAAATTTAACAGGTCTGCGCCCATGTTTTGGTCGTGGTGATATTGACTACAATCAAGTAGAAGAACAAGTCCTGGAGAGTTTAAAAGCAATGACGGGGCATCGATACATTGCGCGAATGCAAGGTTCTGCAAGTTTGGCTCTTGAAGTGTCAGCCTTGAATTTTCTATATGGTCGAGTGCTTATTATTTCAACCGGATATTATTCGGATCGACTTAAATGGCTTGCAGAATCCGCTCATCGCCGGGTTTGTGTAATAAACGAAGTTGCCAGCGTGAATTGGCATGAGATGGATAATGTTATTGGCCATTTTGACTGGTTGGTTGCGTGTTCAACAGAAACCAGTTCTGGATTGAAATTGTCCATTACCTTATTAAGCAGTATAGCTAAACGATTAGGTGCCCGTTTGATGCTAGATGCGACTGCTTCAATTGGATTGGAAGATGATCATGATTTGGCAGATGTGATTGGATATAGTTCTTGCAAAGGACTTTTTGGACTTACGGGTGCATCTTTTATAGCTTTCAATGATTTTCCTATTCAAGAAGTAGATTCCTTTTACTTAAATTTGTCTACCCATTTAGAAAAAAGAATGACGGGGCCATATCATGCGCTCGCTTCGTTGGTTGATGTGTTACCCAATCATGATGACTTTAAGTTTGCAGTCGAGGAAAATAAGACTCGATTTATTCGAAAAATGTCGAATTGGCTAACAGTATCAGCAGAATATCAACCCAAAATATGTACTCACGTCAACTGTAACATCACGTCTAAAGATCCGAGGGCTGTTCTTTATTTCTCACGAGGAGGGATGGGTGGGAGTATAGTTTGTCATTTGGGAGAGATTCATCTGAAACGTCAGGCTAAGGGGGATATTCAGGATGTACTTGAAATAGCTGAAATTGGGAGCTAAAAATCACACATGAACAATCCTAGTAAAAGAATTATGGTCGATATGTCTGCCACCCTGATCCACCATGGACATATACGTTTACTAAAAGCTGCCAAAGAGCTTGGAACAGTGATTGTTGCTTTGACAATCGACGATGAAATACGCATAAAGAAAGGCTATTTGCCTGAACTCAATTTTTCAGAGCGGAGGGAGATTTTAGAGTCCGTAAAATACGTTGACGAAGTGGTTTCTTGTAACTGGTTGATAGATGAGGCATTCCTCGACTTGCACCGTATAGATCTGTTAGTTCATGGTCATGACAACAGCAATCCTATTAGGCAAGAGCGGTTGCTTATTTTATCTCGCACAGAAGGCATAAGCAGTAATTTGCTTCGTAGCCGTGTTCTTAAATCAGTTGCCGACATATTGGAGTCAAGTGGGCAATGAGCACACAGAATTGGCAAGAAATATGGAACAGAAGGGCATACGATCTCGGCAGTACATTGGACTTAGGGGCTTTAATAAAATTGGATGGTTTTGATGTCGGAGCTGGACGTATTGAGGTAAGTGACTGGCAGGCATACGTTGGAATTATCTCAAATAAATTAGGAATCAGCGATGGAGCGACTGTATACGAAATCGGATGTGGAGCAGGCGCTTTTTTATACGCATTATGTCAACGCCATAACCTGACTGTTGGTGGCCTCGACTATTCAAAGGCACTAATTTCTGCTGCAACCCGCGCCTTGCCAGATGGCGAATTTAACATTGCTGCGGCAAAATCTGTGGGTACAAGTACCACTTATGATTTTGTCATGTCCAATGGTGTGTTTCATTATTTCTCTCAAGAATATGCCGCTGAGGTTTTGGCACGAATGATAAAAAAAGCAAGAATTGCCGTAGCTGTATTGGAAGTTCCTGATTTAGAGACTAAGCAAGAATCTGAAGCTTTTCGCAGAGACAAACTGACTCAAGAAGAATATGAGAAGAAATATGCAGGACTTGAACACACTTATTACGAACGGGATTGGTTTAAGACACAGGCAATAGAAAATGGCTGTGACTACGAAATATTTGATGGTTGTGTGCCAAATTATGCGCAAAACCCATATCGATTTGGGGTTATATTAAAAAAATCTCATAGTGCGAAATGCACCAAAAGCTCATTGCTCAAGGCAGCGAAAGGCAGTGATGAATAATTGGAGGGTTTATTTCAAAATTAAGCCACTAAATAACGAGAAAGGTATATTTGGAGGCTGCCACATAAAAAAACTTGGACAGAAGAGATGTTGAAAATGTCGAGTTGTGACTGCCATGGAGAGGTATATATAAG
>NZ_AYLO01000006.1 GCF_000496735.2 Methyloglobulus morosus KoM1
AGTTTCCAACACATTGAAATCGGTGACACCTATAAATGGCATTTACTTACTTTTTATCAATCAGTTAAGCTGTACTATTCCGATAATCTCCGGACACCAGTGAGCCAACATATAAATTCTGTCTATTGCGGAGGTGAACAAAGTTAGGCTACGAAAATAAAAGCAATCAACATGCCATTTTGTTTTTCTTAATGACACTTAAATTTGCGGTATTGTTCGGCACAGCAAATAAGGGGATTCACCTAATTTCAGTGCAAAAAAAGTAATGAAAACCATAGGCTCTAAAAATTCTGGTTCGACAGCGGCTAAAATGCACCAACATTTTAGGTTTATATGGGCCAGCGTTGGCAGAATGGCTTAATCCGGTCGCCAGGCAACCGTTTTGGGTTTTCCTTGGCAATTTTGCCGCAAACGATAATTACTTGACCTCATAGCCGTTGAAGATGGTTATGCCTTGATTTCGTGCATAGCTTTCGAGGCCGTAGCTGAACGGATCTCGTCAAACTGGGCAAAGGGAGATGCCTGGCTCATTGAAACCGGAGACAAGGCTACAGACGAACTTAAGCATGGCTTTAGCCTTACCGTATCCGACGGCTTGAGTCCACCAGATCAAGAAAAAGGCTCCAGAGGTGAGATGGTGCGGCCCATTTGCGTTTCAAACGAAAAAACGGGTATTTCCTTCCAGGGATAATTTATTAGCGAAATCAATAATACCGACTACTATAAATACTTTTCCATATACACAACCGATGATGTAGGTTTTGGATCAATAAAAATGTTACGTCGGGATCGGCCTGTTATAGGCCATATTTGCAAAACGCTTTTGATGTTTTGGCTGTTGTGCCTGTCCGTGTCGGAAGCCATTGCCGATGTCAGTGTTTCAGGGGTAAATGGCGAAGCAGTAGATAATGTCAAGTTGATGTTGTCTATTCAAAAAGAGAAATGCGATGGGCCAGAATGGAAAATTCAGGACCTTTTTGGTAATGCCGACCAAGAAATCGATAAGGCTTTACGTGCGCTGGGTTATTACCATGCCGTCATAAAGAAATCGTTGTTATTCAGTAAGCCCTGCTGGAAAGCTGATTTTGACGTCAATCCAGGGCCGAGGGTCACGGTGAGCGAGATTGACATTGTCATCAAGGGAGAAGCGCAAAGCGACCTCGATTTTTCGATGCTGCTAAAAAAACTGCCTTTAAAACAAGGCAGTCCACTGCATCACGGGCAGTACGAAAGCATTAAAAGCAAGATAGAATCCTTGGCGATGGATAACGGGTATGTACAAGGGGCGTTTGGCGAAAAGAAACTGTATATCAATAAACAAAACAACACCGCACAAATCAAGCTGGTCTATGATTCCGGCAAACGCATGAATTTTGGCGATATTACCGTGCAACAAGATGTCCTGGATGACGGCGTTGTAAAAAAATACCTGACGATCAAAAGTGGTGATGCCTATACCGGCGAACAATTGGCCATAACCCACAACGCGCTTTCGCGAAGCGGTTATTTCGACACTGTGGATATCCGCTCCGAGCTTGAGCATATCCAAGGCCATCGCGTCCCTGTCACCATTAAGCTATCTGCAAAAAAGAAAGCCCATTACGGTTTTGGGGTTGGCTTTGATACCGATATTGGGCCATTGCTGAGCGCCAGTTATATTAATCGCCGGATCAATCAATTTGGACATTTCTTTAGTGCAAATATGGACCTGTCGCCCATCTTATCGACCGCTGAAGCGGAGTACAGCATCCCGCTAGATAAACCTGCCACCAATTTATTCAGTGTCGCCGTTGGCCTTAAGCGTGAGCATACCCAAACCTTTGAATCCTTAACGGCTACGCTTTCCACACGACACAAACATGCTTATGAAAATGGCTGGAGACAGACGCTTTTCCTCGATTACAGTTATGAGGACTTCAAGACGGATTCAGATGCCGGACATAGATTGTTGCTGGTTCCTGGCGCCAGTTGGTTACGTTCGGTATCCAATAATCCGTTACGGCCAACCTTAGGCTATCGGGTAGAGTTTGAAACCAAAGGCAGTGTCAAAAATCCAATCTCCGATGTTAGTTTCCTGGAAGGTTATTTGTCCGCCATCTGGCTGCATGAACTGCCTTATGGCGGACTATTCATTGGTCGAACCTTACAAGGTGCAACGCTAGTTGACCAAGTGACCCAACTGCCTGTCAGCTACCGCTTTTATGCAGGGGGTATCAATAGTGTACGAGGTTATGCTTACAAGGAATTGGGGCCCGTTGACAGCAAAGGGCATGTTGAAGGCGGCAAGTTTTTAAGTGTGGTCAGCGCGGAATATGAACAAGCGGTGCTGGATAATTGGGCTATTGCTACTTTTGTCGATACCGGCAACGCTTTTAACCTAGATCGTATCCAGTTTAAAACAGGCGTGGGTTTAGGGATCAGGTGGTATTCTCCGGTAGGTCCGGTTCGGCTTGATTTTGCTTTGCCCTTGGATGAATCAGATTCTTCCTTCCAAATCCACTTTGCTGCCGGGGGCAGGTTATGAAGCGGCGGTGCCTGCTGTTTGCGGTGATATTGGCGTTTCTCATACCCATCACATTGTCCGGGCTAATCCGAAGTGAAACAGGAAGCCGTTGGTTGTTGCAATGCGTTTTCTCAATCGCTCCAGGGGAAATTGCGGTTGAAAATATTCAAGGCCGCTTGCTCGACCGAATGGTGCTGACCGGATTCCGTTACCAAAGCAATTCGGAAACGGTTGCCGTTAAACAAATTGACCTTACATGGCAACCATACCAGCTATTGTCCGGCACATTGAGTGTGGCCGATTTGACGGTTAATGGACTGGATATAAGCACGATCAAGACAAAAGAGGATGAAAAAAAACCTTCAATTATAGAAACAGGTTTGGAGCTTCCTGTTCAACTTGATATCCGCAATTTGCTGATTACAGATTTGAAATTTATCCGTGACAGCAAACCGTTGCAGGCTCTAGATAAAGTGCAACTATCCACAAAGACAGAAGCCAACCAACTCAAATTATTATCGCTGCTCATCCAATCCGATCAGGTCAATGCCACGGCTAAAGGGGTTGTAACGCTAGAAAAAGACTTTCCTTTAAACTTACAAACGGGCTGGCAAATCAATGTCAAAAAAAACGGCGTATGGCAAGGTGACAGCACTGTCAACGGCAACATGAACAAGCTGGTTTTCGATAACCATTTGGCTACGCCCTTCAAACTCAACCTGCAAGGCGTAGTAGAAAATGTGCTAAAAAAACCAAACGTCAACATTAAAGGTGATTGGCAAAATTTAATCTGGCCTTTTGCTGCCCATCCACCGCAGATACAAAGCCCGCAAGGCCATTTTGAAATGGTTGGCTTACTCAGCGATTATCATCTCACGATAAACGGCCAATTGAATCAGCAATATGTACCGCAAGCCCTATTGGTTTTCGACGGCAAGGGTGGGCTGGATGCCATGGCCATTCGCACGTTGGAACTTAAATCAAGCACTGGCGCGTTTAAGCTGGAAGGCAAAACTTCCTGGGGAGATAGCCCGGCATTTGATTTGACTGCTTCGGGGCAACAATTCAATCCTGCCATTGTCATTCCGGAACTGCCCGGTAGCCTAAGTTTTAATAGCCGCATCAAAGGCAAGCTCGACCCCCAAAATTTACAAATTGCCGCGAATATAGGGCAATTGACCGGGCAAATACGGAAGCAAGCGGTGCAAGCCAACGGCAAGCTGGCCTTGACAGGCAATCAGCTAAAAATTGATGCGCTACGCATTAATTCAGGCCCGAATAAAATTGCTGTCGATGGGCTGCTCGAACAAAGAAAGGGCGACCTGGAATTTTCCTTGAACATGCCCGCCTTAAACACGCTATGGCCGACGTGGGGGGGTAGCTTAAAAAGCAGCGGGCGCTTGCAGGGAGGTTGGAAAAACCCGGCTATGCGACTCAATGCCGAAGGCAAGCACCTAAAATTTGGCCAACAGGGACTGAAAGACTTAACCGTCAACATGGATTATCATCCTGACAACCAAAATCGATCCGCCTTAACAATTGTAGCCAGCGCCTTCAACAGCGGCGCAATCCAAGTCAATAAGTTAAGAATTACGGGCACAGGCATACCCCAACAACATACGCTGCAAGCAGACATCAATTCCTCGTACGGCACTGTTTCTGCCCTGTTAACGGGAAACTTGGTAGACACTCGTTGGAAAGCGGATATTTCAAGACTGGATCTCACGCCTAAAGAAGGCAAAAGCTGGTCGCTTAAAAACAAGCTGCCGTTACGGGTAGAAAAAAAGTCGCTAGGGTTTGAAGTTGCCCTGTCTGAAGGCTGTTGGGTGCAGCAATCAGCATCGCTCTGTGTCTTAGGCTCGTATCTGGCGAATACTGACCTTAATTTTCAACTTAACGCAAAGGCGATACCAACGGATATATTGCAAGTCTATTTGCCCAATAATATGGTTGTGAAAAGCCTTATCAATGGCAATATGGCTATGCAACGGAAAAATAATGTCCTGACGGGAAGTTACCGCGCGGACACAACGCCGATACGAGTTTTTATACCCAATAAAGAAACCCTGCACGAATTCCAATTAGGCGCCTCGATATTGTCGGGCAATCTCAACAGCGGCAAGGTGTCGGCAGATTTCGATATCAATTTGGCTGGCCAGGATTACGTACGGGGAAAATTCGTTGCGGATAGGAATAAACCCCAAGGGCTTTCAGGTAACCTAAACGCATCTATGGCTGATTTTTCCCTGATTAAACCGTTTATTCCACAATTGTCGGATATTAAAGGTCTCCTAAAGGCCGATTTGGCTGTGCAAGGGTCGATTAGCAAACCGCTTGTTGCTGGCCGCATCGATATGAGCGATGGGCTGGTCGAAATGGAAAAAATAGGACTGCACCAGATTGATTTACAAGCTGTAGCTTTGGGTAACCGAAGCAATAATATCCATATCCAAGGTAACGCAACGCCGATAATCCTGAATAACCCTAATGAGGGCGAAAAAATCAGCTTAATTAGCAAAATTAACCTGGATGCAGACCTGCACACTCAGGACGAGATGGCCGGAAATTTTCGTCTGGCAATGCCTGCCAATAGTATTCTCTCGATAACATCCAAAGCCACCAAAAATGAAATCAAATTGGGCCCAACATCGCTTTCAGGCGATATTAATGGCAAGGAGTTCTCCGCAGGTTTGGATATGGTGCTGACCGAACAGGATTATATACGCGCAAACCTGCATATAAATACGGGTAAGACCCAAGCGCTATCCGCCCAGGCAACAGCTGCTATCCGCGAATTTGCGTTGCTTAAGGCTTTTGCCCCCCAACTAACGACCGTCAAAGGACTGCTGAAAGCCGACATGACGGTGAGTGGCACGACGCAAAACCCGGTGGTCAACGGGAATGCGCAACTGACCGACGGCGTTGTTGTTGTCGATCAATACGGCCTTAATATTCATGATATTAAATTACATGCCCTAGCACCGATGTACAAAAGCGACCATATAGAGATAAACGGTTCGGCAAAGTCCGGCGAAGGACTCGTGAATCTTAACGGTACGGTCAGCTTACAACCGGGATTGCACTATCCCGTCGAGTTGGTGCTGACAGGCAAGGATTTTGAAGTCGTCAAAATACCTGAAGCCCAGGTTGCCGTTTCGCCTGACTTAAAGATCGCATTGACCAAGCAACAAAAAAAGATCAGCGGTCGGTTAGGCATCCCCAAAGCTATCATGGCCATTCAGGACATCCCAGAGAATGCGGTAAAAGTCAGCGAAGATGAAATCATTCTCGGTGAAGGAAAACTTGAAAACAATAAACTGCAACCGCCTGACATTATTGCCGATATCGAAGTTAAACTCGGCAAACAAGTCAGTTTTACCGGGCAAGGGCTACAAACCAACCTAGTAGGCAATTTGAAGGTCGTCAAGACTGGGGAAAAAATGGCGATGCAGGGCAATGTCGATATGGAAAAAGCCAAATACAAACGATTTGGGCAAGACTTGACGGTACGGAAAGGCCGCTTCCTGTTCAATGGGCCAGCCGATAACCCCTGGCTGGATGTGGAAGCTATACGGCTGTCCAAAAATAAGAAAGTCACTGCCGTACTTGCCTTGACAGGCTCGCTTAAAAATCCGCAAACCCGCGTATCATCGGAACCTGCATTGCCTGAAACGGAAGCCTTAGCCTACCTGGTGACAGGTGGCCCGCTCAATCAAGTGGGCAAGGGTGGGGATAATATGCTCGCCAGTGCAGCTTTGAGCTATGGCGCAGGAAAAGCGAGCTGGTTTACAGACAAATTAGGTATTGACGAATTTAAGGTTGAAGAAGGCGCTGAGCTGAAGGATAGTCTGCTGGTGATGGGGCAATACCTGACACCCGATTTATATGTAGGCACTCGAGTGGGCATGTTCAACAAACAAGCCAACTTGGTGCTCAAACACAAGTTGACCGAGACCATCAACGTCGAATCGCAAGCGGGCACCTCGCAACGGATTAAATTAAATTATGAGTTTGATGGCGATTAACTTTTTTTGTGGCTTTCACAAACAATGGATACCACTTAGGTAAATGTATGGTGATGAATTGCTATTCAAGAAAGGATCATTTTGATTGTTTTGGCAACTTGGTTAAATAAGGCTCAGCATTTTTTTAATATTTGATGACTTGCCTATTAAAATAGAATATAAGTATAAACGTCTAAGTAATGCTGAACGTTATTTTTAGTTAAGGTTTTTCATTATTCAGTATGTGCCGTTTCAAACATCATAAAGGAGAGTTTGTATTGCTTTTTGCGTCCAGTTCTTAACGCGGATAAGCGGCGGTGGAAATGTGAAGTGTGTGATTTTTCAAGACGTCCACTGCTAACTAGGCCCAAATAGCGACTGTACCGATATTTCTGGCTTTATCAAGTTTCAGCTCACTTTCCTGGTCCGGTAATCGGGGTAGCGTCTCGTTACCTAAATAAGTTTGGGTGGGTGGTATTTCCCACATGACTGCGCATGAAGATTGGGTAACTGCTTGTCAGGGATCCAAACTTGTTTAGAGGTGAATCGGTCGGTTATCCGTGTTGCGAGTTTTTGCAACCTGTCTTTGTGGTCAAGGAATTAACGGATGGGAAGATAGTTTTGGCAAATAAGTCCAGTCATTACTCCAGCAATTACGGTCGATGTTGACAGTTACCTATTTTTATTATGATTAAAATTATCCTTATTGCCGTTTTTCTGATGATTATTGCCAGTTTGGGGTCGGCTTTGTATCATCTTGTTAAATATAAAGAAGGTGCCTCATCAACGAAGACGGTCAGGGCGTTGACTTTTCGAATTGGTTTGTCAGTGCTGCTGTTTGTCGTTGTTTGTATTTTGCTGGCAACGGGGATTATTAAGCCGCATGGCATCGGTAGTCGGATGCACTCACAAGGGGCTTCAATTCCTGGCGCTTTAAAGTAATTGCCAACCCAATGGCAATTTCAGGGCATAAAAAAAGCGCTACTGTCAGCAGCGCTTTTTTGACTATAGCGTTGAATTTATATTAAGTAGACGAAAATAAACAGTCCCAGCCAAACTACGTCTACAAAATGCCAATACCAAGCCGCCCCTTCAAAGGCGAAATGGTTTTCCGGCTTGAAATGGCCTTTCCAACTACGGAACAACACGACACTTAGGATGATGGCACCCACGCAAACGTGAAAACCGTGGAAGCCGGTCAACATAAAAAACGTCGATCCATAAATGCCTGAACCCAATTGCAGGCCCATTTCGGTATAAGCTTCGTGATATTCGGTGGCTTGGCAAAGGACGAATAATAATCCTAGCGTAACGGTTGCAATCAAGCCTTTAATGAGTTGGTCGCGGTTTTTTGCCAACAGGCCATGATGCGCCCAGGTGACGGTAACGCCACTGGACAACAGCAATAAGGTGTTGAGCAAAGGCAGTCCAAAAGCACCCATTGGTTCAAATTCACCGGAGGGTTTGCCATCCACCAGTTTGCCGCCCAAGTGCTTGGGGCCATTGGTAGGCCAACCCGCTTCGTAATCCGGCCACAGCAGTTCTTTTGTTGCCGCCCCCGTACCTTCGCCGCCCAACCAGGGCACGGACAGGTTCCGTGTATACCAGAGGGTACCAAAAAACACGGCAAAAAACATGACTTCGGAAAAGATGAACCACATCATGCCCATGCGGAAAGAAATGCCGACTTGGGTATTGTAGGTGCCTGATTCACTCTCAGTCGCCTGTAATGTGAACCAACCTGCCACCATGACGATGAAAAAAGCAAGTCCCATCATCATGATATTCATGCCACTGGGCGACCCATTCAGGTGATTGGCAAATCCTACCGCCATACAAACTAATCCGGCAGTGGCAAGCACAGGCCAAGTCGCCCTATGCGGTATGTAATAACCATGTGATGTAGACATAATTTCCTCTTCTAATTTTGCACTGATGCTTTGGTGTTATCGAAAAATGTATAAGAAAGCGTGATGGTTTTAAAGTCTTTAGGTAAATCCGGTTTAACCACAAAGCGCATGGGCATAACTTTCGATTCCCCTGGCTTGAATGTTTGCTGCTTAAAACAAAAGCACTCGACCTTATTGAAATATTTTGCCACGACACCGGGTGAAAAACTGGGAATAGCCTGGGCTACCACGACCTTATCGGTTTTGTTCTCCGCATAAAAATTCACTGTATGGTATTCACCGGGGTGGATTTTTAACTGTTTGGTTTCAGTACGAAAAATCAATGGCGTGGCTTCGTTCAACGACGTCAGCAATTCAATATTGATTTCCCTGACCATATCGACCTTATATGGCGTCTCTTCCGCTGCAACGGTTTCCGCCTTGCCATTAAGCCCGGTCAAATCACAAAGCACGTCGTATAGCGGCACAAGCGCAAAACCGAAGCCGAACATGCCGATAACGACCAAGACCAAAATCTGGACGAGTCGGGCATTTTTCTGCTTTAGGCTTTCATCCATCAAAACAAAGACCTGAGTACCTTGCCTAATTGTTCTATGACCGCCGATGGCATGGCATAGATATAAAAGCTGAATGCCAATAATCCCAGCAATGAAGCAGTTAATAGATTTTTTGTCTTAACATTCATTGCAAACCCAAAATAACATTTCGTCGCTTAATGTTCATATTCAATCGGTACGACCACAGGCGCTTCAGTAAATGTATGGTATGGGGGAGGGGATGGCAATGTCCATTCCAAACCTACTGTACCTCCACCACCGTATTGCACCGCACCGTCCCACACTTCATTGGTCGCTTTTATGCCCGTGCCACCCCGGATCGTGTCGATGACGATATACAGGAACAACAATTGGCTAATCCCAAAAATAAATCCCCCGATACTGGATATCATGTTCCAGTCCGCAAATTGCACATTATAATCGGGTATCCTTCTGGGCATTCCTGCTAAGCCTAAAAAATGCTGAGGGAAGAACAGGATATTGACCGATATTGCAGATAACCAGAAATGCAACTGGCCAACCTTTTCGTTGTACATGTTACCTGTCCACTTGGGCAACCAGTAATAGCCAGCGGCCATTAACATGAAGACAGATGCAGGAACCAATGTGTAGTGGAAATGGGCAACGATGAAATAAGTATCATGATATTGGAGATCGGAAGGTGCGATAGACATCATCAAGCCGGTAAACCCGCCCAGAGTAAATAACGCAACAAAGGCAATTGAAAATAGCATAGGGGTTTCTAAAGTCATGGAGCCTTTCCACATTGTAGCTGTCCAGTTAAAAACTTTTACAGCCGTAGGGATAGCGATCAACATGGTGGCGTACATGAAATAAAGTTCACCTACAATAGGCATGCCCACAGTAAACATGTGGTGAGCCCACACGATAAACGACAGGAACGCAATCGCCGCCGTCGCGTAAACCATCGAGCTATAGCCGAATAGCGGTTTTCTGGCAAACACGGGAATTATGGTTGAAGCCACGCCAAAAGTGGGCAAAATCATGATATACACTTCCGGGTGACCAAAAAACCAGAAGATATGCTGGTAGAGCACTGGGTCGCCGCCGCCAGCGGCATCGAAGAAACTGGTTTCAAAGAACTTGTCGGTCAATAGCATGGTGACCGCACCCGCAAAAACCGGCATAACGGCCACCAGCAGGAAGGCGGTGATGACCCAAGTCCAAACGAACATCGGCATCCGCATCAAAGTCATGCCAGGGGCGCGCATGTTGAAGATGGTGGCAATAATATTTATTGCGCCCATGATGGAGGAAATCCCCAATAAATGCACTGAGAAGACCGCAAAAGGTAAGGCTTTACCTGTTTGTAAAACGAGTGGCGGGTACAATGTCCATCCGCTGGCAGGGGCGCCGCCTTCCATGAATAGGGTGCTGGCCAATAACAAAATGCCAGCAACCAACATCCAGAAACTCATGTTGTTCATGCGAGGCAACGCCATATCCGGCGCGCCGATCATCATGGGTATCATCCAGTTGGCTAAACCGACAAAACCCGGCATAACCGCCCCGAATACCATGACTAAAGCATGCATAGTGGTCATGGAATTAAAAAACTGGGGCTCAACAAATTGTAATCCTGGTTCAAATAATTCTGCGCGAATGACCAATGCCATCGTGCCGCCCACAAAAAACATCACCAACGCAAACACCAGATAAAGAGTTCCGATGTCCTTGTGGTTGGTGGTAATAATCCATCTCAGGATGCCTTTGGCGGGGCCATGATCGTGGTCATCGTGACTATGGTCGTGGTGTTTATCATGTTCAGCTACAACGGCAGACATATCAATTCCTCTTTTTTAAAATAATCACGTCGTGATTCGTGCAAAACAGCAAAAAAATCTTATAGTTCTTCAATAAGCAATATTAATAAATGTTGCTTTACTGTAACGCCCCAATTTCCGACGGTTGCTTAAAGTCTCCCGTCGCATTAAGCTTATTCCGGGTAAACGCCAGTACGGCCGCAAAATCATCGGCACTAAGCGTTTTGCCGAACCCAGGCATCATGCCTTTGCCTTTGAGCATCATGTCCACTTGGGCATCTATCTTGCCTGTGACGACCGCACTTCCCTTCAAGGCAGGAAACACGGGAGGCATACCAATACCGCCGGGTTGGTGGCAAGACTGGCAATTTTCCTGATAAACCGACTCCCCTTTTTTCACCAGTTCCGCCAAGGTGGCTTCGCCTTTGGCATCTGCGCTTTCGGCTTTCTTGGAGGTGTTAGCGGTCACGGGGCTGGGTTTGTCTGTCACCTTTTTTTGGGGATAAAATTTGTCCGAGGCAAACTGCACGTTTTCTACTTCATCAGCTTGAGAGGCAGCAAGTTTTGGCTTATCGGCTTTTTTTGGCTTGTCTTCAGGCGCTGTAGTTTTTTTTACAGAATTAGGCTTTTCAGCCGATTTGGACTTCGCAGCTCCATTGTTGCCCAATTCTGTTTGAGGGGCTGCTGCTGCGCCGCCTAACATCGAATTAATCTCTTTAGCCTGTATTTCGTCACCTTTGGAATTGCCCAATGCGTTCCTAGTATAAGTGATGACTGCCGCCAATTCAGCCGCTTGTAGCTGTTTGCCAAAGGCCGGCATGGCGTTTTTGCCATTCAAGATTAAATTGGCTTGCGCCTTGATATCGCCAGTAACGACTGGACTGTTGGTCAACGCTGGGAAAGCGCCCGGGATACCTGCGCCGTCAGGCATGTGGCAAGTCGCACAGTTTTTGGCGTAAATTTCACCGCCATTCTTGACCAATTGGTCATGTGGCTCATCGGCAAGCGAAGCGCCCTGCTTCATTTCTTCGACCTTGGCTTTCGCCCAGACATCATAATCCGCTTGCTCCATGGCGATTACGACAATCGGCATGAAGGCGTGGTCTTTTCCGCATAGTTCGGTACATTGCCCCCTAAAAACGCCGGGCTTGCTGACCGATGTCCAGGCTTCGTTAATAAAGCCCGGTATCGCGTCTTTTTTCCAGCCCAATTCGGGAACCCACCAGGAATGCAAGACATCTGCAGCCGTAAACACCAAGCGGATTTTTTTGTTGACCGGAACTACAACGGGTTCATCCACGCTCAACAAATAATTGGGGACTTCAGTAGTGTCAATACCGGAATTCAGTTGTCGAGCCTGATTGCTGGCGTCACTCAACTTGCTGAAGAAGTGGATGTCGTGCCCCAAATACTCATATTCCCATTTCCATTGCCAGCCCGTTACCTTGATGGTCATGTCGGAATCTTGCACATCATCCATTTCCAACATGGTTTTGGTGGCGGGGATGGCCATCGATACCAGGATTACCGCAGGGATGATCGTCCAAATGATTTCGACGAGGGTGTTTTCATGGAATTGCTTGGCGACATGCCCTTTCGATTTGCGATGGTGATAGATGGAGTAGAACATCGCGCTAAACACGCCGAGTCCTACAAGTACGCAAATCCACAGGATCAGCATGTGCAAGTTGTAGACATCATGGCTGATCTGCGTCTGGCCTTGCGTCAGGTTGAGTGCATACCTGCCGGGATCGGCTTCCATTGGAAAGCCATTCGGCAAGCAGACTGAACCTTCCATCCGATTTGACGGGCAATTCTCCGCTGCTTGCAAAGTTCCCAAACCCGACAGAAACAATATCAGGCCCGTGAATAGTTGCTTTGTTTTCTTCACTGAGAAAACTCCTCTCGATAAGTTATAGAAACTCTAATGGCTTGCATGAGTATATCGATGCTTCATCAATTAACGGCAGACAAGACCCTTGTTTTATTTTGATGTTAAAGTCACGCTCTCGCAATAATTCTAACCCATCAAGCCTTTCTACGCCATAAGCCGTGCCCATTTAGTTTAGGCAATCTTTTTCAAATTCAATTGGGTTGCATTTCCAACTTAGTCCGCAGGGCATTTTTAACGGCACTTAAAGCCAATCTAGCGCCCCAAAAATATCTTTGCCAATAGCCATGCAACAGCTGCGATCACATCCCAACTGATGTCCCATTCGCCAGTTTCCCAAGCGCCACCGGAGCTGGCAGGGGAGGAATCGGGCAACGGTGTCCTTGTTTTTGGTTTAGCGCTTTGCTGTTTGAGCGCTTCGGTCTGCTGGTGCAGGAGTTGCCCGCCCGCTTTTTTCCATTCCATCAAGTGAGCCAATTCACCGTTGTCCAGCCATATACCGTGGATCAGGCATTGGTCTACGACGACGGCACTACGTTGCCCAAAATTGACACGATTCATTAGCACAGAGCACTCAGGGCATTTACGGTAATTAAAATCCGCCGGCTTCTGATACCTGTCTTTATTGATATTGTCGATGTGTTCAAGATTAATCTCATGAATGTTGGAAACCGATTGTTGCAGGACGTATTCAAGTTCGCCACGGTCAAAAAATAGGCCGAAACAACTTTTGCAGCGTTCTATGAATAAATTTTGGTCTTGTTCAGCGCTAATGGTATTCAACGGAATATTGCACTGCGGGCAGATTCGATTAGAAGCTTGCTGTTCAGCCTTATAGGGGAATTTAGCATGTAAATCGACATCATTTCGCGTTCCGCAGTATTTGCATTTGTTGGTGTTGGCCGCTAAAGGTGCGCCACAGTGGGTACAGCTTGCCATAATTTGTTGCGCGTTATATTAAGCAGGATGGTAACAATTCTAATAAAGTTTTTGAAAAAAGCTTGCTGAAATTTTTCAATGGGATAAATCCAAGCATTCTTTGCTACACTTTAAAGTGTTAGCCCAAAATCTTGCAATGTCCTTTAACTAATCGGTTAATGATCTAAAATTTGAAAATTTCTTACTATAAAGATAGCTGAATATGGAATTTAAAGAATACCTTAGAGTGCTCGTACAGAACGACGGTTCTGATCTATACCTGACAGTCGATGCGCCGCCCGCTGCTAAATTTCAAGGGGTATTACGGCCTTTGGAACCCATTAAGTTGACCAGGGAAAGGTTAAAAGAAATCGCATACAGCCTGATGGATTTTGAGCAACAAAAGGCGTTTGAGCATCAACCCGAATTGAACCTGGCGATTTCGGAGCAGGGAATAGGACGGTTTCGGGTCAATATTTTTAAGCAGCGCAATTGCTTTTCCTTAGTGATCCGTAATATCAAGGTGGAAATCCCCAATGCCGATAAGTTGGGGTTGCCGGAAATATTGAAACGGGTCATCATGGAAAAACGCGGCCTGATTTTGGTTATCGGCGGCACGGGTTCGGGTAAGTCAACCTCGCTTGCTGCGTTGATTGACCACCGCAATGCGAATAGTTCGGGCCATATCATTACCATTGAAGACCCGATCGAATATATCCACCCGCACAAAAAATCGTTGGTCAACCAGCGCGAAGTTGGGGTGGATACGCTCAGTTATGAAGACGCACTCAAGAATACCTTACGGCAAGCGCCGGACGTTATCCTGATCGGCGAAATCCGCAGCCAGGAAACCATGGAACACGCGCTAGCATTCGCCGAAACCGGGCATTTGTGCCTGTCAACCTTGCATGCCAACAATTCCAATCAGGCGTTGGACAGGATCATCAACTTTTTCCCCGAAGAACGCCGCAATCAACTCTTGATGGATTTGTCTTTGAATTTGAAAGCGTTCATCTCGCAACGCTTAGTCCCCACGCTGGACGGCAAGCGGACTGCGGCGATTGAGATTTTGTTGGCTTCGCAGTTGGTCAGGGATTTAGTCCATAAAGGCGACATCCATGCCATCAAAGAGGCCATGGAGAAATCCGAAAATATCGGTATGCAAACATTCGACAGCCATCTGCTAAGATTATTCAAGGATGGTATTATTTCCCTGGAAGAAGCCTTACAAAACTCCGATTCGCCCAATAATCTCAAGTTGAAAATTAACCTGAGTGAGGGCTACGGTTCGGTATCGCCGGCAACGAGGTCTGTTGACCCAGTCAAAAGCGGGGCGGTATCAGGCCTTTCGCTGCAAGCAATCACTAAAGATGAGGATAAGCCCGACTTTTAGCGCTTTTATGCGTTATAATTGCCCACTTTTTTATTGCCCAACCACTCACTTGACGTGTCCAGCCCAAATTACGATTTAACAACTTTTCAGGGACTTATCCTGGCCTTGCAAGATTACTGGTCTGCACAAGGCTGTATTCTATTGCAACCTTTAGACATGGAAGTCGGCGCGGGGACGTTTCACCCGGCTACCTTTTTGCGTGCAATCGGTCCAGAACCTTGGAACACCGCTTACGTGCAACCTTCCCGCCGCCCTACCGATGGGCGTTATGGCGAAAACCCCAACCGCCTGCAACATTACTACCAATATCAGGTTGCCCTAAAGCCTTCGCCCGATAACATCCAGGAGCTTTATCTTGGCTCACTGCGCCAACTGGGTTTTGACCTGTTGGAGCACGACATCCGCTTTGTTGAAGACAACTGGGAATCGCCTACATTAGGTGCCTGGGGCCTAGGCTGGGAAGTGTGGTTGAATGGTATGGAAGTCACGCAGTTCACCTATTTTCAGCAAGTCGGCGGTTTGGAATGCAGGCCTGTAACGGGCGAGATCACCTATGGCCTGGAACGGCTCGCCATGTATTTGCAGGGCGTTAAGAGCGTATTCGATTTGGTCTGGACGAAAGGTTCGTTTGGCACGGTCACTTACGGCGATGTGTTCCACCAGAACGAAGTGGAAATGTCGGCCTATAATTTCGAGCAAGCCAATGTGCCGTTCCTGTTCCAATGCTTTGACGCGTATGAGCAGGAATGCCAGAAGCTGATTGCCCTGGATCTGCCTTTGCCCGCTTACGAAATGGTGCTTAAGGCTTCCCATACCTTTAATCTGTTGGATGCGCGTCATGCGATTTCGGTAACGGAGCGGCAACGGTATATCTTAAGGGTCAGGACGTTATCAAAGGCGGTCGCCGAAGCCTATTACCAACGTCGGGAATCCTTGGGATTTCCGATGTGTGCAGGGCAGGGGGCGTAACATGGAAGCAAGACATTTGTTGTTCGAGTTGGGCTCGGAAGAATTGCCGCCCAAAACCCTTGTCAAACTAAATCAAGCCTTGTTGGATGGTGTATTACAAGGGCTGAATGATGCAGAATTGACATATTCCGGCAGCAAGGCGTATGCCACGCCGAGACGCTTGGCGGTAGTCGTCGAAAACCTGTCCACGCAGCAACCGGACAAAATTGTCGAAAAGCGCGGGCCCGCGATTCAAGCGGCCTTTACCCCAGATGGCAAGCCGAGCAAGGCGGCGGAAGGATTTGCCGCCAGTTGCGGGACGACTTTCGACCAACTCGAACGGCTCAAGACCGACAAGGGTGAATGGTTGATTTATAAGCAAACGGTGAAAGGTCAACAGACTGAGCGACTTATTCCTGAAATCATTCGTCAAAGCATAGCAAATTTGCCTATTGCTAAACGGATGCGCTGGGGCAGTTTTGCCACCGAATTCGTCAGGCCCGTACATTGGGCGGTATTGCTTTATGGTGATGTGGTCATCGATTGCGAAATTTTGGGATTGAAAACCAGCAACTTAACTTATGGGCACCGTTTTCACGCGCCACAAGCCATAACAATCGCCAGCCCTGAAATTTATGCCGATGTCTTGTTTCAACATGGCAAGGTGATTGCGGGTGTGGAGGAGCGAAAAACTATCATTCGTGAAAAGGCAAACATTGCCGCGTCGGCGGTCAATGGCATCGCTAATATCGAGGATGATTTGCTGGAAGAGATTGCCGCCTTGAATGAATGGCCTGTGCCAGTAACTGGAACATTTGATCCACGCTTTCTTGAGTTGCCCGCGGAAGTGCTGATTACAACAATGCAAACCAATCAGAAGTATTTTCCGGTAGAAAATAGCAGTGGAGCGTTATTGCCTTATTTTATTACCTTTAGCAATATTGAAAGTACTCGGCCAGAATCAATAAAAGAAGGCAACGAACGTGTAATAACCCCGCGCTTGACCGATGCTGAATTTTTCTGGAAACAAGATAAAAAACAACCATTGGCGGAAAGGGTAACTGAATTGGCCAATGTTATTTTCCAGGAAAAACTGGGAACGTTGGCGGATAAAACCGAACGTGTCGTCAGGTTGTCTGGATTTATTGCCGAAAAACTAAATGTCAATGCAGATTGGTCGATGCGCGCGGCTAAGTTGGCAAAAGCTGATTTGTTAACGAATATGGTGGGGGAATTTGGGAGTCTGCAAGGCATCATGGGGAAATATTATGCACTTGCAGATGGTGAACCCAAGGAAGTTGCGGATGCGATTGAACAACATTATTTCCCGAAACAATCGGGAAGCCCCACACCGTCCAGCCAGACCGGGCAGATTGTCGCACTGGCAGATAAGATCGATACCTTGACGGGGATTTTCAGTGCAGGTCTTATACCCACAGGCGATAAAGATCCTTATGCGTTAAGGCGAGCAGCAATTGGTTGCTTAAGGATTATCATTGAAAATGAGTTAAACCTAGACATTGATAAATTGATCAACGCTTCGATCCACATGTTCCATATTCTCCCATTAGCTGAAAATCAACAAAAATATCATAATTTAATCATTGACTTCATTTTTGAACGCTTGCGTGGATATTGTCTCGAAAAAGGCTATACGCCTGATGAGATTGATGCTGTTATGGCAGTTAATCCTGCACAACCGCTTGACTTTATGAAGAGATTACAGGCGGTGAAGGCATTTCGGCAACTGCCCGAAGCGGCGAGTTTGGCGGCAGCCAATAAGCGCATCCGCAATATCTTAAAAAAATCGGAAACGGTCGTCACCGACAATGTCGGTCAGTACCATGACTTGGCCGAAGCAGAAGAACGCGACTTATACCACGTGCTTACTCGGTCGACAGACGAAATACGAATTAATCTGGAGAAAAAAGACTATCAAGCAGTTTTGTCGCGCCTAGCTTTAACCGAACCTGCCGTTAACGCCTATTTCGATAAAGTTATGGTGATGTGTGATGATCTTAATTTACGCGCCAGACGATTAGCTTTGCTGAATTTGTTGTCGGAACAGTTTCTTAAGGTAGCCGACATCAGCAAATTGCAAGCGTAACTATTGAATGGAAACGTGCAAATACGTCCTGATTGACCGTGACGGCGTGATTAACGAGGACTCCGAGGACTTCATCAAATCGCCTGAAGAATGGCAGCCCATTGAAGGCAGCTTGGAGGCGATAGCCTTGTTAAACCAGCACGGCTATGAAGTGGCCGTGATAAGCAATCAATCCGGCCTTGCGAGAGGCTTGTTCGATGAAGCGATGCTGACAAGAATCCATGACAAAATGCACGGTTTACTTGCTGATAAGGGTGGAAAAATTGCCGCCATTTATTATTGCCCGCATGGGCCTGACAGTTTGTGCCTGTGCCGTAAACCCAAGCCTGGCTTGCTTGAGCAATTCTCACTCGAAAAAAATGTCGATTTAAAGACTGTTTTTTTTATCGGCGATTCACTTCGGGATATACAAGCCGCGCAAGCCGTTGGCGCAATGCCTATACTGGTTAAAACAGGCAAAGGCCAACTTACCCTGACCAATAACCCAAACCTTAACATTCCTGTTTTTGAAAATCTTTATGGTGTCGCCGAATTTCTCTCATCAAAACAATAGTATCCGAATTTGTCTTGGGTCTGCGCTCTTTTTGGCGGCTTCAATAATCGCTACTTTTGTTTTTGGCACGTTGGTTTTGCTTGGCATCATTTTTCCCTTTAACATCCGTTATCGAATAGGTAAAGGATGGGCGGAAACCGTACTGAAACTGGCAGAAATCTTTTGTGGCGTCCGCTATGAGGTGGAAGGGTTGGAGCATATCAACATCAACAGTGGGGCAATTGTATTAAGCAACCACCAATCAGCTTGGGAAACATTGGCTTTTAGATGCTTTTTGCCCCCCCAAACTTCATTGTTTAAGCAATCCCTGCTGTGGATACCGATCTGGGGCTGGGCAATGGCAACCTTAAAGCCAATTGCTATCGACAGGGATAGCAAACACAGCGCCTTACGTAAGTTAATCAGCCGTGGAACTGAGGCATTAAAGGAAGGTCTATGGGTTATCGTTTTTCCAGAAGGGACTCGGATGTCGGCAGATAAGCTGGGGGATTTTAGCGCGGGCGGTGCAATGCTGGCGCAAAAATCGGGTTATCCTGTGGTGCCTATCGCGCATAATGCGGGGCTTTTTTGGCCGCGTTACAGCTTTATAAAATACCCAGGGACGATTAAAGTAAAAATAGGCCCGTACGTTGAAAGTAAGGGGCGCAAAGCGGCGGACATCAATAAGGAGGCGGAAGATTGGGTGAAAAATGCAATGCAGGAGATTAACCCCTAGAAAACCTTGGCTGACTATAGGTAATGCGGTTAAGCGAAATCCATAAAACTGCGTATAATACATTCCGTTTTGTTGTAATTTAAATGTTAAGTGGTGTTATGTACATGAAAAAAAAGCTGTTAGTTCTTCTATTTCCACTATTGCTGGTGGCTTGCGCTGACAAGCAGCAATATGAGGAAGTTGTCTTAGAAGAAATGAAGAAAGAACAAGATGTTAAGGATTACAAGATAGATCCTGCTTATATGGCGAAGTGCGTCATTGATACGACCTACCAACGGATGCCTGGTTTTTTTGCCTTCGATCCTGATCGGTTGCAAGCCTACCGCAACTACTCAAAAATGCTGAAGATGTCGTTGGCCCAAGATCCCCAAAAGACGTTGGAAGAATTGCGTAAGGATTTCGGTTCGCCGCAAGAGTTGGCTAAGGCGCATTCTGTATATACCGAAAGCATAATGGATTGTTATACCGCCATATTGCACGAGAAAGACCCAGAGGATCAAGCTAAAACGCCTGGGTGACGTCCTGGGTAGGGCTTGAGGTAAGCTAACAAACCTCAAGCCCTAGCAAGGATTAACTTTCTGATTGTTCGGGGGCTTCCGCTACGGGAGCGGACGCTTCTTCGATGGCTTCTTTTTCCGCTGCCCCAGGCGATTCTTCGGTATCTACTGATTCGCTGGCTTTAGTAGCCTTTGGTTCAGCTTTCTTTTCCGTATGGTAAGGATCAAATTCGTTGGGATTTTTGGGCTTTGGTTTTTTGGCCTCTTCCTCGGCAGCCTTTGCCGCTAGGAGTTTTTCTTCTGCAATACGCCGGTCTTCCTCAAGTGAAGCCATAAAATCTTTAAACCATTTTTGCTTGACAACATTTACCAAGTCAGGATCTGCAAGAATATCGGCATCTTCCGGCAAATTGCCTTTCTCTTTCGCGGTTTTCAACGCGTCAAGGCAATTTTCATCCTCGCTACGCACACCATAAAAACAGGCTAAATTAAAAGCAGCAACGCCGGCCTGGATGCCATTTGCTTTTTCAAACTGCCTTTTCGCCATTTCATACAGTTCATCGGTGGGAGGGACGCCTCTCGCCCGCGCCAAATCCATGCAGGCGACACCGGCATCAATTGCCGCAGCGAGATAATTGGGGTCTATCGTCATGCAAAAAGAAAATTTCGCAATGGCATTCCGGTAAATATTGATGGATTCAGGCGGTTGTTTGCCCTTTGCCTGATGCAGCAAAGTGACGCCCCAATGATAAAGCGTTGCAGCACGTAAAGAATCGCCAGCCATAATATCAGCAAAATCCTGGTAGACATCTTTTAGTGAGGCATCTGCGGCGCTGTCTTCGTAAGGACGGGCTTTAGCGGCTTTCTTGATAGCAGCATCGAGTTTAGGTTTTTTTGTGAACGATGCGAGAAAAGACATGGTTGGTTACTCCTAAGTTAATTATTATCGTGTGGATGGGGTTAATAATAACCCACTTTTTAACCCAAAAATGATAACAAGTTCAACATAAAGTGAAATTGTGCCTATCAAGGATATAAATAAGGGATGTTAAGGCCTGGCATGTGCCCGTTTTTTGGGTTTATTGCCGTTTGGTTTCTGACTAACTGCCCCGCTGCGTGGGGATGTTTTCTTATTGTTGTGGCGAAAGTCTTTTTTGCCCGTGGTTTTGGCGGGCGCATTTTTCTTGGGTGCATCGATAACCTTAAGTGAAACAGGCTCGTAGCCGGTATCAGCTATCCGGGGAATTTGCCGTTTCAACAGTTTTTCGATAGCTTCCAGCAAGTACGCCTCTTCCGGGCAAACCAGGGAAATGGCTGCGCCACTGGAGCCGGCGCGTCCGGTACGTCCAATGCGGTGGATGTAGTCTTCGGCGACTTGCGGCAGATCGTAATTGACGACATGGGGCAGCTCTTCAATGTCCAAGCCACGGGCGGCAATATCGGTGGCCACCAAAGCTGTAACCTTGCCGGTTTTAAAATAATCCAGGGCCTTCGTGCGTGCACCCTGGGTTTTGTCGCCATGCAAGGAAGCGGCGCGGATGCCGTCCTTAATCAACTGCTTTTCCAGGCGGTCAGCGCCGTGTTTGGTGCGAACAAACACCAGCACCTGTTGCCAGTTATTGCTGCCAATCAGGTAAGACAGCAATTCGCGTTTGTTGTCTTTGGCAATGCCGTAAACGCATTCGGAAACCAAATCCGCCGTAATATTTTGTTTGGCCACTGCAACTTCGACAGGATTATTGAGAATTGTAGTTGCCAGCGTTTTGATTGCGCCGGGCATGGTGGCGGAAAACAGCAAACTTTGTCGGTTTTTGGGTAGATAAGCCATAATCCGGCGAATTTCCGGCAAAAACCCCATATCCAACATCCGGTCTGCCTCGTCCAACACCAGTATTTCAATAGCGGACAAGCTAATGTTTTTTTGTCCGATATGGTCCATCAATCGACCTGGCGTGGCGACCACGATATCGCAACCATGCCGTAACAGGCGGGTTTGCGTGTTAATGCTCGCACCGCCGATGATAACTTGCGTTTGCAAGGGGAAGTATTTTCCATAGATAGTCATGCTTTCTTGGACTTGCGCAGCCAGTTCTCGAGTCGGTACCAATACTAACGCGCGGATTTTTCTGGGTTTGAGCGCCAAGTCCGCATTCTCCATAAGACGTTGCAGCAACGGCAAAGAAAACCCGGCAGTTTTGCCCGTGCCAGTTTGTGCGCCTGCCAGCACATCCCTTCCTGCAAGAATGGGCGGGATTGCTTTGACCTGGATAGGTGTGGGTGATGTGTAACCTTGGTCGGCAACTGCTTTTAGCAGTGCGTCCGATAAACCGAGCGAATCAAATGACATGGAAACCTTAAAAAATTAGTAAGCTGGGTTGGTAAACCCGGCAAATGGTGGGTGTTGGGATTGTCAGCCCAGATTAAGACAAAAAAAGAGGGCCATTACCCCCCCGTAACACTCATGTGCCGCAAAATCACAGGTTGTTCATGGATCCTGAATTCGTGTTTTTCCGGCTTAATTTGCATAGAATCAATGATAGCCTGCTTTAGGATGTCCATATCACCAGGGTTAGACCTAACAATCTGCTTTAAATCGATTGAATGTTCGTTACCAAGGCACAACAGCAAACGGCCTTCGACCGTCAACCGGACACGGTTACAGCTACTGCAAAAGTTCGCGCTATGCGGTGAGATAAAGCCAACACGGGTATCGCTACCTTGCACCTTATAATAAACCGAGGGGCCGCCCGTTTTTTCGGTCGAAGCAATCAGGGAGAAATGTTCCGTCAAATCGGCCTTAATACAATCGCTGGAATAATAAGCGGCTGAGCGGTCATGTTGGCTGACCAGGCCCAGCGGCATTTCCTCAATAAAGCTGATGTCTATGCCCTGATCCACCGCAAATTGCACCAGATCAACTACTTCCTCATGGTTTTTGTCCTTCAGTATCACCGAATTAATCTTAATCCGCTCAAAGCCCGCCCCGTTTGCTGCATCAATCCCGCTCAATACCTGCTGCAAATCGCCAGTACGGGTGATTGCCTTGAATTTATGGGCATCCAATGTGTCCAGGCTGATATTAATGCGTTTAACACCCGTTTTTTTCAGCGGTAAAGCCATGCTTTCTAGCTGTGAACCATTGGTTGTCAGCACCAACTCATTCAAGCCCTTAAGTTTGCCGATATTTTCTAGCAACTCCAGCGCACCGCGCCTGACCAAAGGCTCACCGCCCGTCACCCTAATCTTTTTTACGCCTAATTCAGTAAATGCCTTTGCTATGGTGTAGATTTCTTCCAGTGACAAGACCTGGGCACGCGGCAAAAACGTCATTTCCTCAGACATGCAATACACGCAACGGAAATCACAACGATCCGTAATAGAGATACGCAAATAATTAACCTTTCTGCCGAATCGGTCGATTAATTGGGATGAGTTGCCATTAGTGGTCATGACGTTGGGGGTTCTGGGTAAAATATTGGCTTAACGATGCGGCAATTGTAACATATCGCCAACTTAAGCAAGCGAAGTTAGCCATACCAAAAACCGTTAATTAGCAGCGGCAAAACAAATTGCGGGTGATAATGTTGAAATAGGTCATTTTAAAAAATGAATGCAGTCCAAAAACTACGGTGGGAATAGGCTTGCATATAAGGTTACAAAAAATAAAAAGCCAATAAATTTCACTAAATTGCAGATATGTGATGGGTTTCACAAACACAAACATACGGACTATACTAAGATGCAAAAAAAGAGAAGTCAGATCGGGTTGAATGAATAATGCGGCTAAAGCCAATAGATTACCGAATCATGCAAGAACAGCGGTCAAAAACCCTCGGTTTTACCCTGCTGGAGCTTATGATTACAATTACCATTGCGGCTATCCTGGTCGGTATAGCAGTCCCTAACTTTATGTCAGTCATACAAAGTAACCGTTTGACCACGAGCGCGAATGCATTTGTGACGGCAATGAACCTGGCTCGAAGCGAAGCGATTAAAAGGGGTCAAATTGTGGTTGTTCGAGAAATAGGAAGCGATTGGAAAAACGGCTGGCAGGTGTTTGTCGACATTGATCGAGCCTCGCCAAGCTCAGACGCCGATACTTACCAAGCAGGTGCGAATTCTACCCTGTGTGAAAGCGGTGAGGATTGTTTGCTTAGGGAGTTTCCCGCATTGCCAACTTCTTACACCCTTGATGGTTCTGGTAACGTTAGCAACTATCTCAGCTTCATGCCTGCTGGCGATGCTAACACACAAGGCAGTTTTGTAATTTGCGACAATAGCGATAACAATAATCTTCCAGAAGCGGGCTCATCCCGGTTAATTGTTGTAAATGCAACCGGTAGGTTGAGGATTGCCGAAGATAGCGATAATCCCAAGGATGGGATACCGAACACGGGTTCTGCGGGCCCCAACCTTACTACCTGTTTACCACCTTAGGTTTAAAAAATCTTATGCATACCAAGTTTCAGCAGGGATTTACTTTAATAGAGGTATTGATAGCCATGCTAGTTTTGGCATTGGGTTTGTTAGGCTTGGCTGCCCTCCAGGCAACCACCTTAAAAAATAACCAAAACAGTTATTACCGCAGCCAGGCGACACAGTTTGCTTATGATATTGCAGATCGAATACGGGCAAACGAAGTTGAAGCGTTAAAGGGCGCCGCTAGCAAATACTTCATGGATATTAACGCAGCCCAGCAAAAGACCGGATGTAATAGTACGACAGGTTGCTCTTCCGCACTTATGGCTGAAAACGATTTATATGAATGGGAAAGTATTATCACGGGTATGTTGCCTTCTGGGGTTGGTCTTGTCTCACAAAACGGGACAAATGGTTTTCTCATCACTATCCGGTGGGATGATAACAGGGATGGCGACAATACGGATGCTAACGAATCAGTCCAAACACGCTTCCAGTTATGAGACTAAATAGCCCTAAAAGCCACAGTGGCTTTACCCTTATTGAAATCATGATCGCACTCTTAATAGGGCTGTTCATAATGGGCGGGATTATGCAGATTTTTATTAACACAAAGCAGACCTACCGGATGCAGGATAATTTGTCCCGCTTGCAAGAAAACGCCCGATACGCGCTCGAATTGTTAAACCACGATATCCGGATGACGGGTTATTTAGGTTGCGCTGGCGGCGATACTACTAAATTGTCGGTCATTGCCAATAGCCCATTGTTGGCCCCAGTTCCCCATACGGGTGATCTGGCCGTTGTTTCCGCTTCAACCATAACCGGGGGAGATGAATCGGGCGGCACATTCACTACGCCAAATCCCGCCCTGACCTCAAGTCCCTTAGCATCGGTCAGTCCAAATACCGACGCGATCACCATCCAATTTGGGGAGTCTTGTGGCGGTTATACAACAGCGGCCATGAACACCGTAAATCCCACAGCCCTTTCGGCAACCCAAACATGCGGCAGCAAAACGACGCCAGGCACTAGCATAACCGCTGGTAAGCCCTTAGTGATTTCGGATTGCGCCCATGCCGATATATTCAGGGCTGCGGCCGACAATACCCAAAATAAAGACAACGCTGGTACTGCCACAACCGCCTTAAGCAAAACTTATGCGGTGGGTTCGGAAATTTTGTTGTTCCAGTCTTATACTTATTTTATAAAACCTGGATCCAACGGCGATCCCGCGCTTTGGCGGTTTGATAACAACTATGCCTCTAGCTCTTCTAACCCTAGTGAGGTAATTGAAGGCATTCAAGACCTAGACGTTTTGTATGGTATGGATACCGACGGCGATGGCACAGCCAATTATTATGTGGCATCGACCAGCGTGCCGAATATGGCCCAAGTCGTAAGTGTAAGGATTACGTTAACGGTTCAATCGATTGACAATACCTTGGCTACGACTAGCGGTAGGTTGATCCGGAACTTTACCTCGACTATCGCCCTGCGTAACCGGATTTTTTAACGGAAGTGGCCATGACTACTCCATCTAAATTAAATAAGGAAGGATATATAAAAATTATTTTGTCCGATATGCCAAGCAGTGGCGGTAACTCAAAGGAATTGCCGCATAGCATTAAAATTGCGAGTCATCGGGCAAAACGTTATAGCCCTAAGGGGGTAAGACCCAATTTAGCCACTAACTCAGGCTTTAAGCATCAATCAGGCGTTGTGTTACTCGTTGGCTTAATCATGCTGATGCTGCTTACTATGATTGGTTTAAGCGGCTCTCAAGTCACTAGTCTAGAAGAGAAAATGGCAGGCAACATGAAAGACCGTAACCTAGCTTTTCAGGCTGCCGAAGCAGCATTAAGAGAGGGCGAAGCCAATGTCGGAACTGTGCGTTACGATTGTGCCAATGGGAGTGGTCGTTACTATACCTGCTACACGGGTACGAAGCCAGTTTGGGACAATATCGATTGGTCCGCCTCGGCTAACCCGGCAAAGACAGTCGCGTATACGGGTAACTTGGGCGTGTCTTCGGGTTTTCTGTCAGCTAATCCCCGCTACATTATAGAGTACATGGGGCCTGCCGACTGCGTGGGAAGCGCGCTTGGTGCAAACGATTGCCATAATTACCGCATTACCTCGCGCGCTACCGGGGGTACGGAAAATGCCGTAGTGATGTTGCAGTCAGTGATATTGACTAAGGCAGCACCGCCGCCGTAGCGACTTTGATATAGAAAATGTGTACCTGCTTGTGTGTTAGTTAAGCGTAGGACTTTAAAAGATTCCTAAATAGCTTTTAGCACTACTGATTGATTGATTTTAACTGTACCAATTTTTGATAAGCTGATGGGTGGTCGTCTATGAAATACCTTGTTAAGTCAAACCAACAACTATCTGCCAGATATTTGGGTCGTTGCCTACTCGCGTTAGGTTTGTTACTCATCGGTACAGCATCGGTGGCGGGAACCGTGTCCCAAGTGCCGTTGTTCCTGACCACCACCGTAAAACCTAACGTGATGCTGATGCTGGATGATTCTGGTTCGATGGCTACCACGGTTGCGCCGACACCATCGCCGTATGATCCTGCCATAACCTATAAAGATGCAGCCTATTGCGCCACCAACCCAGAGGCGAACACAAAAACGCCCGTAGTAGGCTCCCCAAAGGTCAGGTCAGGTTATCCCCAAACAACTTCAAATACCGCATCGCCTACCGTTGTTACAACCAATAGCGTTGATTCGTCCCGTACAACCAGCAGTTCGTGCAGCAAGGCAGCCAGCAGCATCAGTAAAACTACGTCTAGCACCAATAGCGCCACTACCAGCACGACCAGCACCACCAACACGGGCACAGCGATAATCAGCACCAAAACTGATAACAAAGTAGACACTACAACTTCCACTAAAGTGAGTACCGTAACCTCGGCAAGTTGGTCTGGCACCCCTAAGTCTTGTCATGTTACGAAAACTGTCACCACTACTGTCACTACGACTGTCACGACGACGATTACCGATACGGTTACGAAGACAGATTTTGTCATCTACGGCACGACAATCCCTCCCGAATTCTTTGGTAACAAGACTAAGTTAGGCACAGGAACCAAATGCTTTGATGCCACCAAGAACTACGTGACCACGCTTACTTTGCCATCGCAGGTAGACCCGACAAAGCCCGACCAAGTTGCCAATTACTTGAACTGGTTTTACATAGAACAGCTAAAACTAAAAGGGAGCGGTTCGAAAACGCGCTTGGAAGTAGCCAAGTCCGCCGCCAATACCTTGGTGGATTCCTTAACTAACGTACGGCTCGGTTTTTCGGTTTTAGCATTTGAAGAAGGCGGTATATTGCTGGAAGTGGTCGATGACTTGGGGCCGACCAAAAAAGCCAATATTAAAAGCCAGATTAATGCGCAGACTGCCCATACATGGACGCCACTGGCGGAAGTCATGTCCGATATTGGCATGTACTTTGCGACCGGGAGTAGCGATGTTATTTTGCATGCCGGCCAAAGTAACAAATCTACACAATCAGCAACTACCGTTTTTACTGGTAATTTGGCTGACGGGACCGGTTGGTCAGGGCGTACTGCAATTCCTGCATCTGAACGTACAGATCCGGTGACCCATGCAGTTAGCGATGAACCAAAATTTAGCACCAGCCCCATCCAATTCAGTTGCCAAAAAAACTTTGCGGTGGTCGTGACCGATGGGCTCCCAACTAAAGACCTAAACATATCAACTATCCTACAAGATTATGATGGCGATTGTACCCTGGCTGACGGCTCGCTCAACAGTGCGGTTTGCAGCAGCGCTGATATGAAAAATGCTTACGACTATGGCAATCTAGGGAATACTCCCAGCGATTATTTGGACGATGTCACCCAAGCCCTACACGAGATGGATTTAAGGCCAGACCTGAGAAAGCCGAAAATAGAATCTGCGGCTGCCAAAAGCAATCTAAGCACTTTCATTGTCGGCTTAGCGGATGATGCGATCAACCCTACCCTCCCAGGGGTGAACCCGCTGCCTAGGGATGCTGCTATCCAGGGCGGGGGGAGTTTTATATTTGCGGGCGATGAAGATGAATTGACAGCCAGTTTGTTGCGTACTTTCCAATCTATCGTCGATCGTACCAGCTCGTCTTCTTCCGTGGCGGCCAACTCCACGCAGTTCCAAACCGATGCCTTACTGTTTCAGGCTTTGTTTGACAGCACCAACTGGTCTGGTAACATCAAGGCCTTTAATATATTGACTGAAGATACTAACCACAACGGTATACTTGATAGCTCTCCCTTTAATGAAGATCTTAACGGTAATGGCAAGATCGACGCAGGTGCAATTGACAAAAATAATCCCCGCTGGAATGCCGATACCCGGATACCTGCCCAATCCGACCGCCGCATCTTTACGGTCGACCCAACCAAAACCGCACCTGCGGGCATTGATTTTCTATGGGGCGGCTTAAATACCGCCCAGAAAACTGTCCTGGATTCGACCAACGTTTCGAATTCCAGCAGCCCTATCCTTGATTACTTGCGTGGCGACCAAAGCAATGAGGGGACGGCATCTGGAGAATATCGAATACGCAATTCATTATTGGGGGATATCGTGAATTCCGATCCCATGTTTGTTGGTGGTGAAGACTTGGGGCATGGCAACCTGCCAGGATCCGAAGGCAGTTCTTATCCTGCATACGTGAGTGAAAAAAAGACGAAAACCCAAATGTTATATGTGGGTGCGAACGATGGCATGCTGCATGGCTTCAATGTTAACGTTGGGAAAGGATGCAAGTGTCGTCGGCCCAGATGAAGGCAAGGAAGTTTTTGCTTACGTGCCGAATGCGGTTATTTCCAAAGAGTTGGCAAGCTTAGGCGACAAAAACTACAGCCATCAATACTTTGTCGACGGCGTAACCCAATATAATGATGTGTTTTATAACGGCGGATGGCACTCGGTTTTGGTTGGCGCTACCGGTGGCGGTGCCACCACAGAGGTGGGGGGCGCGAATGGCACAGGAGGAAAAGGGGTATTTGCACTTGATGTCAGCCATGCTGATAGTTTTAGCGCTAGCGATGTGCTTTGGGAATTCACTAGCCGGAACAATTCGGATTTGGGTTATACCATACCCGTGCCCATAATCGCCCGTATGGCAAATGGGCATTGGGCGGCGATTGTGGCGAATGGTTACAATAGCGGTGGAGGAAAGGCGGCATTGTTCATTATTGATATCCAAACCGGTACGCCCATCCAAACCGGTGGGTGTGCCACCCCACCTTGCCAAGCAATAATTGCGGAGAGCGCGGGTAGTAATGGCTTATCTAGCCCAACGGCTGTCGATGTCAGTGGTGACGGGATTACCGATTATATTTACGCAGGTGACCTGAAAGGCAATATGTGGAAATTTGACGTCACCAATACTGATCCGGCAAATTGGGGTGTGGCTTACTCCTCGTCTCAGGCTTCCCCAAGCCCTATGTTCGTGGCTTTAGATGGCGCTTCTGTAAGACAGCCCATTACTTCGAAACCCGCTGTGTCCAAGGCAAAAGCGACTGATCAACATAGTGGGGTCATGGTGTATTTTGGTACAGGCAAGTATTTTGAAGATGGTGACCACGCGGTTCCATCTGATCCACAGGTTCAATCCATCTATGGAATTTGGGACAAGTGCGATAAGTCCAGTGCATCGAATTGCAATGGTGTTGTTTCGGGCCGTAGTGCACTGCAACAGCAGTCAATTATTGCAGAAACCTCAGGAACAACAACATTATCTGACGGAACAACAACGACAACGGCAGACCAAAGTGTGCGTGTCACATCAAAGTGCGAAGTTGCGTATGGTTCTACAGTGCCGACGACACTGACCACCCCATGCACGAATAGCATCAACAGGCTAGGTTGGTTTATGGACTTGGTTCAACCCCCTAATGGCACCAAACAAGCGGAACGGGTAGTGAGTACGCCGATTATTCGGAATACTGCGGTAGTTTTTGTGACCTTGATTCCCACTAATGCCACATGCGAACCCAGCGGTACAGGTTGGGTCATGGAGCTTGACTTTAATGGTGCCCGCTTTACCGGATCGCCGATTGACATCAACAATGACGGAAGGATTGATGCCCATGATTTGATCAAATTGTCAGATGGTACACTAGCGGCTGCATCAGGTCTTGGCTCCAAGGTGGGCATTATTAAAACCCCGGCGGTTGTTGGTACTGAGGTAGGGCGTGAACAGAAATATTTAAGCGGGAGCGGCAGCACCACTGGTGAAACTGAGCAGGATTTTGGCGAGACAGCACCGACAGATCCCGATGAACCAACATGTGATCCAACTAACCCTAGGGCTTGCGCAGCCTCGCATGGCCCAATTAGAAGTTCGTGGCGGCAATTGCGTTGAGCTTTGGCAAATATTAATCGGTGAATGACAATGTTTAGGATGCATAAAGGCTTTACCTTAATCGAGCTGATGGTCGCCGTGGCGATTATTGGCATATTGTCCGCCATTGCTGTCCCGAGTTATATGGATAGTGTAACGAAATCCCGAAGAAAGGACGCAGAAGGGGCTTTGGAAGGTTTTGCCAATGCCATGGAGCGGCATTTTACGGATGTTAACAATTACTGCAATGTAGGAGGTACAGGGGGGGCGAACACGTGTGGTGACACCGACACAACCAATGATACGGGGTCTCCACCTCTATCGTTTTATCCAGCAAAAAGCCCCATTGACGGAAATCAAGTTTATTACAATCTGACGATTAGTGCGGTTACACCTAGCACTTACATTTTACTCGCCACACCCACAGGTGCTCAAACCGGAAATGGGGCTCTTCAACTAGATAACACAGGAGCTCGTTTCTGGGATAAAAATAATGATGGTACCTTCGATACGACAACTGAAAAAACTTGGGAGTAAGCGATCAGTCTTTTCGGATTAAAATCATTGATACTGCTATTTGCTTTACTCCAATAAGTTACTAAATTACTGTCATCATTCCGGCATCCAAAAGCCAGGGATATAGACTTATCATCAATAGAGAGCATTGAATAACCGTTCTTGAAGGGTGATGGTAACGTATTAACCAACCAATTCATCAGCACTAAAATCATCCACGCTGATCGCCTGCAACCGTGCTTGCTCTGCCGTAATCAGTAACTGGGCTTCCGCTTGGGTGATGATATTAAGGCTCAGCGCATCATTTACCAACGTCGATAGCTCGCCTTTCGCCAACTGCTTTTGTTTTTGCGCTAGCTTTATCTTAGCTTCCACCGGAGCGGCCGCCAACACGGCCTTGAAAGCCACTTCAATCCTGCCCGTCGCATCATCAGGCTTGCTGTTGATGTAGATTCCTTGAGTTAAGCGGTCTCGTCCGGGCGAATCTGCCAACAGCAATGCAGCACATGCGTGGACTAGCTTATCGCTGGCGGGTTTGTTGGGTTTGCCAAGCGGGAAAATCACGGCATTTAGCAGGCAAGCTATGGGCCGGAACGGTAATTTGGTCAAAATATCCGCCAACGCTTGTTGGGTTCGGTAGATGCTTTCTTGGCAAGCCCAATGCAACAGCGGCAAATCTTGATTTTGTTTGCCTTGATTTTCATAGTGTTTCAGCACGCAGGAACACAGGTAAAGGTTAGCCAAGGCATCGGCGAAACGGCTTGAAAGCCGTTCTTTGCGTTTGAGTGCGCCTCCCAGGGTGAGCAGGGCATAATCGGCAAGGAAAGCGAAGCCGACACTGAGCCGTGCAACCTGACGGTAATAACGTTTGGTGTCCTTATCCCCCGGTGTTGCCAGAAAACAAGCATTGGTCAAGCCCAGCCACAAACAAGCGGCTTTATTGTGCCCCCAAAATCCAATGTGTTGGAAGAATACCTTATCGAATTGTTCCAGTTTTCCTTCAGCTATTGCCGCCATTTCCTGTTGTATGTAAGGATGGCAGCGGATTGCCCCTTGTCCGAAGATCATCATGGTGCGGGTGAGGATGTTTGCGCCTTCAACGGTGATACTGACAGGTATCACCTGATACACCCGGCCCAGGTAATTCTTCGGTCCCAGGCAAATGCCGGAACCGCCTTGGATATCCATGCCGTCGTTCACAACTCGGCGCATCCGTTCGGTCAATTCGTATTTCAGGATGGCGGAAATGACCGCCGGTTTTTCGCCTTGGTCTAAAGCGGCATTGGTGACTTGCCGAGCGGCATCGAGGATGTAGGTTTCACCCGCCATACGCGCCAACACTTCTTCAATGCCTTCAAATTCGCCGATGGGCAGGTTGAATTGTTTGCGGATACGGGCATAAGCACCCGTATTCCGGCAGGTAAATTTTGCCGCCCCTACACTTAGGGCAGGAAGTGAGATAGCCCTTCCGGTGGTTAGGCATTGCATCAACATCTTCCAGCCGTTGCCGACTTGGGCAACGCCGCCGATGATCCAGTCCATCGGGATAAACACGTCTTTGCCCCAGTTCGGGCCGTTTTGGAACGCTGAATCCAAAGGGAAATGCCGCCTTCCAATAGAAACGCCCGGCGTGTTCGTAGGGATGAGGGCGACCGTAATGCCGATATTTTCCTTTTCGCCGATCAAATGGTCAGGGTCGTAGAGTTTGAACGCAAGACCTAACACAGTGGCGACAGGTCCTAAGGTGATATAACGCTTGTCCCAGTTGAGGCGTATCCCCAATACCTTATCGTTGCCGTTAAATTTGCCGTAGCAGACAATGCCCGTATCCGGCATCGCCCCTGCATCGCTGCCTGCATGCGGCCCTGTCAAGGCGAAAGCGGGAATCTCCTCGCCGTTTGCCAAGCGCGGGAGGTAGTGGTTTTTTTGTTCCTCGGTGCCGTAATTGAGCAGCAGTTTCGCCGGCCCCAGGGAATTCGGCACCATCACGGTGACCGCTGCCGTGCTGCTGCGGCTGGAGATTTTCATGACGATTTCCGAGTGCGCGGATTCCGAAAATTCCAGCCCGCCGTATTTTTTGGGGATCATCATGCCGCAAAACTTTTGTTTTTTGATGTAATCCCAGACTTCCTTGGGTAAATCGTTACGGTTATGGGTAATGTCCCAATCGTTCAGCATCGCGCACAGCGTTTCCACGGGGCCGTCGATAAAGGCTTGCTCTTCTTTGGAGAACTTTGCTGCTGGGAGATTTTGCAAGATGTCCCAGTTGGGATTGCCGGAAAACAATTCCGCATCCCACCATGTGTTGCCTGCTTCCAGCGCTTCCCGTTCGGTTTGCGACATGGGGGGCAATGCGGATTTCATTAGCTTGAAAACCAAGCTGCTGATGAGTTTTTGCCGGATGGGGATGACGGTGATCGGGATAAAAACCAGCAGAAAGGCCACCCACAAACCTTTGCCGAACAGCGTAAGCCCTTGAGTGACAAGGTAACCTGCCAGTAAGCCGCCAACGGCAAGGGTTGTCCAGTGAATGGATGCTTTGCGGTACGACAAAATCCACAAGACGATGATAAGCGCGAGTAGCCAGAGCATGGTGGTTCTCCAGGTGGTTTACTTTAGTTTAGTGGCATTTGCAATAAAATAAAGATTTGTTTTTGCAATATTTATTTATGCCAATTCCATTGCTCTTGGGAGAAAAGACGGTTTTCGTAGCATATCAAATGGGTGCTTTATTTATCCCAGCCGAGTAGGTCAGGGTACGCGTTAGCGTTCCCTGACGCTTTTCCATAAAATCTCACATAACCGCTATCGCGGCAATGTGACCTACAAGTTTATAGTCCTGTAGATTCATTTCTGAAAAAATCTCCTCAAATACTCCCCCGTATGCGAAGCCTTATTTTGGCTGACTTGTTTCGGCGACCCTTCGGCGACTAACAGTCCGCCGCCGTCGCCGCCTTCCGGCCCCATGTCGATAATCCAGTCGGCAGTTTTGATGACATCCAGGTTGTGTTCGATGACGACAATGGTATTGCCGTGGTCGCGCAGCGTATGCAAAACTCCCAGCAATTGTTTGATGTCATGGAAATGCAGCCCTGTCGTTGGTTCGTCCAGGATGTATAAGGTTTTTCCGGTGTCGCGTTTGGACAGCTCCTTGGCGAGTTTGACCCGTTGCGCCTCGCCACCGGACAGCGTGGTGGCATTCTGCCCTAGGGTGATGTAGCTCAGGCCGACTTCAATCAGGGTTTGCAGCTTGCGCGCCAAGGTCGGCACGGCGCTGAAAAACTGGGCGGCATCTTCCACCGTCATGTCCAGGACTTCGGTGATGCTTTTACCTTTGTAGCGGATTTCTAGGGTTTCGCGGTTGTAACGCTTGCCCTTGCAACTGTCGCATTGCACGTAAATATCCGGCAAGAAGTGCATTTCCACCTTGATAACGCCGTCGCCCTTACAGGCTTCGCAGCGTCCGCCTTTGACGTTAAAGCTGAACCGACCTGGCGTGTAGCCGCGCGAACGCGCTTCGTGCGTGGCGGCGTACAGTTCGCGGATGGGCGTAAACAAGCCCGTGTAGGTGGCCGGGTTCGAGCGCGGTGTGCGGCCTATCGGACTTTGGTCGATATCGACGACTTTATCGAAATGCTCCAAGCCGTCAATTGCATCGCAAGGGGCGGGAATTAAGCCAGCACGGTTAATCAGTCGGGCAGCATGGCAGTAGAGCGTGTCGTTAATCAGCGTCGATTTTCCCGATCCCGACACGCCCGTCACGCAGGTCAATAAGCCGACCGGAATTGAGATCGTGACATTTTTCAGGTTGTTGCCGTGGGCATTGCGGATGGTGATTTGCTTGTCCTTATCGGCTGGCGTAGTGACTTTGGGTACGGTTATGTCGCATTTCCCGGACAAATATTGTCCCGTTAAGGATTCAGGGTTTTTCAGGATGTCATCAAATGTCCCTTGTGCGACGATGTTACCGCCATGCACACCCGCGCCAGGGCCTATATCGACGATATGGTCGGCAGAACGGATGGCATCTTCGTCGTGTTCGACGACAATGACGGTATTGCCCAAATCGCGCAGCCGGAACAGCGTGTTCAACAAGCGTTGGTTATCGCGCTGATGCAGGCCGATGGACGGTTCGTCCAGCACGTACATCACGCCCACCAAGCCCGCGCCGATCTGGCTGGCAAGCCGGATACGTTGCGCTTCGCCGCCGGAAAGCGTGTCCGCGCTGCGGTCTAAGGTCAGGTAATCCAGGCCCACATTCACCAGGAATTCCAGGCGTTCCCTGATTTCCTTGATAATCTTTTGCGATATTTCGCCGCGTTTGCCGGGCAAGTTCAAGTCGTTAAAAAATCCCAGGGATTGGCGAATAGGAAAGCGCGTCACAATATGTATGGGCAAGTCGTCGATGAAGACATTCCTCGCCGAAGGGTTCAACCTTGCGCCATTACATGTCGTACAAACCTTTTGCGACAAGTATTTGGACAGCTCATCGCGGATCATCTGCGAGTCGGTTTCATGATAACGCCGTTCCATATTGGCGACAATGCCTTCAAAGGAATAGTGCCTTTTGGTTGCCGCCCCGCCGGGATTCAGGTAAGTAAACTCGATAATTTCCTTACCGCTGCCATACAGCACGACATTTTGAATGTCTGCGGGTAGGGCGGAAAACGGGGTTTCTGGGTCAAAACCGTAATGTTTCGCCAGCGAACAGATGATCTGGTAATAATAAGCATTACGCCGGTCCCAGCCGCGAATTGCGCCCCCGGCAAGGCTAATGTCCGGGTTGTGGATAATCAGGCCGGGATCGAAATGCTGCTTGACTCCCAAACCATCACAATCGTTGCAGGCCCCTTTGGGGTTGTTGAAAGAAAAAATACGCGGTTCTAGCTCGCTCAAGCTATAACCGCACAGTCGGCACGCATAGCGTTCGGAAAATATGAGCTCCTTATTATCACTTTGGCTATCGTCCAGGCAGACAGCTACCGCGATACCGTCAGCGATCCGTAGGGCGGTTTCAAACGATTCCGCCAACCGTAAGGCAATGTCTGGGCGGATTTTGAAACGGTCGACTATCACCTCAATCGTGTGTTTCTTTTTGGGATCGATGGTCGGTGTGGCATCCAGGTCGTAAACCGTGCCGTCAATCCGTGCCCGGATAAAGCCTTGTGCCCGTAAGTCATCCAACAATTGCAGGTGCTCGCCTTTGCGTTCATTGATGATCGGGGCCAATAACATCCAGCGCTGGTCTTGCGGTTGCACCAAGATCAGGTCGACCATCTGGCTGATGGTTTGTGCTTCCAACGAGCTGTGATGCTCAGGGCAACGCGGCGTACCAGCACGGGCATATAGTAGGCGCAGGTAATCGTAAATTTCCGTGATGGTGCCGACCGTCGAACGCGGATTGTGGGAAGTGGATTTTTGTTCGATAGAAATCGCGGGAGATAAGCCTTCGATGTGATCGACATCCGGCTTTTCCATCATCGACAAGAATTGTCTTGCGTACGCAGAAAGCGATTCGACATAACGCCGTTGTCCTTCCGCATAAATGGTGTCGAAAGCCAGTGACGATTTCCCAGAGCCGGACAGCCCCGTGATAACGATAAGCTTATCCCTGGGCAGGTCGAGGTCGATATTTTTTAGGTTATGCGTCCGTGCACCACGGATGCTGATCGTATCCATTCGTTAAGACAGGGTTATTTAAACAGCCCGCAATATACGATTAATTGTGAATTAAGACAAATGGCAAGTACAAACGAGGAGCTTGCACTCTCAATTTCGATAGCTGAACTTTGAGGCCATAAGCCACCAGCCCCTTTCAAAGTTAGCTATAAATAATTTTCTTGTTTTTCAACTCACCGTAAATATCATCTATCGACTGCTTGTCCGCATCGAAAACAATGTCGACGGAACTGTTATTTTCTATGCACAAGCAAAGCAAACCCGCGTGTTTGATAGCCGTGACCAATTCTGTGTTGGTTGTTTCAAGCACAGTGGCGGCATGGCCGTTATCGAAAAGTTTCCTTTCCAGTTGATAAGCGAATGTCTTGCCGTTTGCGCCCAATAAGGCGATGGCGGTTGCCGTTTGGCTGAAACGGGCGGCGCGGTCTTGGACGCTGACGGGGCTCAACTCTTCGTCCTCGGTTGTCCCCGTAATCATGCCTGCGCCGACCGTGCCGTTGGTCAGGCGGTCGATGATGATGAACGACCCTGTGCTTTTGCTGTTTTTGTAAGGGTCGAATACGACTGGTGCGGTAACCGAAACGGTGCAGGAGCCAATCTCGTTGAGTTTCAATTCATCGGCATCATGATGTTCCAGCGTGTTGACATCGATACGATGATGGATCAGGGAAATGGAACCGTACACTTTCCGTGTCGCTAGCTTGATCGCATATTGGCGGCTCGGAGTGAGCGGTTTTTCTGCCATCCAGACGATGCTGGCGCGGAATTTGTCGGAAACGACCGGAGCGTATTGGTCCTTGCCGACCAACATATCGCCACGGCTGACATCGATCTCGTCTTCCAGCGTAAAGGTGACCGCCATCGGTGGAAAGGCTTCCTGAAGGTCGCCGTCGAAGGTGACGATAGACTTGATTTTGCTGCTTTTGCCGGAGGGCAGGGCCGTGATGACATCGCCTTTGCGAAATACGCCAGAAGCCACCGTGCCGCAGAAGCCACGGAAGTCAAGGTTGGGGCGGTTGACGTATTGCACCGGAAAACGGGCATCGTTAAAGTTATGGTCGTTGGCGATTTTAACGGTGTTTAGCGCTTCCATCAGCGGTAAGCCCGTAAACCAGGGCATGTTGTCGCTGCGGTTGACTACGTTATCGCCATCCAGTGCGGACAAAGGTATGAAGCTAATGTCGTGCAAATCGAGGGTGCTGGTGAAGTCCAGGTAATCCTGTTTGATCTTATTGAACACGCCTTCGCTGTAATCCACCAAATCCATTTTGTTGACGGCGACGATAATGTGCCGGATACCCAGCAAAGAGGCAATAAAGCTGTGGCGTTTGGTTTGCGTTTGTACGCCGTATCGGGCATCGATCAGGATGATGGCGAGATCGCAGGTTGACGCGCCCGTTGCCATGTTGCGGGTGTATTGCTCGTGGCCTGGAGTGTCGGCAATGATGAACTTGCGGGTGGAAGTCGAAAAATAACGGTAGGCCACATCAATGGTAATGCCTTGCTCCCGTTCCGCCTGCAAGCCGTCAACGAGCAATGCCAAGTCGATTTTACCCGCACCTGTCGTGCCGGATTTGACGCTATCGGCTTGTACCGCCGCCAGTTGGTCTTCGTAAATCATTTTGGAATCATGCAACAAGCGGCCTATCAAGGTGCTTTTGCCGTCGTCGACATTACCGCAAGTCAAAAACCGCAGCATTTCCTTGCGTTCATGTTGCGCTAAATAAGCATCAATGTCGGTGCTGATGAGTTCGGATTGGTGGGACATGAAAAATTTTCCTAAAATTTTTAGGCACAAGGCGCAGGGCGCAAGGCACAGTGTTAAACGGTTCGTGATTTTATGAATGATGAAAGCATTTTTGAAATTTGTTCAGCTTCATCTTTCCACTTAAGGCCTACTTCTTTTGAAATAATGCCAATTTCTATACCAATATAAATTTGTGTTCGTAATTCACCGCATGAGCCTTTGGCATAGTAAAAAAATTTAACGGAATCTTTATCGCTATTGCGCTCAAATCCTTCAGCTATATTGCTAGGTACAGATAGGCTACTCCGTGTTATTTGGTCTTTAAAGCTAAAATCCTTGCAATTGTTTAGTGCCTTATATATTTCAACAGATAAGCGGCAAGATCGTTTCCAGACCTCCAAATCCTCAAATCTCATGTTTTTAGTCTTGCGCCTTTTGCCTTGGGACTGTTTTTAAAAATAACCTTCGCGTTTTTTCTGTTCCATCGAACCGGCTTGGTCATGATCGATCAGTCGGCCTTGTCGTTCGGAGGTCGTGGTCAGCAGCATTTCCTGGATAATTTCAGGTAAGGTGGTCGCTGTCGATTCGACCGCTCCGGTTAGCGGGTAGCAGCCCAACGTGCGAAAGCGCACATTTTTCATCTCGACTTTATCATCAGGGCCGATGGGCATGCGCTCATCGTCGACCATTATCAACATGCCTTCCTTATTGACTACGGGACGTTCTTTGGCGAAGTACAAGGGTACGATGGGGATGTTTTCCAGGTGGATGTATTGCCAGATGTCCAACTCCGTCCAGTTGGACAGCGGGAAAACGCGGATGCTTTCGCCTTTATCCACTGTGCCATTGTAGATATTCCATAGTTCCGGGCGTTGGTTTTTCGGGTCCCAGCGGTGGTTCTTGTCGCGGAATGAATATACGCGTTCTTTGGCACGGGATTTTTCCTCATCACGCCGTGCGCCGCCGAACGCCGCATCAAACTGATAAAGGTTCAATGCTTGCTTAAGGGCATCTGTCTTCATGACATCCGTGTGTTTTTTGCTGCCATGCGTGAATGGCCCAATGCCTTGGTCAACGCCATCCTGGTTTATGTATACCAGTAGCTCCAGCCCCAGGTTTTTGACCATTTTGTCACGAAACTCAATCATTTCCCTGAATTTCCAGGTCGTATCGACATGCAATAAGGGAAACGGCGGAACACCGGGATAAAAGGCCTTCATGGTCAGGTGCAACATGACGGCAGAATCCTTGCCAATGGAATACAACATCACGGGCTTTTCAAATTCGGCGGCAACTTCACGGATGATATGGATGCTTTCGGCTTCCAGTTGTTTAAGGTGGGTAAGTCTGTAATCGGTCATCAAGGTCGTGTTTTGTGGTTTCTAAGCATGATGGCCCAAGCTGTGAATTAATTTAAGTGATTTAGTCCCTTTTCCCTAAGTGAGACAAGGTTTTTTTCTTAACTTAATTGGCAGCGAGGGTAACCCAGCGTGCACAAGGAGTGATCAGGCCGACCATTTTAGTTGGAAAGCCAAGTTATTGCCAGAATTGCGTCTTTTCAACTCGGTGACTATTTGTTGCCGCCAGTCATATCAAGGGCTACAGCTTCAGCTACCTTAATACCATCAACGGCGGCTGAAAGAATCCCTCCTGCATAGCCCGCACCTTCTCCCGCTGGATAAAGTCCTTGGGTATTGATGCTCTGGAAATGCGCGTTGCGCTTGATGCGAACGGGCGATGAGGTGCGGGTTTCGACGCCCGTCAACACGGCATCGGGCATCGCAAAGCCGGGAATAAGCTTGTCGAATGCAGGGATGGCCTCACGAATCGCTGCAATCGCATAATCCGGCAAGGCTGAATCGAGATTACACAAATGTACGTCGGGCAGATAGGAAGGCAGGACCTTGCCGAAGGCTGTTGAAGGGACATTCGCCAGAAAATCACCGACCAATTGCCCCGGTGCAGCATAGCTCTTACCGCCGAGAACATAAGCGTGGGCTTCCAAGCGACGCTGGAAATCGATGCCTGCCAGCGGATGCCCCGGATAATCCTCCGGTGTAATACCGACGACGATGCCGCTGTTGGCATTGCGTTCGTTCCGGGAATACTGGCTCATGCCGTTGGTGACAACATGTTCGGCTTCAGAGGTGGCGGCCACCACCGTCCCGCCGGGGCACATGCAAAAACTGTAAACCGAACGGCCATTTTTGCAATGATGGACGAGTTTGTAATCGGCAGCACCCAAGATCGGATTGCTGGCATTGCTTCCATAACGGCAAGTATCGATTAAAGACTGCGGATGTTCGATACGAAATCCGACCGAAAATGGCTTGGCTTCAAGATACACGCCAAGATCGTAAAGCATTTTGAAGGTATCTCGGGCGCTATGGCCAACAGCAAGCACGACATGGTTGCTGGAAATGCTGTTCCCGTTGGTCAGGGTAACGCCCTGAACTTCACCCTTTTCAATTTCGATCCGGTCTACACGGCTTTGAAAACGGATTTCCCCACCCAATGATTCAATCGTTGCCCGCATTTGCTCAACCATCGTCACCAGTCGATAAGTCCCGATATGGGGTTTGCTGACATAGAGGATTTCGGGCGGCGCACCCGCTTTGACGAATTCCGTTAAAACTTTGCGCCCGTAATGATTAGGATCCTTGATTTGCGTGTACAGTTTACCGTCGGAAAACGTCCCTGCGCCGCCTTCGCCGAATTGCACGTTGGATTCGGGGTTAAAAATGCGTTTCCGCCACAGGCCGAAGGTATCCTTAGTGCGTTCCCGCACTTCCTTGCCGCGTTCCAGGATGATCGGGCGAAAGCCCATTTGCGCCAGGATTAATCCTGCAAACAGGCCGCACGGCCCCATGCCGATGATGACAGGGCGTGTAGGCAGATTTTGTGGTGCTTGGGTAACAAAGCGGTAAGTCGTATCCGGCGTTAAGGAGATTTTCGGGTCGGTTTTAAAGCGCGATAAAATGTCATTTTCATGTTTTGTTTCGATATCAAGGGTATAGATAAGGTGGATGTCATTACGTTTACGGGCATCGTGGGCGCGGCGGAATATTTGATAGGTGATAAGGTCTTCTTCGGTTATCCCTAGTCGAGTCAGGATCGCTGGCCTGATTGCATCTTCTGGGTGGTTTAGGGGGAGCTTGAGTTCGGTGATTCGGAGCATTTTGGTTTAATTTGTGTGTCGCTGATGCGACGCTTATTTTAATCGGGTTCTCGCACCCGAAGGCGAAATACTTTTCTTTCTTTGCTCAAAGGAAAGAAATCAAAAGAAAGGCCGCCCGGATGCCGTTTGTTTCCTGCGCTCCGTCGTTTTTACCGCACATTGCCGCACCCCTATCGGGCTATTCCCAATAAAATCGCTGGTGCTTGGCTTGGCTTGGCTTGGCATGGGGACAGCTCCTTCTCCCTCAGGGAGAAGGTTGGGATGAGGGGATGAAAATCAATTGGTAACGKSSS
>NZ_AYLO01000007.1 GCF_000496735.2 Methyloglobulus morosus KoM1
TCAGCAAAAAACATCTTGATCCCTGGCTCACTAGATTGCCCGCCTATAGTATCCCAACCCCATAAGTACTCATTCCCTACTCCGTCTTTTTTTCTAACGTAATACTCTAATCGGTAAGGCTCTACTAATCTTCTGTACCCGCTATAAGTCATTTCAATCAAGCGTCGATTCCGTCCAGCTTCCAGGATCGCGTTCCTAACATTTCCGGGGCAATAACTGAAATCAACTATTCTATTTGGATACCCTGATCCAATACCGCCACCCAGGTTGCGGTATTGGGATTCAGGTAAAACTAAATCAAAAAGAGCATTAATGAGGGTTGTAAATTGCTCAAGAACATAGTCGAAGCTAAATACGGACGCTACTGGGACAAAAAGGTCTTTCCATGATAAATTAAAGTCCCCTATTGGAACAGAGAGAAGCTCTTTCCTCGCATCGTTTGGGCGCGGCTCGAAAATCGACTTCTTGAGAAAAGTAATAATAAGTTCCTGTCTATTTATTTGTTTTTCTCTCTGAAATACAAGCGAATAGAATAGATCAAAAAGATCTCCGGCTTTTCGGCGGTGTAGCAAAGTCGTCAGTTTAGAGGCAAGAACTTCCTCTGCTTTCTGACACGTGATCGTACCACGACATAACCCTGAATCTGAGTAAGGGTGGATAATTGACTGTTCTTGGGGCGGAAGATAAATTTTGTCGAATTGCGTAACATCAAATTGTGTTTTGAGCGTGCAATTTTCATCGTTATAAAATCCTTTAAAGTAAATTCTTGCTTCAAGAGCTTTAACATCAGGAATTGGGAGTTTTTTTTCCCTAACTGTAGCGTCCGCATCCTTGAAGGTAACACCAGTTTGCTTTTCGACAATGCGACACACTTCCCGAAGTTCAGTTTCTAGCAGTGTTTGACTGAAATTGTCTACAGAGGAGAAATCTAAATCTTTTGAAAATCTTGTTTCTGAAAAATAGCATTTCCGAAGCGCGTTGCCACCCTTCAATACAAGCCGCTTTTTTAATTCAGGTCTTGAGTTAATTGCCCACAAGATCCAGCTATGAACGTAATCCTTCTCAACCTGTTGCGGCTGTAGGCAAAATTTCTCTGCGGTTGATTCGATTTCTTTACTAGATATCACAATTTTCTATCCGATAGACACGGTTGCTTTGTGGGAATATTTGACCTCGACATAAAAGAGCGAGTGTCATTGTTAAAATTGACAAGCATGCTAGAAAGGTCATCGACGCATAGATGTAGCAATGATCATCGCTCCAATAATTATGGCCGCACTAACAAGGAGAGCAGAAACTGCTGCACCCATCGCCCAAAGTGCAAGTCCGGCGACCGTTGCGAGTAGAATACCGATAAAAAGCTCACGGATGAGTCCAAGTCCAATAATTAACAAGAGTGCACCAACAATCCAACCTACTTTCTTGTCCCATTCGAACGCAGTGAAATAGGATGCCCCGAACACTACAATGCTGGCTGGATATCGAAACCACCACGGCGCACTATATGGAAAATCCTCGTGATTCCACCACCGAGTAGAAGTATTCTCTTTCGAGAGGACTTCATTATTAGTGTCAATTTCATTGGCTTGATTGCTGGATTGATCTTCTTGGTGAGGCATAGAATCTCGCATATTTCGATACTGGGTTTAGTGCATAGATGTGCCGAGGAACGAGGCACATCGTTCGCGACAGATGCGCCTCACTTTGTTCAGCACATTATCCTACATTAAATAATCCCCCAACTCCCGTATGCCGCGCCGAGCATCGGAGCATTTATCGGAGATAGCCCATTAGGGGTGCGGCAGGGATGCCGCACGTTGCCGGAGGGACAGGGAAGTCCCTTCCGGCAACCCCCGGTAAATGCGAGAAGCGCAGGAGAGAAGCGGTATCGGGCGGATTTCTTTTGGATACTTTTCTTTGTCCGCGCAAAGAAAAGTATCTCGTCCGTGGGTACGAGAACCCACATTCAGATAACCGTCGCGATAGCGACACCTTAATATACCCCTCACCCTAACCCTCTCCCACAAGGGGAGAGGGGACAAAACGGGGATTCCGACAAGCAGTGCAAGTTCCCGCCATCCATAATGGTCGTCCCTGCCGGAATGAGGGCTTATTTTAGCAATATTGCTTCCTGAAAAGCGGTTTTTATTGTTTAGCGATTTCCTGTGCAGATGACCGTTAATTCCTAAGCGGTTTCCCCGTTTTCAACATGTGATCCAACCTATCCAACGTCCCTTTCTGCTTGACCAGCGCAACAAAGGCTTCTAGTTCCAACGCCAATAGGTCATCTTCCGTTATCGGCGCAGTGAAATCGCAAGCGCCGCCGCTCAAGACATGCGCCAATTGCCCGGATACGACGACATCATATTCTGTCGCCTTGCCCAGCAAACGGAACGCTTTGATGCCCATGTCCATCAAGACCTTGGCGGTAAAGCCCGGCAAGTGGTAGGTAAACGGTAAGGGCGGCGAGTAATCCTTGGCTAGAGCTAGGGCTTTGGCATCGGCCAAAAGCCGATTTTTGTTCATGGTGATGCCGTCGTGGGTGTTGAGGTACAACAGTTCCCGTGCATCAAAAGCCGATTTGGATACACTGGCCAAGCCGATGGTTTGGAAGGCTTTGATAACGGGCGGTATGGGGCCGCCGGGGCGTTTGGGTTGGCTTAGGCAACGGCGCAGGTATTCTTTGCAGCCGCCCCAGCCGGGTATCAAGCCGACACCGACTTCGACCAAGCCCATGTAAAGCTCGGCATGGGCTTGCACGGCATCGCAATGGAGCAGGATTTCGCAGCCGCCGCCCAGGGCAAGGCCGGAAGGTGCGGCAACGACAGGGAAGGGCGCGTATTTCAGGCGTTGGTAGGTCTGTTGGCCTTGTTTGATAAGCTGTTCCACCGCAGGCCAATCGTTGTCATGGATAGCTTTCATTAATAGGCCTAGGTTTGCGCCAGCGGAGAAATTTTCGGCATCGTTATGGATCACCAACGCTTTGAATTCTTTGTTAACTTTGTCGATACTCTGGTTAATCAATGCCATCGAATCCATATCCAGCGTATTCATTTTGCTGTGGAATTCCAGGCAGGCCACACCGTCGCCGATGTCCCAAAGCGAAGCCGAGTTGTTTTCCAGGACTGGCTTGCTTTGCTGCTTGATGTCGGATAGCAGCAAAACGCCTTCGGCTCGCCTGACGGGATGGTAATGACCTGACAGGTCGGCGAATTCCAACCTTCCTGAGCTGGTCGAATACATCTGGGCGTTTTTGGCTAACAGTGGCGGAACAGGTCGGCTTTCGGATTTCAGCTTATCGACAAACCAAGGAACGCCGATTTGGTCGAGCAACTCGAACGGGCTGAATTTCCAGTTATAGCCATCACGTAAGGCGGCATCAATTCCAGTGATGTCGTCGGAAATTTCCGGGATCAGGTTGGCGGCATAGCATAAGGTATGGGAAAGCACGCGCCAAGCATATTGGGCAACCGGATCAGGGTGCGACAATAAGGCTTGCAGCCCCGCTTTTTGGGCATCCTTGAGTGGGGACAAATCCGCCCGGTCACTGCGGGCATAGTCTCCCGTCGCAAGGCTGATGGATTCCTTAACCTTTTTGCCTTCGGTTTTATTCAAGCGGTAAAACCCGCCTTTGCCTTTTCTGCCCGTGTAACCTTCGCTAATCATTTTTTGCACGATGTCAGGCAAGTGATTGACTTCGTGAAAGGCGTCCTGCTGCGGCAAGGCCATTTTCATGCCTTTTAGGATAGGCGGGATCAAGTCCAGGCCGACCAAGTCCAGCAGGCCGAAGATGCCGGTTTTGGGGATGCCGAAGCTGGGCATGATGCCGTCGGCTTGTTCTACCGATATGCCATGTTCGATGGCATCCAATAAGCCATACAGCAACCAGTAAATGCCGATGCGGTTGCCGATAAAACCGGGCGTGTCTTTGCAAGTCACGCAGTTTTTGCCCAGTTTGATGTCGGCAAATTGGTTGATGGAATCAACAAAGGATGGTTCGGTTGCGGGGCTGCTGACCAGTTCCAACAAACGCATATAGCGGGGTGGGTTGAAGAAATGGGTAATCATAAACCGCCGCGTGAAGCTGTCGTCCAGGTTCTTTTTTAACAGCGCTAAGGGCAGGGTGGAGGTGTTTGACGAAATCAGGCATTCCGCTTTGCATATCGTGTTCAGTTTTTGGTACAGCGATTGTTTGACTTGAAGGTTTTCAATAACGGCCTCAATCACCCAATCGGCATCGGCCAGTTTGGGCAAGTCGTCCTCGATATTGCCCGTACTGATTAACTTGGCATTGGCCTTATCCATAAACGCGGCGGGTTCGGCTTCCAGTAATTTCTTTACAGCATTTTCCGCAATGCCGTTTCGGTTGCTTGCGCCTTCCGGGACGATGTCGAGCAAGTAGACGGGAATCCCTGCATTCGCGACATGCGCGGCAATGCTGGCGCCCATGACGCCCGCGCCGATGACTGCCACTTTTTGGATGTTCATAGCGCCTCCAGGATGGTGGCTATGCCCTGGCCTCCGCCGATACATTGTGTCGCTAGCGCATAGCGCTTGTGTTCCCGCTGCAAAAGGCTGGCGGCTTTACCGGTGATGCGTGCGCCGGTTGCGCCTAGTGGATGCCCCAGGGCAATCGCACCCCCATCCAGGTTGAGCTTATCGGCAGGAATCGGCAATTCTTTCAAGACGGCCAGGGATTGTGCCGCAAAAGCTTCGTTCAATTCGACAATATCGATGTCAGCCAAAGACAAGCCTGCCCTTTGCAAAGCTTTTCGTGTCGCAACAACGGGGCCTATGCCCATGATTTCGGGCGCACAACCGGATACTGCACATGACTTGATACGCGCCAGTTTGGGCAAGTTATGGGCATCGGCATAATTCTCGCTGCATATCAGGACTGCGGCTGCGCCGTCCGTTAAGGGCGAAGATGTACCTGCGGTGACCGTGCCGGTGGCTTGGAAAGCGGGATTGAGTCCAGCCAAGCCTTCGGCAGTGGACTCAGGCCGCAGGCAACCGTCCTTATCCACCGTGCCGTACTTGCCGGTAATTGGGATGATTTCATCAGCAAAAAGCCCTTGCTGCTGGGCGGTATAAGCCTTTTTTTGGCTTTCCAGCGCAAAGGCTTCCTGTTCTTTACGGCCAATGGCATATTTAAGCGCGAGATTTTCCGCCGTATCACCCATGCCGATATAAGCCTGGGGAAAGGTTTTGTACAGGGCAGGGTTGGGCATATTGTTGTAGCCGCCCATCGGAATCCGGCTCATGGATTCCAGGCCGGCACAAATAAACACCTCGCCTGCATCCATCTGGATTGCACCTGCCGCAATGTGGATGGCTTGCATGGACGAGCCGCAGAAGCGGTTTAGTGTCATCCCGGCGATGGAATTGGGCAAGCCTGCCAGAAATACAATAAGCCGCGCTACATTTAAGCCCTGCTCGCCTTCGGGAAACGCGCAGCCCAGGATCAAGTCTTCGATGTCGTCAGGATTGATACTTGATTTACTGACCAAGCCCTTAACGACTTGGGCGGCGAGGTCATCTGGTCTTACTCTTGCCAATGCGCCTTTCAGGGCTGGAGTAAATGGTGAACGGCAATATCCGGCAATAACAACATTTTTCATCTTATTCTCCTGTTATACCTGCACCTCTTGGCCCAATGGGAACGCATATTGGGTAGATAAATATCTTGGTTTTAAGGCAGCCCCTTGTTATCCCATTCATGGTTTGGTCGTTCGACAAGCCCACGATTCACCGAGGACAGGGTCAGCTTGTGTAAAGACTTCATCAGGAAAGCTCTTAAAATTAAAAATCTCCTCGTTTACTTCGGAGTATAAACCTAGGTTTGTGTTCCGGCATTCGCTGTTCATTAGGGGATCGAAAAATATTTTTTTGATCCCCAATTTCTTAACTGTGGGCAAGGAAGGAAAAGGGTAAGCAAAAAGCCCTTGATTTTATTCTCCTCCCCCCGGCTTTCTCCAACAAGAGGATGCCTTTATCCTCCTTGGCTTAACAGATGCTCTTAAGACCAGATTACTTTGCATTCGTTTCACTCACGCATTGTGCCATAAACGCATCAATACTTTCCCAGGTGCCGCCGATGTTTTCCATCAAAATGCCATGACGGTTTGAGTTGATGATTTTTAGCTGTTTGTTAGGACAGCGTAGCTTGTTCATGATTTCATCGGCGCTTTTGGGAGCGACGACAGGGTCATTGTCGCCTTGCAAAACCAGTACTGGTGCAGCACATAGCGGCACAAAATTATCCATTTCAGCAATCAGTTGCCTTAGCTCATATAGGCTTTTGACAGGCACGTTCCGGTAGTTGACTGTTGGATGCTCGGTAGGGTTCTCAATAAAGGACTTTACGCCTTCGAAGGATGACAGCCAATCTACCAGTTTGTTGGTGCCGTGCAGTAAAGGCACAAGCATAAAGGCTGGGTTGATGAATTTAATCGGCAATGCGACGACACTCACGCCAATGATTTCAGGGAAATGTTCGGCAGCCAACTTGAGGGCCAAGCCGCCGCCCGTGGAAAATCCGGTAATAAATATCCGATTGCAATGGGCTTTAAGAATCCTATAACCCCGAAGAGCGGACTGATACCAATCTTCCCAGGTTTGGTTTTGCAGGGCATAAGGTGACGAGCCGTGGCCTTTCAGGCGCACCCCCATCACAGTGTAACCTTGTTTAGCCAGGTAGTCTCCGTAATCCCTGAGTTCGGCAGGGCTGGCGAGCAGGCCGTGGACTAGCAGAATGCCGATGCCATTGTCGTCATGCGGATCGAGAAAAAAGGGGTTCGCATCCGCAGTCGCGGTTTCTTGCTCATTGATGTCGTCATAAGCGGGTTTGTTGTAGGCGTGATGCTCCCAGCTTAGGTCGCGGCATTCATCCTCAAAGTGCCAGGCCGCAAGTTCCTGTTGGTCGATATCATCGCATTCTACCAATGCCTTGATGAGAGTGTCCCTAACCAGCGAAATTGGCTTGGCTTCGTTATCATAGACCGCGATCATATTTTCCAGGCGGATGCTGTCAAAATCATGGTCTTCCAGCAGTTTCGGCAATAAATGGTATTGGCTGTCGTCCTCACTGATAAGGTCGGTGTTTTTTGCCTCATCGATAAAATGCTCAAACCGCGTCCCCGAACCGCTAATCAGTTCACTGTAATCAATGGGGTTGAGCAAGCTCCGGTGCAGGTTGATATTGCCGTTGTTTTGTAGGAGTTTCACGGCAATATAGAGGGTAGTTAAAAAGCGTTGCCGTTCTATCTGCACCTCTCTGTGTTTGATGAGGTGCATAATCAAGGTGGAGGCAAGGTGGCTTAAGTTAATGGTGACATTAAGGTAAATTTCCTCCATGTATTGGTCACGGGTCGCATTGGCGGCTTTTTTGAAATAATCGCCCAAGCGTTTTTGTTGCGGGTCTTTGGGATGGGCTTGGAAGGTAAATATCTCGTCCAGTGATTGGGCATTGGCCATGGCTTCTTCCAATAAGCTGTGATTTGCCAAGAACTTACGGTCAAAAGGCTCTAGCGGTTTGCCCATGCGTATGTCCATATCGGTATTCTTGAGCATAATATTGCCTTCGATCAACAGTTCTTCGGTTTGACGCAGGCTTAAGCTGTCGGTAAAAAAATCGACGGCTTTTACCATCAGGTTTTCCGATGTCCGTATGGGGTAAAACGTGATATTGGCCGGGATAATCGACGTGTTTTTGAGTGCGGAAGCCAGCAACTGGTCTAAGCTATCGAGCTGGAGTTGCTCTTTCCACCAAACCAGTCGGGCATGGTCTTTTTGATGGTAAGCCCGCCGGATGATAATTTTTATGGCTTCAACACCCTGTGCCAGTACTGCCGCACCCGTATGCGGTTTACGCCTTTGCCCAGTCGTGCGTGAATAGATGTTGTAATTGCCTTTCTCGTCCATGACCCGGTGGTCTTTAATCATGCTGCCTTCGGGAAAAATGATGATCTTGCGACCACGCAAAATTTGGGCGGTCAGCAGGGAGAACAAGCGGTCGTGGTCATGTGGAAAAACACCGACATGTTTTAAGTAACGGGCCAGTACCGAGTCTTGTTCAAAAAATTCACCCGAAGCAATAGCACAGCCATAAGCCCCAGTTTGTTCGTAAATTAGAAATTGCGGGATGAAAGTTTCAAACCGGGAGAAATGGTTGAACAGGAAGATGTCGCCCTGCTGTAACTGTGTTTCGGCATGGAGCTTCATTTTGACGCTCAGTACTTTTTTGACGGTGTTAAATACCCGTACAGAACGGTTATAGAGTGCTTTTTCTATGTCGTACCAGTTATCAGGGTAGGCTTCTGTTGGCATGGCGGTATAGTTATTTGCGTTGGTTTTCCTCTTCAGGTGCGGATAATTCCAATAGATGTTTCGAATTGTCGATAACAGGAACCGGGGGGGCTTCTTTGGGCATCGTAGTGGAGTTGTCGATAATAATAACGGCGTTAGGGTTTTGGACGGCTGATGTGCTTGGCTTGGGCGGATTTGATAGGTTGTTTGGGCTATTATTGGCTGCAGGGCCCGTTGCGCTACCTTCAAGTGCTTCGCCCGCTAAAGGGTCATCGTTTTCTTCCGGTGGATTGCCGTCATGGATCAGGTATTCGCGGCGTTGCTTATAAGAGTTTTTGACGAAATCATAGCGATCCACGGATGCCTCATTGAGAATTTTCTCAGAAGACATCAAGTCAGATCGGGAATCGGTGACATCAACCCCGGTGGCGGCGGCAGAGGCGGCATTGGCCGCAAAACCACCAAAGAAAGAGACATATGTCAGCGGGTTGAACAACGCATCGCCGATCAGCCCAACCGTATCCCTGGGTGAACTGGCACCCAAGAAAGGCAGCACCATATAATTGCCGGACGGAACGCCCCAAAATCCCAGGGTTTGGCCGAAATCTTCGTCATGCTTGGGCAAGTCGATCATTTTGGCAACATCAAAAGCCCCGACCAGGCCCACCGTGGTGTTCACCAGAAAACGACTGGCATCCATGCCGCCCTGGACAAATTTCAATTGTAGGAAATCATTGATAGTTACGCCTATATCATTAATATTGCTGAAAATATTGGTGATGCTTTCGTCGACTGGATTCGGCGTTATGTCCTTATAGCCTTTTGCCAAGGGTTTTAGGATGGTATCGTCGAAATCCTTGTTAAAGCTATGGACATCGCGATTCCAACTTTCCCAGGGATCGTTTTTATCCGTTGCCGTAGGTGAGGTCGAGCAACCCGACAACGTACCTGAGATAAGTAGGGCACCTAACATTTGACAGGCAATAGGGGTTTTTTGAGATTTCATCTTAGCGATTATTGGGGTGGCTATCGTTAATTGGCTGTTGATAAAGCTTATAGCATCAATCTTGTTACAAGTATAACCCAAGCTGATTATTAGTAAAAAGAAGCAGGTTTATTTTTCAAAATCCCAGTCAATGTCTTGGTTTTGTAGGCATCCGGCTATCTCGGCTTGGGTTTTGTCGGCATCCCAGGATAGGATGGCCGCTGCATTGTTGGCTAGACGGTTGAATTCGTCAGGCGATAGTTTTGCAAGGATTAAAAGCGGTATCCGCCGCCTTAACAAATCCTCAAGATGGATAGTCATCTCGTTTTTAGCACAGAACACGAAATCGGCCATAATAAACGGTAATTCCGGCCTTATTCGTTTGACTAAAGCGGGATTTTCAGTGCATAACTGAAAGATTTCAGTAATCCTATTGCCATGCCTTCTTACCAGCCAGACGGCGCTATCGTTGTCTATGCCGAGTTGCTCGGCTGTTAAGAGCGAGCTGTCCAGCAAAGCCGGATAATCCGTATGGGTTAGCCAAGGGAATGTTTTGCCGAAGGTTTGGCAGACTGAAGGCTTACCGAGTTGATTGCAAAGCACGTCAACTATAATTGCGGAATCTTCCCTGGCAGAGGTAAATTTGCCGCCGATTGATGAAAGCAGGCCGTTGGGGGATGTTTTTAACGCCCAATCGCGGCTGAGGTTGGACGGATTCTTGTCCTGGCTTTGTTGTAATACCCGTATGCCGGCAAATTTGCCGATAATATCCTGCCCAGTCCAATGTGTCGTTTTAAGCACATGATTTGCTTCGCCCAATAAATAGCCGATGTCTTCACTGGTGATGGTAACCTTGTCAATATCGCCCTCATAATTGGTGTCGGTCGTCCCCAATAAGGTCAGGCCGTACCAAGGGATGACAAAAAACACCCGTCCATCCGATTGCGCCGTCAATAACAGCGCTTCATCCGTCACGGTTTTGGGCATGATTAAATGTATGCCTTTCGTTAAGCGATAACTCCCCTTGTCGTTCTGGAATGAAACCGACCATCGCCCTGTCGTATCGACCACGAGGGACGCTTCAATCCTGAGGGCTTCATCGTTGACCTTGTCCTGTAGGACGGCACCGCAGATTATGCCATTTTGTTCGATTAATTCTGTCGCTTCGCAATAGCTTACGCAAACTGCACCCGCAGAAATGGCGCCGTCTATCAACTCCAGTACAAAGCGCGCATCGTCGGTTTGGGCATCGAAATAGGTGAATCCACCCATTAATCCCATCGGATCTAGGCAGGGGAAATGTTTGATGAAATCATCCTTAGAATGGTATTGATGTGCTTGGGTTTTCGGCATGTCCCCTGCGAGGAAGTCGTACAAGGCTAAGCCACATTTCAGCCGGAATGCGCCTATGCGACTGTTTTTGTAAACGGGTATCCCAAAACGTAAGGGCCAGACTCGGTGTGGCGCAGTTTGCAACAGCATGCGCCGCTCCGTCAGGGATTTCTTTACCAGTTTAAAATTAAAAGTTTCCAGATAACGCAATCCGCCATGGATCAGTTTGCTTGAAGCCGACGAGGTTGCACTCGCCCAATCGCCTTTGTCGACGAGGGCGACTTTAAGGCCGCGTAGGGCGGCATCGTAAGCGGTCCAAGCACCGTAAATGCCGCCGCCACAAACCAGCACGTCGAATTTTCGGTTTTTGAGCTGCTTGAAATCTCTTTGCATAACCTGAATCCTGGGGAATTGATGAAAATCGAGCTTGCTTACGTGGGAATCAATAAGATTAGCCTGCCATAAAGTTTTACCAAATAAAGACTATACTGCGATTCTGATTGGGTTTCCGAAGAGTTTTAAGATTTATACATTTTTACAAGAGATTATGCGTGATATGTTATAAAATACATGTACTTTGCAAGTGCTTGATGGCATGGGTTTTCAGTGCTGGCTTGCTGTTTTTTATTTTGCACGGTATTTGCCTTTGGCAATACCTATCATGGAGTGTGCGATGCGAATTATCCTTCTGGGAAGCCCTGGGTCTGGCAAAGGCACACAGGCCCAGTTTATCACTGAAAAATACCGGATTCCCCAGATCTCAACGGGTGACATGTTACGCGCTGCGGTGCGTGCAGGGACACCATTGGGCATTATGGCAAAGCAGGTGATGGATTCGGGCGGTTTAGTTTCTGACGACATTATCTTGGGCCTGATAAAAGAACGCATCAAACAAGATGATTGCGCCAACGGTTTTTTGCTGGATGGATTTCCGCGCACAATCGCCCAGGCAGAAGGGCTGGTTGCCATGGGTGTAGCCATTGATACGGTGATCGAGATTGTGGTGGATGATGAGCAAATCGTGAAAAGGATGGCAGGAAGGCGGGTTCACTTACCATCTGGACGGACCTATCACATTGAATATAATCCCCCCAAAACCGAAGGCATTGATGATGTGACGGGGGAAGCCTTGATCCAACGGGATGACGACAAAGAAGAAACGGTTCGTAAGCGCTTAAGTGTTTATCACGACCAGACTAAGCCGTTGGTCGATTATTATTCGGCCCCAGGCCAAAAAGTCAGGTTTTACTCGATTGTTGGGGTAGGCAGCGTCGACGAAATTACCCAAAAAATATACACGATTTTGGGGTAAATATTTTAGGGCCCTTAGTTTGCCGTAGGGCTTATTAAGGGCTATTTTTAATAGATTCGTGAATAGGTAAGTATAAAAATTACCAGGTCAGTTGAAAAAAGTGAGAATAAATGAGCAAACTTTATAACGTCGCGGTAGTAGGCGCGACGGGTGCCGTAGGCGAAGCCATGTTGTCTATCCTGGAAGAACGAAATTTTCCGGTGGGGGAAGTCTACGCACTTGCCAGCAGTAAATCCGTTGGGAAACGGATTCCGTTCAAGGGTGGATCGTTAAAAGTCGAAGATTTAGCCGACTTTGATTTTTCAAAGGCGCAAATCGGCTTATTTTCGGCAGGTGGATCGGTTTCTGCCGAATACGCCCCGAAAGCAGCGGCAGCGGGTTGTATTGTGGTCGATAATACCTCGCATTTCCGTTATGACGACGACATACCCTTGGTCGTGCCCGAAGTTAACCCCGAAAAAATCGCCGATTACCTTAACCGTGGCATCATTGCCAACCCCAATTGTTCTACGATTCAAATGGTAGTGGCCTTAAAGCCGATTTATGATGCGGTCGGCATAACCCGGATTAATGTATGCACCTATCAGGCGGTTTCGGGTACGGGTAAAAAAGGCATTGAAGAAGTCGTCAAACAGACGTCCAGGTTATTGAACGGTCAGCCCATAGAAACCAATGTTTACCCAAAACAAATTGCTTTCAACGTACTGCCCCAGATTGATGTGTTCATGGATAACGGCTATACCAAAGAAGAAATGAAAATGGTATGGGAAACCCAGAAAATTCTTGATGATCAGTCGATTATGGTAAATGCCACAGCCGTACGTGTGCCCGTTTTTTATGGGCATTCGGAGGCCGTCCATATTGAGACTCAGAAAAAAATTGATGCCGACACAGTAAGGTCGTTGTTATCCAAAGCACCCGGGGTTGCAGTCCTCGATGAACGCAAAAATGGCAGCTATCCAACGGCGGTCACGGAGTCTTCAGGACATGACAATGTATTTGTCGGGCGGATACGGGAGGATATTTCCCATCCTTTGGGTATAAGCTTATGGGTGGTGGGCGATAACATAAGGAAAGGGGCCGCCTTAAATAGCGTGCAGATTGCTGAAATACTGGTAAAAAATTACATCTAGGCTAATCTTGTTCCTATAATTGTGGCTGTGTGGTAAAACATCGTGATAAAAAAAGGAGATGGATGCGTGCGCAACTTAACTAAAGCCCTGACAGTGGTATCGTTACTGGCTCCTGTTAGTGGACATCCACTAGGGATCGGTGATATCAGAGTGCACTCAGCCCTTAACCAGAATCTCAACGCCGAGATTAACTTGGTTGCTTCACGCGGAGAAAATCCTACCAATATCAAGGTCAACTTGGCGCCACCTGAAAAATTTGATGAAGCCGGTGTGCCTTGGTCGTACTTTCTCTCAAAAATCAGGTTTCAACCGATTATCAAGCCGAACGGCTCGATGGTTATCAAGGTAACGTCAAGGGAGGCGTTGAAAGAACCCTTCCTTAATTTCTTGCTTGAAGTGAGTTGGCCTAAAGGCAATTTGTACAGGGAGTTCACTGTGCTGGTCGATCCGCCAGCCGATTACCAGCAATCTGCACCGACTTACCAAGAACCGGTATATCAAGAACCCGCCTATCCCATAAATTCAAAATACGAAAACTACTCGCCAGGGCAAGAAGATTATGCGTCGCGTAATCGTCCTGTCAGGCATGCAAATAGGCCAGCCCGCAGTTCTGCCGGTAATTATGGTGGACAAATTACCACCAGGAGAAATGACACTTTATGGCATGTGGCAGAGCGTGTGCGAGGCTCCGGCGTTTCTGTAGAGCAGATGATGATTGCGCTTTACCAACAAAATCAACATGCGTTTTATCAACAAAACGTGAATGCGTTGTCTGCCGGAAAGACGCTGAAAGTTCCAGAAAAAGATGTGGTGCAGCAAACCTCTAGGCAGGAGGCTTTAGCTGAATTTGGACGGCACAATGACGCATGGAATAACAACCGTTCAAGTGTTCCTGCAGGGGAAACTCAGCTTACAAAAGAAAATGCCCTGGATACCCAGTTAAAGCTGGAAGCCCCAAATGAGGCGGCTGTTGCTGCCAACGAGACTGTTTCGCCTTCAAGTGAGCAAGAGCCTGGGGCAGCAAATGCCCCTGCACAATCTGCGGCGGTAGCCCCCCCAGGCACGCAAAATCAAGCCGCAACCAAAGGGACATCGGCAGTCGATGAAGCTGTGCAAAGCAAAATTGCTGCGCTTGAAAAACAGATGGCGACGATGCAAGAATTGATTGCATTAAAAGACAAGCAGCTTGCGGAATTACAAAATCCGGGCCAGGGGGCGGCACTAGGAACTCCGCCGACACCCTCTACATCTGCACAATTACCCCCCCCAGTTGCGCCAATTCCAGCCCAACCTGAACCAACGGTAACGCCGCCAGTAAGCCAGCCTGCGCCGCCGCCTCAACCGGTTCAACCTGTCGTTCCACCAAAGCCAATCGTCAAACCGATTGAAAATAAAATGGTGCAACCCGCTCCCGCTGTGGAGGATTCTGGCTTTTCTTTACCGCTGATATTGGGAAGCCTGGGGGTATTGGTCTTATCCATTTTTGGTTGGTTATGGTGGCAAAAAAGGAAAGCTAGCCAAGAAACCGAGGCTGAAAGCATGTTTCGTAACTATAGCAGCATGCGAAGCAACAGCGATTTATCGGGGCCTTTTTCCGGCAGCCGGAAAGGTGGGGCCGATTCCGGCGTCCTTGCGGGTGAAAGTTCTTTTCTGAACGATTTTAAAGCCAGTGACTTTGAATCATTCGAATCTTTTAACGTAGACCATGGCGACATTGATCCGATTGCGGAGGCCGATGTCTATTTGGCATACGGACGTTTTCAACAAGCAGAAGACCTAATAAAGCAAGCGATCATAGATTTTCCCGACCGAGATGATTGTAAATTGAAGCTGCTTGAAATTTTCCAAGCGAGCTCAAATAAAGAAGGGTTTGAAAATTATGCGAGCGAATTAGTCGCTGAAGGCAAACAAAGGGATACGGATTTTTGGTCAAAAGCGACGGAATTAGGTCGAGATATTAGCCCGGAATCTGTCTTATTTTTATCTTCACCCATCAGTAATACGGCGGTATTTTCTACGGGATCTGAGGTGCTTGCTGAAAATGTCCTGCTTAGCCCAACAATAGATCAGGACGCAAATGGCAAGCCAATAGATGTCCCTGAGCCTCAAGGTTCGGCAACCTTTGATATTTCCGATATTGAAGAAGGGCAGTCGGTATTTGAGGCCAAATTATCACAAGAAGAACTGGCAGTCCAGCAACGAGATGAGCCAACCGTAGAAACGCATAAGGGCGGAAACATCAGCGAGGAACGGCCGGACCTTGACCTAGATCTATTTGAAGACGATCTCTCAGGACTCAAGGACAACGAAGCGTTAGATTTTGACTTGGGGCCTTATCCTGGAAGTGCCCCAAAAGCTCAACCTGAAAATATGCTTGATACCGATACCGTCGCTAATGCTTTCGGCAAAAGTCCATTAAATGAACAATTAGACGATTTTGATGACAAAAACGAATTTGAAACCTATGAATTTGATTTCAAATCAGACAAAACGGAAGAAAATAAACCAGAAAAGATAGGGACAATTAACGCGGAGGACTCTTGGGATCTTGATCAAACCTTAGAATTTTCTATTGATAAGCTGCCTATGGCAGATTCGCTTGGCAACGATCCGTTAGATTTTAGTTTCGATCTAGAACCACCGCAATCCGATACAGCTAAGCCAAGCAGTTTAGATCAAGGGTTTATGGTATCCGACCTGACAGATATGGACGAAATCGAAACCAAACTGGATTTGGCGAAAGCGTATATTGATATGGGGGATGCCGATGCCGCCAAAGAAATCATAGAGCAAGTCATCGAAAAAGGGTCTGCGGAACAAAAGAAAACGGCCCAAATGCTACTGGATGAACTGAGTTAAAGTTGTGCCGATAAACGGTAATTCAAAGGTTTTACAGAATAGCCCTAATAAGGGCTATTTTTTTGTATGCCAGTTATTTTGTAAGGTGGTCCAGTATAGTTTGGCGGTGCTTTAGTAAAGTCTCAATGCTGCGTTGCAACATCAAAAAATAATCTTCGGCAAGGTCGTATCGTTGGTGGTTTAGGCAATTTTCCAAAGCTATTGCCGGTTCTTCAATGTCATTCAGGTAGCATATTTTTGCAGAAGAATTGATGGTATGTGCTGCCTCAAGGGCTACTTGATAGTGCCCTGCTTTGAGGGAAAAAGCGATCTGGTCAATTTGTTGGGGCAGTTCTTCGAAAAGCTTCTCGTAAAGGGTCAACATGACCCCCTTATTTTTCCTTAGCTGTACCGATAAGGTGCGGATAGATTCAAGTAACGAGGCTAAGCCGTCATTTTCTCGCCAAAGCTGGAATAATTCATTTAGCTTGTCGATGGTCAGCGGTTTTAGCAAGCAATCATCAAAACCGGCGGCGATAAGCTCTTTTTTCTGGTCGGGATTAATCCCTTTACCAAGCAGTGCAATGATAGGCGTGTTGCAATTGGGACAGTCCTGGGATTTTGCCAGGGAAACCAGGCTTAATCCGTTTAATTCCATGTCAACAATGATGAGGTTAAATAGCTTGTCGGTAATTGCCTCTGCCGCTTCAAGTTCTGTGCTAACCAAAACCACGCTGTTACTACATAAACCCTGCGTTTGGGCAATCGGCGGCATCGGGTTATTGGCGTGGGCCAATAACGTAGTGAATTGCCCCGGCTTGGCTGATGGTTTATCCATAAGTTAATGATTCATGATGATTACAGTGGCAATTATTACCAAGACGAATGGGCTCAACAAAAGATTGGGCAAGTATTTTAAATAATCGGTGCCTTATTGATAAAATGAAAACATCATGATTTCATTTTTCTAGTGCCATTTGTAATGAATTACCCATCAGAAATCAATCACTATCTCGCTGAACATGCTGACTTATTGAGAAAAAGTTATAGGAAACTCCTAGAAGACGAATTAATCGTGACAAACAAATCGCATGGCACTTTGGCTCAAGCCTTATTCCATGCGCCTTTTGTCATTGTTTCCCACAATATCGCACCTGATCCGGTGTTCAATTATGCCAATCTGAAAGCCCTGGATCTTTTCGGATTTAGTTGGGAAGAATTTACTCAACTGCCGTCCAGGTTATCGGCAGAACGTATCCATCAGTCGGAACGGGAAAATCTGCTGGCAGAAGTAAGTCAAAAAGGCTATTTGGATCGTTATCAAGGTGTCCGTATCACAAAAACGGGCACCAGGTTTTTGATCAAAAATGCAGTGGTTTGGAATTTAATTGACGAAAACGGTTGTTATGCAGGACAGGCCGCAAAGTTTGGGGAATGGGAATTTCTTTGAACTGCTAAATACTGCCTGGAGGTGTTTTAGGGTTATTGGGGTTGTCCGGCTTTTTTAAATCCTGTCCCAGTTCGTCGATTTCATTTTTCAATTGATTGCCCAAGGATTCTATTCCTTTTTGGACTTGAGGAAGTTGCTGCTCCAGTTGCTTGGCAAAGGTATCGCCCAGGTTTTGCAGGCTTTTCACGACTTCCCCGAGAGGGATCATGGAGATGTTCATTTGGGTTTGCAAATAATCCACTTCCCAAAGGCCTTCCTTTTTAATCAAAACCGTGTCGAAAGTGACCAAGCGTTTATTACGGCTAATGGTCGTTTCAACACGGGCTGTTGAATCTTCAATGACGGCTACGCCCATCTTAATGGTCGAATGCGTGTCGATGTCTTGCAAGTTTACCAAATGTTGGGAGTCTTGGGTGACATGCGTTCTGGCATTTTCAATCTTGCCTTGTGCCAGGGACTGCCAAAATAAGCTGGTGACTTCTTCGGGCGACTTTCCGGTCTGGCAACCGGAAAGCAACAGGATACAAAAAAGCCCGGCCAGATTGACCGGGCATTTGATGGGTTGTAATAAAAACTTAATCGTCACCGCCAAACACGCCCAGTATTTGCAACAAACTTAGGAACAGGTTGTAGATGGAAACATATAAGGAAACCGTCGCCAAAATATAGTTGGTTTCACCGCCGTGGATGATTTCGCTGGTTTGGAACAAGATCATGCCCGACATCAGCAAGATGAACATGGCGGAAACTGCCAGCGACAGGGCAGGGATGGAGAACAGCACGGCACCGAGTCCAGCCAGGAATGCGACCAAGATGCCGACCATCAGAAAACCGGACATGAAGCTGAAGTCCTTGCGGGTGGTGAGTGCATAACCGGAAAGCCCCAGGAAGATTGCACCAGTACCGCCCAATGCAGTCATCACCAACTCGTTGCCGTTGCTAAAAGCATGGGTGTACATGTTGATGATGGGGCCGAGGGTCAGTCCCATGAATCCGGTCAATGCAAAGACAAAAACCAAACCTAAAGCACGGTCACTGAATTTTGTGGTCAGAAACAACAAGCCAAAATAGCCGACCATTGTCAGGATCATGCCAGGGTGGGGCAGGTTGAAATACATGGATGCCCATGCGGTCATCGCACTGAACAATAGGGTCATGGACAACAATAAATAAGTATTTTTCAATACTTTATTAGTTGACAAGATACTTTCTTCAGTACGGGTAATAGCAGTGTTTAATCGCATAAACGTAAATTCCTTAAATCAAGTGAACAACAAAAACTGAGACAGGCTAATCTTACAAGAGTTTCAACCAATTGGTAAGTTAATTTGAGCTGCCTGCCAAAGTCGTGTGCGAAATCTAACACAAACAAGATTTACAACCCCTATTTACGCCAAAATTCCGGTACGAACAAGATGATGATGGAAAAAATCTGCACACGACCGAGTATCATGGCAAACGAGCATATCATCGTTTGCAGGTCGCTTAAGCTGGCGTAATTGGTGGCGGGCCCGACTTGGTTAAGGCCTGGTCCAGCGTTGTTGAAGCAGGCGATAATGGCGGAAAGTGCAGTAACGAAATCAAGTCCGGTCAACAGCAATGCAAATACCAAGATGACGATACACATGAAATACAGAAAGATGAACCCAGTCACGGAGGTAACGATATTGTTACTAATGATTTGGTCGCCAATCCTTAAGGATTTAATGGCATAAGGATGGATAAACTTGAATAATTCCAAACGGGTTTGTTTGAGCAGGATAATCGTCCTAATCATGCGGATACCGCCGCCAGTAGAACCCGATGATGCCGATAAACAGCTTAAGAACAGCATCCACATCGGCACAAAGATAGGCCACTGGTTAAAGTTCTGAGTGGCGAAGCCGCAATCAGTGGCTATTGTGACCAGATTAAAGGTGGCATGGCGCAATGCCGTTGGGAAGTCCGGGTATGTGCCGGTATCCCACAAGACATAAGCTGCAAACAAGCAGCTACTCAATACCAAAGTTAAAAACCCCCGCATTTCCATGTCCTCCCGATAAGGACTCAGTGACCGTTTTCGGATGACCACGAAATGGGTAGCGAAATTGATTGCCGCCAGCAATTGAAAAATCGTCAACACGATTTCGATAGGCACTGAATCAAAAAAACCGATATTACTGTCGTGCGTGGAAAACCCGCCCAGACTCATGGCGGCAAACGCGTGGCAGATTGCGTCAAACCAGTTCATGCCTGCTAATTTCAACGAGATAATACAAACGGCGGTAATACCTGCATATACCAGCCACAAGGCTTTGGCAGTTTGGGCGATACGAGGCGGCAAATCGGATTCTTTCACCGATCCCGGTGCTTCCGCCATGTATAACTGCATTCCGCCGATGCCCAAAATAGGCAGAATCGCCACGGCGAAAATGATAATTCCCATCCCTGCAATCCAGTTTAACTCATGCCGCCAGAGGTTAATTGACATGGGCAGGTTGTCAATGCCGCTAAAGATGGTTGCACCCGTTGTCGTCAACCCAGAAACAGATTCGAAATAAGCATCGACAAAGCTTAAGGAAGGTATGTAAATGAGGAAAGGAATCGCACTAAACACAGGCGTGGCAGACCAAGTAATCGCAACCAGCAAGAATCCCGTTTGGCGGGTGACTTTTTTGGTGGCGCGAAGGGTAGAAAAAAACATCAGCGCGCCCAGCAAGAGCGTGATTGCCGTGCCTTCAATAAAAGCATCCATTGCACCGTCTTTAGCGAATATCGAGGTCAACAAACTGGTGGACATCAGGCCACCGCAACCCATCGTAATAAGGCCAAAGACGTGGATGATGGTAAGCAGGACAGTCATAATTTGGGCAAGAAAGGCTTTTGGTTTAGTTGCGCGAATGGCAAAGTCTAACTGACCTAAGCAATCTCTGGGCAACTCCGTCAACAAGCTCAGGACGGACGGAAAAATGTTGATTCCGTTTACGGTTCGACAGGCTCGGTACGAACGGAATCAACTGGACCGGCGATTCCTGAATAAAAATGGTCATTTTTGCAGCGGCTGAAAATTTTTCTCGATATTGATAACCAATTTTTTCTCCATTGCAAACATGACAACATGGTCGTTTTCTTCAAAAATCGTGTCGTGATGGATTTCGATAACTTCCTGTTTGCGGATCAAAGCCCCCAGTACGATCCCGGAAGGGAAATGGATCGCATCCACACGCTTACCGACGACCGAAAATGTGCCGCTCGCGTGGGCAATGGCTTCAATCGCTTCGGCTGTGCCGCCGCACAGGGAACTGACTTGGGCGACATCGCCTTTACGCACATGTTTTAAGATACTGCCCAAGGTTTCCTGGTTGGGCAGCACGGCGACGTCTATCCCCGTGCCGGGCAGCAATTTGCTGTAGGAAATGTGATTGAGCAAGCAAATAGTCTTCCGTGCGCCCAAGCTTTTAGCCAGTGCGGCGGAGATAATATTCACTCCGTCATTGTCGGTGATGGCGCAGAACAGGTCGGCGCTGTCGATGGATTCGTCCAGCAGCAGGGTTTCGTCCGCGCAATCGCCTTTCAAGACGACAGTCTTATGCAATTCATTGGCGATTTTCTTGGCGCGTCTGGGGTCTTTTTCAATGATCTTAACTTGATGGTCATTTTCTAACGCCAACCCTAGTCGCTTTCCAATATGGCCACCACCAGCAATAATAATGCGCTTGATCGGGGCTTCAAGTTTGTTGAGCGATTGCAATACACGCTGTACTTCTTTTCGCGGTGCGACAATAAAGATCTCATCGCCCGATTTAATCACGGCGTGACCATTGACTGCCAACGGTTGGCCTTGCCGAAAAATTGCCACCACACGAATTTTTCCGTCCGCTAGGCGTTCTTTCAAATCTTTGATTTTTTTGTCTATCAAGAAACCATTGGCGCCGACTTTGACCGAGAACAAACGCACCAATCCGTCAGCAAAATCGGAAATATGCAAAACGCCAGGAAAGTCGATCAGGTTGCGGATGGCTTCCATCACGATCATCTCAGGGCTAATCACATGGTCGATAGGAATCCCTTCGAAACCGAACAACTCTGGATGTTTGAGGTAATCAATCGCCCTAACCCTCGCAATCGTTTTAGGTCGCTTGTATAAGGCATTGATAATAAGGCAGGCCAGCATATTGGTTTCGTCGCTGTCCGTGACTGCGATGACTATATCGGTATCGTGTATCCCGGCTTGTTCCAGGACGCTGGGATGGGCGGCATTTCCCGCGACGGTAGCAATATCGAAACGCTCTTTTAACGCATCCAATACGAGTGGCTTAAAGTCTACGACCATAATGTCGTTTTCTTCGCTGGCTAAGGCAGCCGCCACAGCGGAACCGGTGACTCCGGCCCCAAGAATGAGTATCTTCATTAAATCCTTCTAAACCACCAATAAAACTAGGGGTAGCGTATTTTACTGATTTTGATTGCTAAATACTATATGAATAAATGATGTTAGATAGCGTTGGCCCTTAATTATGGTGTTGCCGCCGCGACGCTTGATTTAATCGGGTTCTCGCATCCGAAAGCGAGACACTTTCTTCACGCACTCCGACGCTTATCGAGGATTGCTAAAGGGACTTCTGTCCCTTTGATAAAGCGCGGCTTTTTTGTCGTACACCTAACTAAGTTATTCGTAAGCTATTCCCGACAAAAACGTCGGCGTTCAGTACGGCGTACGGGGTGGTAGGTATGCATGTCTTGGGCTGCGTAGTATCAATTAACTAGCCAAATATGGATATTATCAACCGCTTTTTTAGTTAGCACATTAAACCCCGTAACAGCACCTTTGGCATCCGGCGTTGGGCAGGGGAGTTGCAGGTTGAATTCCCGTTTTTGGGCTTGATGTTTATTGTCGTCCGGCACCGAAGTGGCTGTGAAGCGCATGACCACTTTTGCCTTTTCTGCGGAATCAAATTGTTGCTCAAAAACCTGTAGCTTGATGTTGACAGGTGTAGGCCATTGCTTTTCGCTGTTATTGAGCAATTGCTCAAAAAGTTCTGACGGCGGTGCTATCCAGCGATCCAGTGAATAAAACCGCACCTGGGTCGGTGCGGCATACAGCAAACGATAGCGGATATGGGTGTCAGTTAGCCATTTGGGCGCATCCACAGTGACGGGCGGTTGCTCGGGCAACGTGGTGGCTTCGGATGGCGTATTTGTATAAGGGTAACCTAAATCATGCACTGCTGACGGCTTGGTCAGCAGGCTGCAACTGCCGATAGACAAAATGAGCAGTAAAATAAATAATCCAGTCATTCGGGGCTTCATTTTGGCTCCTCGTAGCCGGGTTCGCCCGGGCCAGGCACTTGGCGTTCCGGCAGCAAGAGCGATTGCGGGTTGTTTTCAAAGGTTGTCGCAATACGTTTGACTTGCTCTGTCGTCGCTTGCAGTTCGGTCAGTAATTGATTCATTTTAGGGATAGTGGTTTGCACGAACTGGCTTCCGGCTACATTACCCGTATCGGCAACGGTACCGACTTTTTTGCTGAGATTTTTGGCTTCTTTACTCAGGGTTTTTAAATCGCTTGCCAATGCATCAATATTTTTAAGGGTTTTACTTGCGTCCTTTGTCAATACAGGAATGCCAACCAGCGCGTTATCGACGCTTTTTTGCAAGGATTCCAGTTTGCCGCTCAATGTCTTTAGGTTGGCGAGTATGCCGACAATATTCTTTTCGTTTTCTTCATTCAACAAGCTGCTCAAGCGGATCATGAGGTGGTCGGCTTTTTTGAGCAATTCATCCCCAGAATCCAGCAACCTGTCAGTAACGGACTGCACTAGTGGGATGCGATTGGCAAAGTCATCATCACCCGGCGGCAGTTTTTCGGTTATTTTTCCAGAATCCTTAAGCTCCAGTTGGGTCAGGCCGGTGACACCTTTTAATTGCAGAGTGGCATACACACCTTTGGTAAACACGATGTTTTTGTCCACTTCAATCTTGATAAGGATGATCCCGGCATTCTCAGGGTCAAAGCGAATATCCAGCACCTTGCCTACGGCAATCCCGCGATAAAATACGGTCGATTCAGGGTTGAGTCCCGATACGGAAGCCTGGGTTGAAATAATATAAACATCCCGTTCCCGCTCCAAATGCCCCAGCCAATATACGATGCCAGTGGTTGCGGCAAGCAGGATGGCCACGAACAGTCCAGACAGCAAGGCGCGATTGCTTCTACCCATGCGGTGTTCCCGATGAAGGCAGGGGTTGGGCTTGAGGTTGATATTGGAACACGCGTTGGGCGCGTTGGTTATGGAAAAACCGTTGCACAAACGGGTGCGGATTGGCCATTACATTGGCTAATGTACCAAAGGCCACCAACTGTTGGTCGGCCAGTACGGCAACTTGGGTGCATAAATCCCGCAATATATCCAAATCGTGCGTCACTAAGATCACCGTAAATTTAAGGTCTCGATGCAGTCCTGAAAGCAAATCCACAAAATCCTGGCTAGAAATAGGGTCCAGTCCTGATGTCGGCTCGTCCAACAATAACAAACGGGGTTCCAGGATCAAGGTACGGGCAAGCGCGACCCGCTTGGTCATGCCGCCGGACAAGTCTGCCGGTTTTAACCAGGCATCTCGTGCTGATAAGCCCACGTCTTCCAACTTCATGAACACCAAACGCTTAATGAATTCCTCGTCATCAACACCCAGCTCGCGCAAAGGGAAAGCAATATTTTCAAACACGTCCAGCACACTGAACAATGCCCCTTTCTGGAATAGTACACCACAATGGTTGCGTAGCCGTTTCCCGTGGCTACTGGAAATCGTTTTTAACGATTCGCCCATCACAACTATTTCACCTTGGCTGGGTATTTGCAAGCCAATAATCTCGCGCAACAACACGGTCTTGCCGCAACCCGATGCCCCGACCAGTCCCAGTATTTCGCCTTGCGGCAGGGTAAGATTAATGTCTTTATGGACAACCTTATCGGCAAAGCGAGTCCAGATGTGCTCCATGCGGACGGCATCGGGTTGGCTCATGGCATCCCCACGTCCATAAACAGGATGGCAAACAAGGCATCGACCATAATCACCACCGTAATTGCCGCCACCACGGAATTCGTCGTTTCATTGCCCAGGCTTTCAGTGTTTGGCTTGATACAGAAACCGAAATGACAAGCAATCAACGCAATCATCAGGCCGAATACGGCACTTTTGCCCAGCCCGATAAAGACATTCAGTAAGGGTACGGCATCCGGCAGTTTAATCAAAAACTGTTGATAACTAATGTCCAGGGTGTTTTGCGCTGAGAACATGCCACCGATTAACGCAGTAGCGCTCGTCCACACGCTTAACAATGGCATGACCACTGTCAGTGCCGCGACCTTGGGCAAAACCAGCCGCAAGGAATGGGAAATCCCCATCGCCGATAAGGCATCCAGTTCTTCGGTGACCCGCATGATACCGATTTGGGCCGTAATCGCCGAACCGGAACGGCCTGCGACCAGGATCGCCGCCAGTAACGGGCCCAATTCACGGATAATGCTCAAGCCCAGAATATCAATAATATAAATTTCCGCCCCAAACAATTTCAATTGCAGGGCGGAGAGATAACTTAACACAATACCGATCAAGAATCCCACCAACGCCGTAATACCCAACGCCCTGACACCGGACTCAAAAATAGTGATAGAAATCTCAGGCCAAGGAATATCGCCGGGATGCCGTAGCAGATGGCCTATATCCAACAATAATTGCCCCAGCATCGTGACAAAGTCCAGGAACTGCTTAAAAACGTTCGCCATCATTTGCGCCAGGTAATTGGCCGTTAGTGCGACAGAGAAGCCAGGTGAACTTGAGTCAGGCACTGTCTGTGACTGCCACTTGTTTATAAGGCGCAGATGTTCCGGTTTTATCTCCAACTCTGCAGGCAATGACTGTCCCCATGCTTGCCAAAGCCATAAGGCTGTCGCGTTATCGAGGACATTGACCGAATGTAGATCCCAATGTAAATGGCTATTGTTGGCGGCTTGCTTGATATTTTTTTGCAGGGAAGCGTCTATTGTCAAGTTGCTCAACGTCCAATCGCCGGACAGGCAGGCGCTGGATTTTCCACCCTTTTGTCCAATCAATTCCAATATTGCTTGTTTTTTTAAGTTGGTTCTATTGTCGTCCATGCGATAAAAGCACGTTTTAAGCGGAATATTTCAAGTTATCCTAGTCCCAATAACTTTCAGGCACAATAAAATTCGACCGTACGCAGCACTTTATCACGGGGAACAAGAGTGGATTTGTCAACATCGCTCTAGTTCCTTTGAATCAGTCGCGCATCTCTCCCATCAGTAAACCGTTTCTAAAATATCAATTTGAGGATGCCATGAGCAGGCCCTTCGAGAATGAAGGGTTTCCTTAAACACAATACCAGAGATAGACATCTCTCCCCATTCTTTAATGGACATTGGCGCCTGTCACTAAACTGAAACACACCGGTCATTGCCTTGTAACATCAGCAAAATAGAATCTTGTGCGGATGCAAGTGATCCCTCATAACGTACATCCGATAGCTTACCTCAATAAACATAAAATAATTATCCGGAGTTAAAAATGAAAATGAAAGTTCTCTCCTTGGCGATTTCTACTATTTTTGCGGCATCAAGCGCACATGCCCTCGATTTCGGTCAAGAGGTCGAAAATGAAGCGCGTCAAGAATCGTTGGAATTATTCGGTACACTGGGCACATTAGGCGCATCGTCTATAGCCTCAGTAGATGCAGTGACTGCAAACGCTGACCCACTCAGCATGATTACCGTAGCACCAGGACTTACCAAAACGGTTGTAAGTGCGGCGGTTAACTTGGCTCCTAATATTGACATGATGGTGCTGTATCCAAACGATAAAGCACCGACCCATATAATAGCCTGTAACGAACAAGGTGCGACCAGTGTCGGCGTCCAACGTATCAGCCTTTCTGATGGTTCTGTTGAAGACATTATCTCATCTGGTATGAGTGGCTGCGACCCTGCTGAAATCACGCCTTGGGGTACTGTGATTGTAGGTGAAGAAGCGGGTGTGAATGGCCGTATGTTCGAAATCCTTGATCCATTGACTACCACTGGTATTACAGTCAACGGTTCTGGCTCTACCACAACAACATCTGACGACACGAAAGTGCGCTTCTTATCGGCTCTGGGTCAATTGTCTTTTGAAGGTATCTCTGTGTTGCCAAACGGCGTAACCCTTTACCAAGATGAAAAACGTCCAGGTAATGGTGTCCCAGGCGGCGCTTATTTCAAGTTCATCCCATCTACTTTATGGGCTGGTGGCGCTCCAATTACCGACTTGAACAACTCGCCACTGGCTGCTGGCCGTGTTTTCGGCTTGCGTGTTGGGCATCGCAATGGCAATACAGATTTCGGTCAAGGCAACAATGTTGGTCGCGGTGCTTGGGTTGAAGTGACGGACGGCCAGTTTGGATCTGCCCTAACTACAACGCCGGCAGTATCGCGTTCTAATTTAGGGGCCGCAGCGATAACCCTTAAACTGTCGCACGGTTACCGCCCAGAAGACCAGGACATTGACAAAAAAGCGGCTGCGCTTGGCAATGTCCGTATTTGTGGCACCAATACGGGTGACGACGCAGACGGTAGCAGCAATAACTTTGGTGAAACTTTCTGTATAACTGACGGCACTATTGCTCAGTCTGCCGTTATTTCCACGGTTAACCAAGTTTCTGGTGGTGTCACCTACACTGTCAATTCTGGAGCAGGTACATCCATCCCAGAATATCAAACTTTGGTTGAACATTTCCTGGATTTCGGTATGCCTGATAACATCGCTTACCAACCAGGACGCGGCAATTGGGTCATCAATGAAGACGGTGATGGCGCTTCTTACACGCCAGCCCGTAACAACGACATTTGGGATTGTTTGGATGACGGAAAGGATAGCAATCAATTAGCGGATGCTTGTGTGAAGATCGCTACATTGAATGACCTGACCGCAGAATCTAGCGGTGGCGTGTTCAATGCGGCCGGTAATGAATACTACGTCAGCATCCAACACAACGTCACGGGTCACGGTGCGATCGTGAAGATCGGCGGTTGGAAGAAGAAACGGTAATTGAGCTTAAGGGCTATGCCTCTTGCCCGCATCCTTGAAGATGCGGGTTTTGATAGATAACGGTCAGCCTTTTTGATGCTTGTTTGAAGCACAAAGCCCAGCCTAAAAACTGGGCTTTTTAAAACCTATTAAAAAATTATCAGTCATTGGAAATGGTTAGTGCGATAAGGTGGTATCATTCCGTCCAATTTTTTGCCCTATGAATAGCCTTTTGCCAAAAGTGTTTGAGTGTTGCAATTTGTTCAGGCGCTAAGTTGGGCGTAAACTGCTTGCTCATTCGCCATGACAACTTGAGGTCTTCTATCTTCCAAAAGCCGACGGCGATGCCTGCTAAATAAGCGACACCCAGGGCTGTGGTTTCCAGGTTTTCAGGTCGAGTGATGCTGATATTGGAGATGTCCGCCTGAAATTGCACCATCAGGTTGTTGTTGGCCGCGCCGCCGTCTATCCGTAATTGGGTGATGGCTTTACCGCTGTCCAAGGCCATGGTTTGTAGCAGTTCATCGGCTTGGAAGGCGATACTTTCCAATGCGGCCCTAGCCAGATGTGCGGAGGTCGTGCCACGGGTAATGCCGAAAATAGTGCCACGCGCCTGAGAATCCCAATGGGGTGCGCCTAGTCCGGTCAGTGCAGGGACAAAGTAAACGCCGCCGTTATCGCTGACACTGTTTGCCAAGGCTTCTGAAGCCGAGGCTTGTTGAATAATTTGCAAGCCATCGCGCAGCCATTGTATCACCGCACCGCCTATAAACACACTGCCTTCCAGGGCGTAGGTAAGGTCATCGCCGATTTGCCAAGCAATGGTGGATAGCAAACGGTGGGTTGATGCGACCTTCTTGCTTCCCGTGTTCATCATTAAAAATGACCCCGTACCATAAGTGCATTTCGCCATACCCGGTTGATGGCATAACTGGCCAAATAAGGCGGCTTGTTGGTCGCCGACTATTGATGTAATCGGTATGCCTATACTAATTTCGGGGTTTTGGGTAATTCCGTAGATTTCACTGGATGATTTGACTGTGGGAAGCAACGAAGTAGGAATATCCCATAACGCTAGTAATTCCTCATCCCAACAAAGCTCGTTGATGTTGTACAGCAGGGTGCGGGATGCATTAGAGACATCGGTAATGTGCAATTCGCCCTGAGTAAGCTTCCAAACCAGCCAAGAGTCGACAGTGCCGAATGCCAATTCACCTCGTTCCGCCTTGGCTCTTGCGCCTTCAACATGATCCAGCAACCATTTGACCTTGGTGGCGGAAAAATAAGGGTCAAGCAACAGTCCGGTCTTGGCTTGGATTAGGGGTTCATAACCTGCTTCTTTAAGTCGCATGCATTCTTCCGCTGTCCGCCTGTCTTGCCAGACGATAGCGTTATGAATGGGCTTGCCCGTTAAGCGATCCCAAATTACAGTCGTTTCCCGTTGGTTAGTAATGCCGCAACCCGCTATATCAGAGGTTTGAAGATTTTTTTCTTTCATTACCTTGTTAATGACGGCAGCTTGGGATTGCCAGATTTCCTCGGCATTATGTTCTACCCAGCCGGGCTGCGGATAAATTTGCTTGAATTCCTGCTGTCCGATAGTAACGGGTTGCGCCGCTTTATCGTAAAGAATGCACCGGGAACTGCTGGTTCCTTGGTCTATGGCTAGGATGTATTTCATGGCAGCAATTGGACTGAGTTTTTGAAATAAAGGTCATTTTTACGCATAGTACAATTTGTATTGCGGTGATTCAAATAACACCACAAGCATCCTTTTGGATGATATCCGATAAGCTTCTGACTTAAGGGGCGGCTTTTTCATATATAATCAACCAGAATTATTTTTGACAACAATTTGGACAGGCGGTGCTTTTAATGTTGATAATCACTGCCCACTTTGATTGGCCCCTTGGGCGCTTAAACTCATGTTAGCAGCCAATCCGTTAGGGATGACATCAAATTTATAGTACGACTTTGGAACATGAATATCGAACTAACTCGTGTCTATGGCTGAACGACAGCAGGATAGTTGGCTGAAAAACTTGCGCTATATCGCCATGACCACCTTGTTATTTTACATGGCGGGGCGGTTATCGTTTCCTCTCACTTGGAGCCAAAATTATGCCGGCGCGGTTTGGCCGCCAGCAGGCATAGAGTTAGGGGCTGTACTGTTATGGGGCTACGCAATGCTGCCGGGCATTTATCTTGCCGAGCTATTGCTGCACTATGAGGCATTTTTCGTGGCGGATACAGCACTCAAGCAAGTTGTTTTCTTTCTTGCACCGCTGAGTAGCGTCCTACGTGTCTGGCTAGCCACTGTGCTGGTTAGGCGATATGCAGGATTCCCTAATACACTGATTTCAATAAGGGCTATCCTACTTTTCTTTTTATGCGCCTGTCCTGTCGCCACTTTTCTGCCCGCCTTACTGAGCGTAATCGCCTTACGTGCAAATGGCATTATTCTCGAATCCAATTTCTTGTTCACCTTTTTGACTTGGTGGGTTGGGGATTGTTCTGGGATAGCTATTTTTACGCCCTTATTTTTTATTGTTTTTAACAAATCGCACCGGATATGGCGTCAGCGCTTGTTCAGCTTGGGCTTGCCGCTAATGGTCATTTTTTCGATTGTCGCCATGGGTTATTTATATGCCCAAAATAAGGAGTTTGGTCGATTGCAAAATCTGGTCAGCAATCAAACGGGTGCTGTAAAAGATGCCTTGCTCGATGAATATTCTATCCATGTGTCGGTATTGGGCCGAATCAAGGATGTGGTTGCCCTTAATCCTTTTAACGAAACCTACTTTCGTTTTAGCGCACAAACCGCCCTAACTCAGCATCCCGATTTGGTGGGTATTGAGTGGTTGAGCGCGCAAAAAATAAATCAAGGATATCGTTTCAATAGGCAAATTTTTGAAACCAGACAGTTTGGAAGGCCAGTCAATTTTTATTCGATCCCCAAATTGCTCAGTACATTGAACATCGCGCAGGGTAGCATAGCTTTATTGGGTAAACAGCATTATTTAATCGCTGTGCCAAATTATGAAATGGGACTCAATACCTGCCAATGTATGACGGGTGTCGTGGTTGGAGTCTTTGATATAAAAGCCTTTTTATATGATGCAATGCACAGGGGAAATTATAGGCAGATCGTTGTCAAATTGATGGATGATGTCAGCAACCCTCAAGTTGAATCTGTTTTCGGGATGAATGATGATGAAGACATGGCGGATCGTTTTGGCCTCGCTAAATGGGAGACTATTAAATTAGGCAATAAGGACTGGTATCTACAGGTGATGCCCAAGCCTATATTCTTGTCCGAAAATTATTCTTGGTCGCCTTGGCAATTGCTGATTGGTGGAATGTTCCTGACCGGAGTTATGAGCATCGGTTTGCTGGCGCTGACGGGGCATACTGAATTTGTTGCCGACCAAGTGGATAAGCGTACCCAGGAACTTAAACGCAGCAATATTAAATTAGCGGCGCGGGAGCAGCAATTCAGGAAATTGGTGCAAACTCAGTCCGCCATCGTTTGGCGGGCAGACCCCGTTACGTTCCGGTTTGTGTTTGTCAGTGCCGAAGCGGCGAGCATATTGGGGTATCCGGTCAAACAGTGGCTGGACGAGCCCGATTTCTGGCAGAAGCATCTTCATGAAGATGATAAGGAAAATGTCCTGAATCTGTGTGCCCGTGGCAGTATCAGTACGCACAACCAAAATTTCGACCAAGAATACCGGATGATTGCAGAAGACGGGCATATCGTCTGGCTACGCGATATTTCGACCCTGGTTGTTGAATCAGGAGTCATTACGGAATTGTACGGCTTTATGATTGATATAACCCGGCAAAAGCATTCGGAAGAGCAGTTACGTTTGGCGGCCAATACCTTTGAGAGCCAGCAAGGCATTATGATCACAGATAAAGAGGCCAAGATTTTACGGGTAAATAAGGCGTTTACCCAGATTACCGGTTTTTCTGCTGTGCAAGTGATTGGCGATAATCCTAGGATCCTGAAATCAGGACGGCATGACCAGGCGTTTTTTGAAGATTACTGGAGGCAACTGCTTACAAACGACAAGTTTGAAGGCGAAATCTGGAACCGTAGGAAAAACGGCGAAGTTTATCCCGAATGGCAAACGGTAACGGCAGTCAGGAATAACCAAGGGGAAGTCAGCCATTATGTGTCGGTGTTTTCCGATATCACCGAAAAGAAGGATGCCGAAAATAAGATACACAATATGGCTTTTTATGATCCGTTGACCAACTTGCCCAACCGGCGGTTATTATTGGATCGGTTTGACCACGAAATAGCTATTGCAAAGCGCTATAAACAATTTGGTTCGGTGTTATATCTTGATTTGGACCACTTTAAAATATTGAATGACTCTCAAGGCCACTTGGTGGGCGATGAGCTGTTGATCCAAGTGGCAGCGCGTTTATCGGAAGTCCTTAGGGAAGAAGATACGCCGGCCCGTTTGGGCGGTGATGAATTTGTGGTTTTGTTGCATGCCAATTCAGAATCCTTGTCGGCGGCGGCCGACCATGCCATGACAGTCGCTGAAAAGATTCGTGAACAGATCAACGCGCCTTTCGTATTGGGTCAATATCAGCATCAAATAGGCACCAGTATCGGCATTGCGCTATTTCCGGGAGACCAAGAAAGTCCGGATGGTGTCTTGCAGCAAGCGGATACCGCCATGTACCGCTCCAAATCGAGCGGACGTAATGCCATCAATTTTTTCCAGCCAAGCATGCAAGAAGCTGCCGATTTGCGCTTGAGTCTGGAACAGGATTTGAGGGGAGCTATTGATAAAGGGCGGTTTATCCTTTGTTATCATCCCCAAATGGACATAAAAGGCGAAATAGTCGGTGCCGAAGCCTTGATACGGTGGGAAGACAGCCTTAAAGGCAGGTTGTCGCCAGCCGACTTCATCCCTGTCGCCGAGGAAAGCAACCTGATACTGACCATAGGTAAATGGGTGCTGATGGAAGCCTGTAACCAGATTAAGATGTGGCAAGATGACGGGCTGGCGGTTTTGCCTTATGTGTCGATCAATGTCAGTTCCCGGCAATTCAGGCAACAGGACTTTGTCGATCAAGTTAAATACGCGTTGGAAAGCACGGGCATTGCACCTTCTCGCCTAGGCATTGAGTTGACTGAAAGCGTCATGATTGTCGATACCAATGATACGGTCGACAAGATGAAAGCCTTGAAAGCACTGGGCGTGTCAATTGCGGTGGATGATTTCGGTACAGGCTATTCTTCCTTGGTTTACCTAAAACAACTGCCGTTGGATGTATTGAAAATCGACAGGGGATTTGTCAGGGACATCCTGAGCGACTCCAGCGATGCAGTTATCGTGGAAACTATCATCAGTATGGCAAAGCACCTTAATATTAAGGTCATTGCAGAAGGCGTGGAAACGCTTGAACAATTGGTCTTTTTAAAAGAAAAGGGTTGCACTATTTTCCAAGGCTATTATTTCGACGAGCCATTGACCGCCGCCAATTTCGCGGAAACTTACCTGAAGCAGGAGTTGTAGGTACAAGACCCGGGCACAAGGGACAAAACAGCACGATTCACGTTCATCCAAAACCTGGGTCTAATCCGATTTAAGGCAGCCGGATAAAGCGTAGCGTATCGTCAAAAGCGTCATGAAAGTAGGAAATTGGATAAAGCGGTTTTCAAAATAAAGCGTAACTAATACGCAAGCCATCACAAACCATGGTTGGATAACGCCTGAATTAACGATAGTTTGCATGCGTTGTCGGCTATCTTGGTCAATCTTGTGCCGTTGTCCGATAAAAAATAAATCGGCAAACGCGACTATCAAAGCAAAATAAACGGGAAAGAAAAAGAAGATGGGCGAATCCGTTACGAACAACGGTTTCCAGTACGCAAACCAGACAAATAAGGCACTGCATGCAAAAAGGTCATAACCGGTTTTTTCAGGCAAGCGCTTAAAAAAAATGCCGATAATTATGGCAATCGCTATCGCCAAACCGACATAAATGAAGATAGGCGAGACCAAAATAGCCTGCAGTGGGCTTCCGGTTTGTACAATGATCGCCAGTAGCAGGCAGAGGGCAACAAAAAATGGCATGTTTACTCGTCCAATAAAAGGAAATACTTTACAAGCGGGTCATCACGCTTTAAGGGTATTAGTGTGCCGTGCTGACACTCATCAAGGCCGACGATAATTCTTGGCTAAATTCGCCCAACATTTTGCTAAGTGTCTTGACTGTTCCTGGGTATGACGAATCGGCCATCGGACGGTTGATAACGGAATGTCCGCTTTTCAGCACCGCGTGGGTGGCTTCGTTTTTTACAGTCCAGTTGGCTTCCAGGTTGGCGGATTCGCCGGGGGTGGTATCGAAGCGGACGATATCTACGATGACTTGCAGGTCTACTGTACCATGTATGCTCCAAGGATAAGCCCTGACGATATTGTTGGGTTGTAATGTCGATAAATTTCGGGTCAAGGCTTGGAGCAGGGTATCCTGCAAGGGTGATGCCCATTGCTGGAATTCCGCGATTTGTACCGTGTTGTCGGATGACCGTGTAACAATTTGTTGATGTTCCAGTAACGTTGGAATGGAAATCGGGCCGATGCCGATTAGCCGTTGTTTATCGGTAGGGATAGGTGATGGTGCGGCTTGGCTCAAGGTTTCCAGGACATAAAACTGGACGGAAGGCGTGCCGACGCAGCCAGATAATAAAATAACTAATAGGGTTGTCGCGGTATATAGCTTAGTCATCTTTATCTCACTTTTTACCGCGAATCAAGGATTCCGGATGTTGTTCCAGATAATCGGCCAATTGTTTCATCGAACGGGCGGCTTGCGTAAATTCCTGGAGCATTTTGTGGAGTTCATAATAGCCTGTCGAGCCCGGTTCTAGGTTACCCAGTACCAGTTGGGCCGATTTGATCGTGCCGCTGGCATTGCCCAGCGTGTCTTTTGCGGTAGCCAGTGTGCCATTCGCGGCCTTAAGCATGCCCGTTGCCGCTTTTGACGTATCTTGCAGCGAGGCTAAGGTTTTGTTCATTTCCTCGGACAGCTTATCCAATGGCAGCTTGGCAAGCTTATCCATAATGGTTTGTGCTGAATGGGTGAATTCCTCAACAGAACTGGCCGTGGTCGGGAATTCAGGGTAATCGTTATGGTGCTTGTCATTGGTTTCAAGCTTGCTTTCAGGATGAAAATCGAGGTCGATCAATAATTGTCCAGTGACGAGGCTGCCCATTTGTAATTGTGCGCGTAAGCCTTTGTTTATCAGCTGTGTCATCACATCTTTGTCGCTGACTTTAGGCTCTTCATTAATCGACGTAATCCGGTCAGGCTCCAATTCCACAATGACGGGCACACTAATTTCCGCCGTTTTTTTGTTAAGCTCAAGGTTGATGTCGGTGACCCTGCCAATAGGTATGCCACGAAGTTGGACGGGCGCGCCCTCAGTCAATCCACGCACCGACCCTTTAAAGTGCATTACGTATTTCAATGTGTTGCTGTAAGCCATTTGGGTGGATTCGTCATACGTGTCATATAGCTTGAACAAACTTTGTTCAGGTTTGACATCGGCAATCGAATCTTTGCCGGATGCCCGAAAGGCTATGCCGCCGCTGAGTAAAGAAACCAACGGCCCCGTCCTGACTTTGAAACCGTCGGCGCTGGCCGATAAATCCACGCCGCTATCTATCCAAAAGCGGGTATTTTTTCTGATGAACTGGTCGTAAGGCGCATTGATGAAAATGCTCAAATGGATGGCATTGGCTTCATCGGACAGTTTATGGCTAAGCACTTCACCGACTGGAATACCATGAAAATTAATCGGCGTTCCGGGTCGCATGGAACCCAGATTATTGGTTTCCAAGATAAATTGTTTTCCGTCTACTTGGCTTTTCATGACGGGCTGGACTGTCAGCCCAGTAAAATGGAGCTGTTGTTTACCGTTACCGGGTTTCAGTTCGATGTACGCCCCCGACAGCAAGGTACCCAATCCAGAAATACCGCCCAATCCTACCTGCGGCTTTACGACCCAAAAGCTAGTGCCTTCTTTAAGATAACCGGTCGCATTACTGTTCATCTGGGCACTTACGCGGATAGTTTTTAGGTCATCATTAATGGATATGTCGGTGACTTTGCCCACGTCCACATCCAAATAGCGAATTTTAGTTTTGTCCACTTCCAAGGCTTCAGCCGTAGGGAAGTCGACGGTGATAATCTCGCCTTTTTCTGATGCGGACTTGTAGATCAGCCAAGCGCTGACCAATAAGGCAATAAGTGGCAAAAACCAAACCAACGGCAGGTCTGGCTTTTTACTGAGGGTAATATCGGCGGCGGCAATATCTTCTTCGGGTAAATTATTCATAACTGAGTTGATGATCCCATATTAGGCGCGGATCGAAGCTTTTGGCCGCAAGCATGGTCAGTACGACGACACCAGCAAAAGCGGTTGCGGCAGGGCCTGCGATGACTTGCGCGACACCACGCAAATCGACTAAAGCAACCAGGATGGAAATCATGAAAATATCCAGCATGGACCAGCGCCCGACAAAGGCAATGACACGGTAAAGGCGGGTAAACAAGCGCGCGTTGACTTGCCATCGGTAATGGACGCAAAGCAGCAGCAAGCTTAATCCCAGCAATTTCATCAAGGGGACCAGGATGCTGGCAATCAACACCAGCAGGGCAATCGGAACCATATCGCTTTGGATGAGCGCCACAATCCCGCCCACAATGGTATGGGTTTCAGCAACACCAAGCTGGGTCACGGACATGATCGGGAATATATTGGCGGGGATATACAAGCATAACGCGCTGATTATTAAGGCGAGGGTATATTGGACACTGTTGGGTTTACGTGCCGAAACGTGATGCCCACAAACAGGGCACAAGCATTTTGGATCTGATTTTAATAAACTGCCACAATCGTGGCAACGGATAAATCCCTGCATAAAAGCGGTTTTTAGCGGTTTCTTAAGCATTATTTTTTGGTCAATTGGGCAATACGTTGCCAGAAAAAATAGCAGTCCAGTTCGTTTGACAGCATTGCATTGACAATCAAAAGGCCAATAAAGGCAAACAGCCCTAATCCAAATCGGAGTTCTGCCATCCCCGCCAGTTTAACGCAAGCCACGATAATCCCCAAGGCGTAGACTTCCAGCATGGCCCATTCGTTCAGGTGTTCATACCAATGCATCCAGCGGGCGAGCTGGTTGTTGGCCTTATGCATAAATAGATGGAAACCGATCAAAAAAGCCAATCCGAGATTAACCAAAGGGAGCAGGACACTGGATAACAAAACCAATACCGCAACGGCCCACATATCCTCCTTGAACAAAGCCGACACCCCTGTCCACAGGTTACCGTCCTGGCTGTTCCCGAAAATCTTGATACCGACCATGGGCAACAAATTGGCGGGCACAATTAAAATAAGCCCGGTGAGAGACAAGGCCAAAGTCCTTTCTATGCTCCGTTTGCGCGGACGTTGCAACAAATAACCGCAACGCGGGCAATAGGCTTTGTCACCTGGTTCAGGCACGACGGGGTTAAGCAATAAATCACATTCAGGGCAGGCGACATAGGCTAAAGGCGCAAGGCTCAAGGCTAAAGACATACGGTTTTCGCCTTGAGCCTTGTGCCTTGTGCCTGTATTTTTTTCACCATTGCGATTCGCCAGTCTCTGGATCGTACATCTCATGGACGATTTTATGGCGGTTGGCAATCAACTCCTCAATGCTGGGCGAGTTGTTCATGGCGCGTGATATCGCCAGTTTCATCGCTTCGTAATTGGTGCGGTACAAATCTTTCCTGTCCAGGTCAGGATTTGTTGCACATTCCGGCGCAATCCACAGCATGGCGATAATACACAAGTCATTGGCCTGGTCTTTAGGGATCACGCCAGCGATAACGCTATCCAGTACGGCATCAGCCACGGCAGACTGAACCGGTCCACCGAATAAATTGACATAAGCTGTCGATTTGATGGTGACCTTTGGCACCATCAGGGTTGCAGGGCGAACCTGTTGATTGCAGGCGCGGATGGCGAACATGCGGGTATGCCCTTCCGTTTGTCCCATCAAGTTGGCAAAGGCATTTCCGGCTGGGCCTTTTACGCTGCCAATTAGGATTTCTGGCATGGCATCCGTCCCTTGCCCATCACTGGAAAACACGGTGGCTTCCCCTGTCCTGAACCAAATCGAGTCTGTCATAAAATCTCCTAAAATCAAATTAAGAACGGCATTCTATGATGGATGAAGTGGCAGGGGCAACAGGCGATGCGCCATTAACAAAATGAGGGCCGGTTTTTCATGGTGGCGGGCTGACGGCATGAAGATGGGCTTATGTTAAACTGTCAGCCGTTCATTTCGCATTCATCTTTATCGGTGTAGCCTTGCTTTTATAGTTGTACCCTAACGTATGGGCTCAAAATCTATGTTGTAATGGGATGTTTAAAGTAGGGCAACGAACCGTTTCCTGTCAAAGTTCCGCGACGGGATGGTAAGGCGTTACAATAGCCGTATTGAGTAGGTTTATAGAAGTTTTAAGTGGAACAACAAACCGATAGTGAAATGCATGTGCAAGCACTTTTTTTGTTATGGATTTTATGGGAGAGAGATTTGTGAATAAGCGTTTTCTGATACTGCTTGCCACCCTGATTGCGGGGTTTGCACAAACCAGCCCAGCCGAACCTTATAGCCTACCGATCCAATTAGATTACACCTTGATAAAAAAAGCGGTCGTCAGCCAGCTTTTTAAGGGTGAAGGCGGTGTTGCCGAGGTTTGGAAAGATAAGCATAAATGCAGTTTTCTCAATCTTTACAACCCTAGGATTTCAGGCGTGGGTGGGCAAATCAAGTTATTGAATGATGTGCAAGTTCAGTTTGGCACGTCTTTTGGAGGCCAATGCATTCCCATTTTGGTGCAGGAAGGTGTATTGGAAACTTTCCAACAACCCACGATAAGTGCTGACCAATCCGTACTCAGCCTACCCGTCACTAAAGCAAATATCTACGATAAACAGGGGCGACAACTGACTATCGATAAGCTGCAAGACCTGATAAAAAAAGTCGCCGAGCCTAAATTGGCAGCAGTCAAAGTGGATTTGAATGAGTCGCGTGCCGATATGGAACGCACGTTGACAGATTATTTGCCTAAAGAAAATGCAGGTGAAGTCAAAAAAACGTTGGAAACCTTAAAGTTTAGCGGTGCAGAAGCCAATGAGGATGGCATCAAGGTGAAGCTGGCATTTGACGCCCCCGTAAAAAAACTGGACTCTAAACCAGAAGTACCTTTTACCGAGGCCGAACAAAAGCAATGGCAAGCGACTTGGCAAGAATGGGATGCGTTTTTGAGCAAAGCTATCGATCAAGCCGCCAGTGAAACAAAATCAAAAGAACTGAAAAATACCTTGACGGAAATTTTAGTGGAGTCACGCAGCGCATTCCAGGCCGGATTGAAGGCACAAAGCCCCGAAAGCAGCGACCCCGTTCGGGTATTTTTTACCCATACCTGGCAAAAACTGTCTCCCCAGATGCGTAGCTTGGCAAAGGAACTGCCGGAAATTGAAGCCTTGCGCTATATGACGTTTATAGCCGCTACCGATGTGATTTATGAGCTAGAAAACCTGGGCGCACCCTTCGGCTTGGAAATTTCGTCGGACGGCTTACGCAAGTTGGTAAGAATGTTGATGGCGGGGAAGCAGCAGGCTGACGCTAAGCGGCCGTAATTGTCCCGCTTATCCATACCATGTCGTAATGAGGTTAAGCCATGAAGCATACGAATTACATTTATTGTACGTTTATTGCCTTGTCCTTATCGGCCAATGCCGAAGTCTTTAAATGCAAGGACGCAGCCGGCAAAATTATTTATCAATCCGATCCTTGTCCATCGGGTGAAATCACGCAAGGTGTTATCGAAGTAAAACAAATGACACCCGAGGAAACCGAACAAGCCAAAGCAAAGTTAAAGGCTTGGCAGGAACAACAGGCGATTGAGGATGAAGCCAAGCATGAAGCGGAAAAAGAGCGGCAAATAGAATTGGAGAGGCAACAGGGTCTTGAGTTGCAACGGCGGAGTGTTATCGCACAGGAACAACAAGCGATTGCAGCACAACAACGCCCATACACAGGGGTAGGCGGGGTTTTCATCCCTTCTTACGGCTTGAATGGCCGAAATTGGGGCAACCAGCCGTATTCGCCGATTGGCGTTTGGAATCCAATCGTGCTGCCCCAACAACCCAACAATACCTGGAATCAGAACATGATGCCATCCCAACCCTTTGGGCATCCCTCCTACCAGCCGCCTACATTTAGTCCGCACCCTGCGGCGCCTGGAATAATTAAGCATCAGCAATAAATACCCGATAAAATCAAGGCAGGTTTAACCTTATTCACTATCCTTATTATTTTTACCCATGAATACAATGCCAGAAAATATCAATTTGACCAGGGCAAGGCCAGGCTTTTTGGCTAAAGAACGAATCATTGCGCCATCCGGTTTCAACCGCTGGCTGGTGCCACCCGCCGCGTTGGCAATCCATTTGTGCATTGGTATGGCTTATGGCTTTTCCGTTTTCTGGCTGCCGCTTTCCAAAGCGATAGGCATCAAAGAAGCGATAGCCTGCGGCCCTGAAATAGGTTTCTTACAAGAGCTGACCGCCACCCATTGCGACTGGAAAATTTCGACGTTGGGCTGGATGTATACCCTGTTTTTTGTTTTTTTGGGCTCGTCTGCCGCCTTGTGGGGCGGTTGGTTAGAGCATGTCGGCCCACGGAAAGCGGCGGTGGTCAGTGCATTTTGCTGGTGCGGCGGTATGTTGTTTTCTGCCTTGGGCATTTACTGCCACCAGTTTTGGATGATGTTGCTGGGTTCTGGCGTAATCGGCGGCATTGGCTTAGGCTTAGGTTATATCTCGCCGGTATCGACCTTGATTAAATGGTTTCCAGACCGTAGGGGCATGGCGACCGGCATGGCCATCATGGGTTTCGGTGGTGGCGCGATGATAGGTTCGCCCTTGGCGGCAGAACTGATAAAGTATTTTGCCACCGAAACCGATGTCGGTGTGTTACAGACCTTTGTGGTGATGGCTTCGGTTTATTTCATCTTCATGATGGCGGGTGCCTTGGGCTATCGTGTACCTGCGTCAGATTGGAAACCCGCCAACTGGCAGGATTCTGAACCCCAAAAAACCAGCAAAATGGTGACGCTTAAGCATGTGCACGCAAAAAATGTTTTCAAGATTAAACAGTTCTGGCTCTTATGGGGCGTATTGTGCATGAATGTAAGTGCGGGCATCGGCATCATCGGGATGTCATCACCGATGTTGCAGGAGGTTTTTGGCGGTCAACTTATCGGTGTCGCAAAACCTTATTCGGAATTGAATAAAGAACAGTTGGCTGCGATAGCTGCCGTTGCTGCCGGATTCACCGCCTTGTTAAGCTTATTCAACATAGGCGGGCGATTTTTCTGGGCAAGTTTATCGGACAAATTGGGCCGTAAAACCACATACCTGTTATTTTTTTTATTAGGCAGCTTGTTGTACCTCAGCATTCCAGAAAGTGCAAATACAGGCAATATCTTATTGTTCGTGGGAGCGTTCTGCATTATTTTAAGCATGTACGGCGGCGGCTTTTCCACTGTCCCTGCTTATCTCGCCGATTTATTCGGTACGCAAATGGTCGGCGCGATACACGGGCGACTACTGACCGCCTGGGCGACTGCCGGGATTCTAGGCCCGGTAATCGTCAACTACATGCGTGAATACCAACTCGCCTTAGGCATTCCGCGCGAACAGGTCTACAATCAAACCATGATGATTTTGGCGGCAATGTTAATGATTGGCTTGGTGTGCAACCTGTTGATTCGGCCTGTGGCAGACCGATGGTTTATGACCGAAGGTGAATTGGCGGAAGAAAGGCGCGTGGCACATGAAATCAAGAGGAACAGCATCCCTGGGGATGAAGCCGGCACCATTAAACCAACTGGCCTTATTTGGGTTCTGCTGGCATGGCTCGCGGTTTTGTTGCCCTTGGGTTGGGGGATTTACAAGACTATTCTGAATGTAACCAAGTTTTTTTCTTGACCACGATAGCGAGCAGGATAAGGGTTCAACGTCGCGTAAACGTCACTTTAAACGAATATGGTTGGCGATCAATCGAAAATGGCAGAATCCAGGTTTTTGCTGGATTCCAAGCCTTTAAGCTGCGATTTATCCTTGATGTCTGAAAATCGGGTTCCTGCCAAATTGCTGCCCGTAAAGTTAGTGTCGGTCAAGTTACAGCCCGATAAATCGGCACCGGACAAATCGGCATTCGAAAAATCCGCCCCAGAGAGATCGGATCCAAACAAAATAGTGTTCCGTAAAATGCTACCCGTGAGATTTGCATGTCGCAATAAAGCCCGATTAAGATTGGCATTACTTAAATTGGCACCGGACAAATCGACATTGTTCAAACTGACCCGCATCAAACCCATGGGTTGGTTTTTCATATCAACCCCCCAGTCTGCATTGCGTAGATCTGCATGACTAAGATTGGCACGATCCAGGTTGGCAATAAACCGGCTATGGGTAAGATTGGCTTTGCTAAGATTTGCGCCTATCATGCTGACACCAAAGATGCTGGTATTAGACAGGTTGGCATCGGACAGGTTGATTTTGGTCATGACGGTTAAATCCAAGTTCAGCCCGGATAAGTTGCTTTTGCTTAGGTTACTCCTGCGTAAATCAGAACCCCACAGATCGGCATGGGTAAAGTCAAGCCCAGACAAATCCAGGTCGGTCAGGTCTTTTCGGCGCAGGTCGGCTAGCTGTTTGCCCGTAGCCTTTGCAAGCAGGCTTTCTACAGAAGCACGATCTAAGTCTGCGGCATGAATGGAAAAGTTGCACAATACGGCTAAAATACCGATAACATATTGAATTTTCATTAATACATCTACCTTGTATAGTTATGGTTAATTTTCGTATCCAATAAGCGGAATAGCATGATTCTATCCTATAACATTATAAACAGGGTAAGTGTCGGGATATTAAGGGGCAGAAGATGCCGCGCCCAACCAACTAAAACCAGCGTTGTGCCTTGCGCCAGTTCTCGCACAGGACAGCCAATAAGCTGTTATAAGCCTTATCCCCAGTTATTGGATAAAAATTTTGCACCTTATCTAATCGCCTTTTTATTTTTGGTGTTTGCCGAAGTTGCTAATGGCGCGAATGAGTTTAAGGAAGTTTTTCCCAAGCAAAATCACAGTGCTGAATCCGTTTTGCAGTTAACGCAAGAAGAACAGGCATGGCTTATCAAGCACAACACTATCCGTATTGCGTATGACGGAAGCTTGCCGCCTTATAGTTTTATTAATGACCAAGGTAAAATTGACGGGATTGCCTTTGAAATCATGGCGCTTTTGAGCAAGCGCCTGGGGATTAATTTTACAATCTACCCAAATTCCGACTGGGGCGGCCTCTATAAAGCGGGCGCTAAACGAAAAGTCGATGTGATTGCCACGATGGTCAATCGGGCTGGCCGAGCGGAGTGGTTTAGTTTTACCCGGCCTTACTTAACAAAATCCCTGGTTATCGTAACCAAACAGGACAATCCTTCAATAAATAACCGTAGCGATCTGGCTGGCAAAAAAGTTGCCCTGGTTAAGGGTTATCAATACGGGGAACAATTGGAGAGCGAGTTTCCGAGCGCGAAACGTATTAAGGTCAAGTCCATGCTGGATAGCCTGAATGAAGTGGATAAGGGTCGGGCAGATGCCGCCATTCTTTTTTTAGGGACAGCCAATTACCTACAAACCAAGCATCAATTGAACCAATTGAAAATTGCCGCATTTTATGAACGCAACAGTGCCAATGAAAGTATTGCCGTACGTAAAGATTGGCCGATATTGCGGGAAATTATGCAAAAAGGCCTGGATTCGTTAACGGAAGAAGAAGTCCAGAAGATTTTTGCCAAATGGGTGGTTCAGGGCGGTGTTGCTTCCACAACTGAAGCAACAATTAAAAAAGTGCCAGAAAAAGCCCAGCTTTCGGCTCAACCGATTATCAAAAAAGTCATTGAAATTGAACAACAACCTCCACATACAAGCATTCAAAAAGTTGTACCCAAACTGACGGAAAGGAGTAATGAAACCGATAAATTAACGGGAGCATTCTTAACAATTTTAGCGCTTTTGGTTTTATGGTTTGTCATTATCCGAAAACAAAACAAAAAGAAACAGCATGCCAAGAGTGACATGTTGGCACCCGCTACGCATTTGGCCTCAAAGCAATCGCCTTCAGTAGAAATTAAGGACGACCAAAAAAATACACAGTCCCAATTTGAAGCCGTTATTTCACCCACTATCGGACAGCTAGGGTCAACCCAGCAAGCACTGCCTGAATTTATCACTCACGGAACCCTGCGGTATGAACTCGATAGTGAAGGTCGGTTTATTGATGTGAGTTCAGAAATAACGGACTTATTGGGTTATGACAAAGTCGATTTTATGGAAAATTACCGGCGTTACTTGACCGATAATCCCATAAACCAGCATTTGGAGGGTTTCGTTGAAGCGTTTATGCAAGGCCAGCCCAATAATATTTACGAGCTTGAAATTATTGATGCCGATCAGGATAGGCATTGGCTGGAAGTCAGCGGTTCCCCTATTTATGACGGGCAAGGGCATTGCATTGGTGTCGAAGGCACGATGCGCGATATCACTGCATTAAGGCCGGGTAGCATATTATCGGCTACGTCGCCCGATTATACAGGGGCAGTAGGTAACTATCCGCCGCAAACTTTGGAAGGGCATTTGCGATTGGCGATTCATACGGCAGATGAAAGGCAGCAACCGCTTGCCGTAATATGCATGTCTTTGGAAAGGCTAAGGTTACTTGATGGCAATCCATTAGGCTTTCCTAATGACGAGGTGTGCAAACAAGCAAACAAGCGTCTTCATACCATTTTGCGCGATACTGATACCGTCCATGTTTTGGAAGCCAACAAGTATGCTTTGATATTGCCCGAAACGGGGGAGTTTGCGGCTAGCTTGATTGTCGATAAAATCAGGAAAACACTGCAAGTGCCTTATTTGGTGGATGTGCAAATGATCGCTCTTGATGCAAAGTTGGGTATAGCCATTTATCCAGATCATGGCCTGGAACCAGAATCTTTAATCGCTAAAGCCGAGTTGTTGTCGCACGGCAGCGTCTCTGAAAATCCAGTTATTGGGTTGCCAATGGGCTACGGCACGGCGGAAGATGATAGCTTAAAGCTCCAACAAGACTTAGTCCTGGCGCTTGATGAATGTAAAGTGTCGTTGCGGGCTTCAAGTCCACACAACATCAATGCGTTACACAGGCACAGCCAATTCGCCGTTTATTATCAAGGTCGTCACACCCTGGATGATAATACGATTAAGGGTTTTGAAGGCTTGATTCGTTGGCAACACCCCGAATTGGGGTTGCTGTTGCCAGCAGAATTTGTCAATTTGGTAAAAGACATCGGTATGTTTGATGTCATGACTTATTGGATTATCCAACAGGTCAGTTTTCAATCCCTATCTTGGGAAGAGGCTGGCATTCGTCCGAAACTGATGGCGATCAACCTGAGTGACTTGACCAGCAAACAAGCTGTCGAGGTTTCTAGAATGGCTAATATCGTCAGGGAAACCGGCGCCAAAACGGAGTGGCTGGTTTTTTCAGTGCCTGAAAGCGAAATCGCAACGGATCCGGATTCGGTTATGGCTGTCATTGACCGATTGGTCGAAGAAGGGTTTGCTGTGGCTATCGATAATTTTGGTACTGAAAGTTCAATCTTGCCGCTATTAAAGACTATACCTGCCCAAATAATAGAAATCGATCCTGAATTTATCCGCAACCTTCCTGACAATGCGGAGGATGCAGCAGTTGTCGCATACAGTGTCGCCCTGCTACATGACTTGGGTAAAACGGTTATCGCCAAAGGGATTGAAACAGGGCGGCAACGGGACTATCTTAAAACCTGCGGTTGTGACCTGATCCAGGGGTATTTATTGAGTATGCCATTGCCGGCCAAAGAGGCGAAAGCGTTAATTGAGAAGCCAACTGATTTTGCTTGATGATCGAAGTAAATAACAAAGGGCATTGAAAAAAGACGCTCGCAATAGCTGGATTATTTTTAGAGGGCGTGAATCTTGTTTGTCGAATTATGGTCTTACGACTAACAAGACCGTTCTCTTCTAGTGAATAAAGGGTAGTCACGGATAACTTAATAATTTCTTTTGGCGCTAAAGCTTACTTGAACAATGAAGGCACTCTTTAATAACCCCTCTATTCTTCTGTTATTTTTCCTTACAGGCTGTACTCCCATGATCCATCCGGTTGGAGAAAAAAACAACATCGCACAACTTACAGCTAATCTTTATAAAACGGCAGATGGCGCTAGCCTGCCGCTGCACCAGTGGTTACCCAAAGCAGGGGATACTAAGGCTGTGCTTGTCGCTTTACATGGGTTTAATGATTATGGCCAGTTTTTTGATCAGCCGGGGAAGTATTTAATCCGCCAAGGTATTGCCTGTTTTGCTTACGATCAACGCGGTTTTGGGGGCGCTCCTAAACGTGGCTTATGGGCTGGAGTTTCGACATATATCGACGATTTACGGGGCATGGTCCAATTACTAAAACAGCGTTATCCCCATCAGCCCATTTATTTGTTGGGCGAAAGCATGGGTGGGGCCGTCATCATTACGGCGTTGAGCCAAATACCTATGCCGGGAATCGAAGGGATCATTCTCGTGGCTCCGGCGCTTTGGGCACGCCAAACCATGCCCTGGTATCAAACCAGCTTATTATGGACATTAGCCCATACCTTTCCTTGGTTAACATTAACCGGCAAAGGCATCCGCGTTCAGGCCTCTGATAATATCGAAATGCTAAGGGCATTGGGAAAGGATCCGATGGTTATCAAGAAAACGCGTGTAGAAGCTATTTATGGGCTAACAAACTTAATGGATGCGGCATTTAGTAACGCAGGCCAGTTGCACGGCAATACCTTGATTCTCTACGGTGAGAATGACGAGATTATTCCGAAAAAGCCGACTTACGACTTTTTGCAGCGATTTTTGAGCGTTGCAGGGGACAAAAAAACCGTCGCGTTTTATCAGCAAGGCTACCACATGTTGTTACGTGACTTGAATGCGTCAATAATCTGGAAAGACATCGTGTCTTGGATGAGGCATGATACGGCTAAGTTGCCATCAGGCGCGGATCTTCGTGCCAGTGAGATATTAACGCCGATTTCGTAAATACCTGTGAAGAAGCCCTGATTAAATCCTCCGACAGGTTTTCTTCAACGGGCCCGGGACGGACGGTAACGTGTTGTACCGTTCGGGGTTGGGCTTGCAGTCCAGGCCTTCATTGGGTAGGGCGAGCCAGAGGTAATAGCTTTTTCCGGAATTCTTTTAGATTTTCGGTTGCCCCAGGTTCGACATTTGCCTGAGTATCCAGCGTTGCCTCCTTAGCAAGTAAGCGGAGGGTCGAGCAGCCTTCAACAAGACTGGGTTGGGCAGCGTTGCCGCGAGTAATGCGGCTTGAGGACGGGAGATACTTCTTGCAGGGATACCAAAATACTGTTGGCTTGCCGTTTCTATCCCAAATAAATGGTCGCCGAATTCTGCAATGTTTAGATATACTTCGAGTATCCTTTCTTTAGTCCACAATAATTCAATCAATAAGGTGAACCAGGCTTCTATGCCTTTACGCAAAAAACTTTTGGCCGGTGTCAGGAATAAATTCTTGGCAACTTGCTGGGATATAGTGCTGGCTCCCCTTAGCTTACCGCCATCTTTATAATCCTCGATTGAGGACTGTATGGAATCGATGTCAAAACCGAAATGCTCAGGAAAGCGCTGGTCTTCTGATGCCATGACGGCGGCGGATGCATTGGGCGAAATGTTGTTTGCGTTAACCCATCGGTATCGTATGCTTTTAAATGTGCCTTCATGGATGAGGTCTTCATAATGGCGGTACATCATAAAGGCTGAGGTAGGCGGTGGTAGCCAGCGCAGAAGTCCGCATAAAATGATGGAAAATACCAAGAAGAAAATTAGCAGTAAACTTACAAGTTGCCGCAATTTGGCAAAAAAAGGAGGGAACGGCCTGTTTTTGGATGGTCTTGATTTTGTTGCCAAGCTAATGCACGAAAGTGTCAGGCAGTTTAAATGATTGCTTACTGGGGCATGCTCTTGCAAAGCATTTTCTGGCGGTTGCCGCACTCATATTCAGCAGTGGAATACAGTTAAGCTGTCGAAACAAAATGCGGTACCGCTCAGATTATTGCCGTATCAAATTCACTCGACTTCCGTTTTTTCCAAATTGCCTTTCTTGTCTATCAACACATTCCAGGACTTGCCTCCTGTTTCCAGGACGACATCAAACTCTTCGCCAGCCCCATTGGGGTTAACCACCAAAACGGCCTGTTTTACATGGTAATCTTTGAAGTCGGCTTTTAACTTTTCTTTACTGTCAGTAAACATCATGTCGTCGGCGGCAATGATAAGGCCAGAAACAAAGAAATGCCCGTCAGTCCGATAGTAATCAACAAATTTCTCTTCACCTTCTTTGTAATAAATTTTTAACAACTCTTGGGCGAAATGCGATTTTTTCTCAGCGGCAAAATCCAATGCGTTGGGATGTTTCTTATAAATTTGGTCCATGATTGTGGTAGGAATTCCCTCTTTTCCAATTTTTTCAGCATTTGCAGAAATACTTAGAAATATCAAACAAAGACTTAACAATAACTTGTGCATTTTTATAATTACCTGTAGTTTTAGTTTTTTTTGTTTTTCGATAACGCATCGTGTGTTGCATTATCACCCTTCATCCGAGAATTATTTCCTATATTAGGCAAGCCCATTGGCCTTAGCCTTCAAAGAATCAATCAAAAATAATTGAGTTGAAAAGTTTGTGGACAAGGAAAAATAACAGGCTTGCAATAAGCATACAAGTAATAATTGCTCTTATTCATCATTAAGCGGTGGCTATATTGCCATAGATCAAAGATTATGGGTAATCCAGAGGATCAATAAGTCCGAATTGTAAATCTCACGAAGCGAATTGACGTTACTTGTCTTTTTAGGGAAATAAACTTTTTCAGCTTTATTACAAGTGGAATTTCGCTACACTAAGCTGTTGCTTCAATCCTCTCAGGAATTCCTTGCCACTTTGGGTTGAAAGCTCCGCAAATTCGGGGAGTTTTTCATTGGTCACCAAGTGCCAGCGGCGCAATAGCTTTTTTAATTGCATTTGTTCGTTTTCGGTAAAGTGGTGGCGGCTTAACAGGTCGGTTAATTCCGATAATTCCGTTTTAGTAAGAAGGGCGGCAAGTCGGGCTAATTCTTTCAAAATGGCCGCAATGGTCTCTAGTTGTGCGTCGATAAGTCCGGTTACCCATTTGGGTTGAATGTTTCGGGCTGATGATGTTTCGTTGTCAGAGACGATTTTCAGGCTTTGGATCAATTCACCGGAAGAAAACCGTATTGCCGTTTCATAAAAAGCAGAGGACTCCATGTCGCAAAGATCCCGTTCCGGGTAGATGAGTTGTGGCCTTGCCACCGTTTTAAGGCTATGGGTGGGGCAGGGCGGTGTAAATACTAAAGGAGGAAAATGTCGTCGACCACTATCGCCGTCAGTGACTTTGTCGATCAAATAGACACTACCGATAGGGTAATTTTTATGGCCGGCAATGCCTACATTGAGCATGACTGGATTTTTGGCTGATGAAAAAATGGCCAGCGTATAAGCGACAGCCGCAGCCATCGCGTTTTTGCCGATACCGGTAACGGTTAGGCATAGTGCCTTGTTGGTATAAACGTCAAAGCTATGGATTGCCGTGTCTTTTTTAAGGCGATAAAAATCAATTAATAGTTTTGCCTCGCAGGGTAAGGCAGTGTAAATGAAGGTATTGGGAGGCGTGTCGGCTTTCATTGGCTGTTTGGATATCGAAAAAAGCCCCTTATCTCTTTAACGCCCTTCCAATGAACTCTTTGGAAGAGGTTAAAAGACCGGGGAATAAGCGGCTTATTGCGGTGAACATTCTATCAGCAACTTTTAACTGGACGAATTTCAAAGGGAATTGCTGTCACAACCTATTGCAATTACCTTAGTCACAGCAATTACTTTGCCAAAGCCTTACTGGATTCGGCTTCCCATTCCCAGCCCCCGCCCAAGGCTTTGTATACGGCAACGACTGCCGTGGCGGTATCGGTTTCAGTTTGTGCCAATTGATCCTGGGTTTCCAAAAGCCTGCGTTCGGCATCGAGGACGGCGAGGAAATCCGACACGCCATCTTCATAACGCAACCGCGCCAACCGACTGGCTTTCTCGCCCGATTTTACGGCTTCCTTGTAGTAATCCCGACGGGTTTGTAATTGACCGAATGCGACCAGGGCATTTTCGGTTTCTTCCAGGGCTTGCAGCACTGTTTTTTCGTATAAGGCAAGATTCGCTTCCTTGTTCGCTTTGGCTGCATTGATTTGCGCGTACACCCTACCCAAATTGAACGCGGCCCACTGGATGGACGGGCCGAACGAATAGGTGTTGCCGCCCGTTGCACCCAAACCGGCAAAGGTTCGCGCTTCCAAGGCGACATTGCCGTTAAATGTCACCCTAGGGAACAGATCGGCGGTGGCAATGCCAATTTCTGCCGTCGTTGCCGCCAGGTTTCGTTCAGCGAAGGCAATATCGGGTCGTCTACGGAGCAAGTCCGCCGGATGGGCGATGGCGACTATTTTGGGTACGTGCGGTAATTCTTTGGGTTGCTTAAGGGCGGTATACAATTTTTCCGGCGTTTGCCCCTGTAAGACCGCGATTCGATGGACGGCACTTCGGATGTGGGTTTCCAAGGGAGGAATGGTCGCTAAAGTCGAGTTGAGCTGTTCTTCTGCCCGTGCCGTATCCAAGGCAGTCCCTAAACCCCCGCGCAGGCGAGACTGGGTAAATTTCAGGGTAGCAGCCTGGTTTTCCGCATTTTTTTGGGCGACTTCCAATTGGTGTTGCGTACCTCTCAACTCAAAATAATTGCGTGCAATTTCCGCACTAAAGCTGACCATTGCATCGCGTCGCTGTGCCGCAAAGGCTTCGGCCTCGTAGCTTTTAGCTTCAATTGAACGGCGAACCCGTCCGAAAAAGTCCAGTTCCCAGGTTGCATCGAATCCGACGTTCATCAAATTGAATCCTGGGAGGCGAGTCCCAAAGACCCCTATGCTGCGTTGCAAGTATTTTTGGGAAGCGCTGGTTGTGACCGTAGGGAATAAGTCGAATTGGCTTTTGGAACGTAATGCCCTGGCCTCCTGGAGCTTGGCTGTGGCGATCCGAATATCGGGATTCGACCGGAATCCTTCAACGATGAGTTTATTCAATGTCTCATCATGAAAGGCTTCCCACCAACGGATTTCGATATGCGTTGCCTGCAACGAGACGTCAGCGTCATTGTGAAATTTGGCAGGTATCGGAAAATCGGGCTGGCTATAATCTGGGCCGACTGGCGCGCAGGAAATGAGCGTTAGGCTAAACACGGCGGTAACCGTGAAGACCAGCCTATCCCGCATAAGGTTTAAATAGGGCATTACCCAAGCAACCCGTATCAAGTTGACTAAGCGCGTTAAGTTAGTTTCCGATATCATGGTTTTCCGGCCTGGATTCAGGATTGGGTTTTGATTTTCGTTCAGCCCATCCTTGAAGAACGACATAAAATATCGGAGTAAACAACAATCCGAAAAAAGTGACCCCCAGCATACCGGAAAACACGGGTATCCCCAGTGCCTGGCGCATTTCGGCACCGGCTCCGGTCGCAAAGACCAACGGCAACACGCCCATGATGAACGCAAACGAGGTCATTAAAATCGGCCTGAATCGAAGCTTGCACGCATCCAATGCAGCAACATCCCTTGCTACGCCTTCATCCCGCCGAGCTTTCGCAAATTCGACGATTAAGATGGCATTTTTGCAAGCCAAGCCGACTAAAACCAATAAGGCAATTTGGGTAAAGATATTATTGTCGCTACCGGTTGTCCATAACCCGGCCAGCGCACACATCAAGGTCATCGGCACGATCAGGATAATCGCCAGCGGCAATACCCAGCTTTCGTACAAGGCCACCAGGACCAGGAACACCAAGATGCTCGAAAGCAGAAAAACATACATGGCGGTATCGCCCGCCAGTATTTGCTGGTATGTCAGTTCCGTCCATTCAAAGCCCATCGAAAGCGGTAAATTGTTGGTCAACAAGTCTTCTACTAAGTTGACGGCTTGCCCCGAACTAAAACCAGGCGCGGCCGCACCATTAATTTCTGCGGACGGAAACATGTTATAACGCACAACCCGATCTGGGCCGCTGATTTGCCGTACCTTTATCAGCTCGTCCAAGGGCAGCATCTCGCCGTTTTGGTTGCGGGTTTTCAGCTTGCCGACATCTTTCGGTTCGCGCCGAAAAGACCCGTCTGCTTGGGCAGTCACCTGAAAAGTTCGCCCGAACAAATTCAAGTCGTTGACATACAAAGAACCCAGGTAGATTTGCAGGGTTTCGAATATATCGGACAGTGGTATGCCTTGAGACTTAGCTTTCACCCGGTCAATGTCAGCATAAAGCTGGGGTACGTTATTTTGGAAACTGGAAAACAAGCCGACCAAGTTCGGTGTACTGCGGCCTTTCTCCAAGGCTGATTGGAGGGCATTATTTAAGGCATCAAAGCCCTGGTTTCCCCGGTCTTGCACCTGCACCTTAAACCCCCCCAGGCTACCTAGGCCGAGAATAGGCGGCGGTGGAAAAACGCCAATAAACGCCTCTTTAATACCGGCAAGCTTAGGTTGCAATTCGCCAAGGATTCGACCTGCCGACAGTCCTTGGGCGACCCGATCCTCAAACGGCTTTAGCGGCACAAAGATAGTCCCTGTATTCGAGGTATTGGCGCCACTAACGACAGAGAAGCCAGGAAATGCTACCGCACCCTGTACGCCCGGTTGCGCAAGGATAATTTCCGAAGCCTTATGTATGACAGCGTCCGTACGTTCCAATGATGCCGCCTCGGGTAACTGGGCAAAAACGACCAAATAACCTTTGTCTTGCATGGGGATGAAGCCGCCTGGCACTTGCTTAAATTCGAAGCCCGTCAATACCAACAGCCCTAGGTAAACTAAGGCAACCAGACCGGCAAACCGGAACAGGCGGCGTACTAGCCCAGAATAAAGCATCGCACTTGCATCGAAACCTTTATTGAACAACTTGAAAAACCAGCCGAGGATTCGGTCGATAATCTGGGTAACAAGGTCTTGCTTCCCATGATGCGGCTTTAATAACAATGCCGCAAGTGCAGGGCTTAAGGTCAAGGAGTTAAACGCCGAGATCAAGGTTGAAGCGGCAATAGTCAATGCGAACTGCTTATAAAATTGTCCGTTAATTCCAGGAACGAAGGCGGAAGGAATGAAGACGGCACCCAATACTAATGAGATGGCGATAATGGGACCGGTCACTTCCTGCATCGCGCGATAAGAGGCCTCCTTCGGCGTTAATCCCAGCGCGATGTTTCGTTCTACGTTTTCAATGACAACAATGGCATCATCCACGACAATTCCGATAGAAAGCACCAAGCCGAACAGGGTGAGATTATTAATCGAAAACCCCATCACCGCCATGACTGCAAAGGTACCGACGATGGATATAGGCACGGCAATTAAGGGTATGATAGCCGCCCGCCAACTTTGTAAAAAGATAAGCACGACAATGACCACTAAGGCCAGGGCTTCGAAGAAGGTATGGATGACCGCTTCAATGGACTGTTCAACAAAGATGGTCGTGTCATACACAATGTGGTAATCGATGCCTTCAGGAAATCGTTGCTTTAAACTCGCCATCGAAGACTTGATTTGCTCGGCGGTTTCCAGTGCGTTTGCCCCTGGCCGTAGCGAGATGGGCATTGCGACGGCTTCCTTGTTATCCAACTGGCTGCGTAAGGAATAACGGCTTGCGCCCAATTCAATTCGGGCCACATCGCGCAATTTGACCGTGCTGCCGCCTTCACCGTACTTTACGATGACGTCTTCAAACTGCTCCACGCTGGTCAAGCGCCCCATCGTATTAATGTTAAGCTGAAATTCGGGGCTATTATCTAAGGGTGGTTGCCCGATAACGCCCGCCGCAACCTGGACATTCTGTTCCCTGATCGCACGTATTACATCGCTGGCGGTCAGCCCATGGGCGGCAATTTTTTCTGGATCCAGCCACACCCGCATACTGTAGTCGCCCGCGCCGAATGTCCTCACATCTCCGACGCCTTTCAAGCGGAGCAATTGGTCTTTGATGTTGAGCAGGGCATAATTGGACAGGTAGAGCTGGTCATACCGTTTATTGGGCGAAATCAAATGGATAACCAATAGAATATCCGGCGAGGCTTTCTTGGTGGTTACGCCTAGCCTACGTACATCTTCCGGGAGTTTTGGCAAGGCGTTAGCAACCCGGTTTTGCACCTGCATCTGGGCAATATCGAGGTTGGTGCCGATTTCAAAGGTGATAGTCAATTGCATTTGTCCGTCACTAGTGGATTGCGAGGACATATAGAGCATTTTTTCAACCCCATTCACTTCTTGCTCTATCGGGGCAGCCACGGTTTCGGCAATGACTTTGGGATTGGCACCGGGGTAATTGGCAGAAACCAGGATAGTGGGCGGCGTGACTTCAGGGTATTGCGCGATAGGTAAGGTAAACAGGGCGATACCGCCAATCAGCGTTATTACAATGGATAACACAATGGCAAACCGGGGGCGGTCAATAAAGAAGGCAGTGAAGTTCATGGCAGATACGGGTTGATATTAATGGCTTTCAGGCATCGGCTTTTGGGTCGCTTGGACTTCTGCACCTGGGCGCACGAATTGCAGGCCGTTCACAATAACCCAATCGGTTTGTGCCAAACCGTTGGTCACTATGCGCAAACCTTCGTGCATTGCGCCCGTGGTAATCGGGCGGTACTCCGCCTTATTATCCTTGGATAATACCATTACGTATTGTTTGCCCTGATCCATCCCGATGGCCTTGTCACTCAACAACTGGGCAACATATTTGCCACTGCCTGGAACGCGCACCCGTCCGAACAGCCCAGGTTTTAGCAACTCGTCAGGATTGGTGAACACGGCCCTTGCCCTGACTGTGCCGGTTGCCGGATTGATTTCAGGGGCTACATAATCGATGTAGCCTTTATGGGGAAAATCCTGTTCGTCTATTAAAGACATCTCTAACGGAACGCGGTGATCTACCGCGCTTTGGCGCTTACCAGCAATACCTAAACGAGTATATTTGAGTACTGAGCGTTCATCGGCATCCAAGTAAAGATAAATTGGATCGACCGATACGATTGTCGCCAATAGCGTACTATCGGCGGAGACCAAGTTGCCGACTGTTATCAGCTTGCGGGATATTCTGCCATCAATGGGCGAATGGATTTGAGTGTAGTCGACATTCAATTGGGCGAGCTCAACCATTGCTTTGGCCGATTGCAGGGCGGCTTCCGATTGCACCACATTTTTGCTGCGGGTGTCGTATTCTTCCTCTGAAATCGCCTGTTCCCTGAGCAAGCGTTTAGCGCGTTGGAAATCGCCTTGTGCGAGTTCCCGTTTGGATTTGGCCTGGTCGTACTGTGCTTTCGCTTGGTTGAGTTGGGCGATATATGGCCTGGGGTCAATCTCAAACAACAAATCATTTTTCTTGACCTTGCCGCCGTCTTTAAACAGGATTTTGTTCAGGTAACCGGAGACCCTTGCCCTGACTTCGACGGATTCAACGGCTTCCAAGCGTCCGTTATATTCGTCCCACTCCACGATGTCGCGTTGGAGTGGCTGGCTGACTTCAACCGACGGTTTTTGCTGCATAAGCGATGAGCCAGCATTTTCCGGCGCTTTGCCACAAGCCGCTAACAGTGTTGTTAAGCTAACAGCCAACAGCCATAGCCAAGGCTGATGAAAACCCACCATTCTATTTTCGTTGAAGCTAACAAAAGTTGCCGACATACGTTTTTCCTGTCTGCTTGCCATAGTTATATAGTACGGGGGGTATCAATAACTGACCGCCCCTATTCTTTGATGAACCCGTTTGGTCAGTTTTCGAGATACTACGCGAGTGCCATCAGTTTTTCATTTTAATGCTAAGCTCACGTTTTGGTATTGGTATTTAAAACGCTAACTAGCTGGTAATTGTAGCAAAAGGAAAGTCGATATAGCCTTTTGCGCCAATATCCGAATACCAATCCGACATTTCAGCATCAGGGTTCAATTCCAGATTGTGCCTGTACCGGGTGACCAAATCTGGGTTGGAGATAAATGGCCTGCCAAAAGCAATTAAGTCGGCATCGCCAGCCACCAACCTGGCTTCTGCCAATTCCTTGCTGTACCCTGTGTTCCCGATGATGCAACCCGGATAGACTTTTTTGAATTCAGCAAGAGTCATCGGCTCGCCCAAGGCGTGGAAGCCAAATTCAAGGCCGTCCATGATATGAAGGTAAGACAGGTTGTGTGCAGCCAATTCTTCTGCGACATACAAGAATTGCTCGCGGTAGTCGGGTGAACCCATATCGTTGAAAGCACCGTTAGGCGAAATTCTTACGCCAACCTTGTTTGAATCCCATTCTTCTTTTATCGCGTCCACAATTTCAAACAGGAATCGAGCCCTGTTTTTTATGCTACCTCCATAGTTATCGGTACGATGATTGGTCTTGCTTTGCAAGAATTCATCGATCAAATAGCCATTGGCAGCGTGAATTTCAACACCATCAAAGCCGGCGGCTTTGGCTTTTTTGGCTGCTGCTTGGTAGTCCCGGACAATTTGTTTCACTTCATCTGTTGTCAACGCCCTGGGAGTTTCGTAGGGCTGCTTGCCGTCAGGGGTATGGATGTATTCTCCATTAAGTTTTATCGCCGATGGCGCAACGGGAAGGCCTAGTTCAACATGGAAACTGGTGTGCGATGCCCTGCCGCAGTGCCAAAGCTGGAGGAAGATGATGCTTCCTTTGTCATGCACGGCTTTTGTGACGGTTTTCCAGCCATCGACTTGCTCGTCGGTATAAATGCCGGGGGAATCATTCCAGCCCAAGCCTTGGATTGAAATACTGGTCGCTTCGGTAATCAACAGGCCAGCATCGGCGCGTTGTGCGTAATATTCAGCCATGAGCGTATTGGGAATCCTGGGTTTTCCAGCCCTAGAACGGGTCATGGGTGCAAGTGCCATCCTATTTTTTAGAGTGTAATTTCCTAGTTGGTAGGGTTCGAATAATCTCATGTTGGAATCCTTGGTGTTTATAAGTTTTGGAAGCTAATCATTTAGTTGGGTTGGCACAAGTTACGGGCTTTTTCGTATGGCCGCACGATGGCCACCATAGCTTAGTTTGCATTACGGGTTCTTCAGTACCTAAATGGGCTTTAATTTAATTTTTTAATCTGGTATAACAATAGCAGGTAGATTACTAAATATAAAGTACTTACTTTTAAGTTTAATACTAACTAAACAGTAAGCCATGGCCAACCAAAACGCAAAAATTATGGAAACGAAGACATACAATTGCCCCGTAGAAGCGACTATCGAAGTGATTGGCGGCAAATGGAAACCGCTGATCCTTTGGTGGCTAAACCAGAAAACCTATCGTTTTGCCGATTTACGTCGGCAAATTCCGGGCATTTCCGAAAAGATGCTGATCCAGCACCTGCGGGAATTAGAAGCCGATGGCATTGTAGATCGCAAGGTGTATTCGACCGTACCTCCTAAAGTCGAGTATTCGCTGACCGACCACGGCAAGTCGCTCAAACAGGCCTTACATTCATTATGCGATTGGGGTAAGGCGCATATGGATAGGATAGGTGCGGAGTATAAAGAAACTTGATTGCAGGCTAACCCATTCTCCGTAAATATTTTTACGGGTATTCGATGGCTGCTGCCTTTGGAAGAAGCCTCGTAAGGCTTGACCATCCGTTTATTCTCTAACAGGCTTTTTTTCTAGTTTTCGTTGCAATGTACGTCGGTGCATATTGAGTGCCCTGGCCGCAGCCGAGATATTGCCGTCATGCTGGAGCAATATTTTTTGTAGATGTTCCCATTCCAGCCGCTTTGCCGATAGGGGGTTTTTGTTGATGACAACGCCCGGATCGCCTTCATTTTTGCTTAGCGCCTTAACGATTTCATCGGCATTGGCGGGTTTGGTCAGGTAATGGATTGCACCTAATTTGATGGCCTCGACTGCAGTGGCGATGCTGGCAAAGCCGGTCAGCATCACGCAAACCGTGTTTGCATCCAAGGACATCAGTTTCTTGACCAGTTCCAGGCCGGAATCATGCCCGATCCGCAGGTCAATGACGGCATATTCCGGTAAATATTGTTCAGCCAAGGCTATGCCTTTTTCAACATTATGGGCAACTAATACTTCATAGAACCGTCTTTCCAATGCAGCTTTCAATACTTTACAAAAGATTTTGTCATCGTCTACCAGCAACAGGACAGGTAGGTCTGTTTCCTCAGAGGTCATTTTTGATTTCCGTATTCATCGATAAGGGTAAGTTAATTTCAACACAAGCACCGCCCGTTTCAAGGTTACTTAGATTAATTTTACCGCCCATACGATGGATGGTGGAATGCGCCAGGAACAAACCTACGCCCAATCCTTTGTTTTTGCTGTTCACCGGCTGATTGCCATTAAATTTAATGATTTCGTCTGGAAATCCTGAGCCAAAGTCCCTGATTTTTATTGTCAAGTCACTTAAAGACCAGGATACATAAAATTCTATCCCACGCTCAGGGTCAGAAGCTTCGGCGGCATTATTCAGGACATTAATCAAGGCATGGGTCAATGTGCGTTCTGCAATTAGTTGGGCGTCAACCGCAATGCCAGGGTCTATATCAAGGTGTAATTTTGCCGTCGGTTTATGACTGCGCCATTGATAAAGTACGTTGTCTATGTAATCACTTACCAGCATGACTGTGCCGGATTCTGCCCGCATTTCCCCGGCAGAAGCGGACATTAACGATAAGGCTTCTTTGCACCGGTTAACTTGATTTTCTAATATGTCCATTTTTTCGTTGATTTCAGGGTAAAGTTGTACGGGATAGTCCTGCATCAACTCATGCACTACGATTGCAATCGTTCCCAGCGGCGTTCCCATATCATGGGCTGCGCTGGCGGCAAGCGTGCCGAGCGCCACTACCCGCTCGTCCCTCAGCGCATTTTCGCGAGCTTCGGCTAAGCTGCGCTCCCTGTGCTTGAGCATTCTGGCCAACTCGGCAACGAAAAATGCCACTAATCCGGCACTGAAAACAAAGCCGAACCACATGCCAAACATATGCAGATTGTAGTAATGGTTATCACTGATGGCATGCATTTTCTGCATTGTTTCTTCGTTTGCCATCATTATGGGGCTGGGATGCAACAATCCTGTGTTGGGCATGTGCGGTTCTATGGAAGGCAATGGGATGTTAAACCCAATCAGTATCGTATACATGGAGGTGGTCAAGATCACCATGTACCAGGCGTAGGATTGCGGCAACATGATCGCCGTTATAATCAACGGCAACAAGAATACCCAAGTGATCGGGTTTGATGCCCCCCCGGTCAGATAAAGCAACCCGGCAATCGATAACACATCAATACAAATTTGCGAAAAAATCTCCAGTTCGGTCACGGGGTCGTCGGTTTGCAAGCGCATCGACGTATAGGCATTGAATGCGATAATTGCGACGATAACCAGCCACAACTGCTGCTCTGGAATGCTGATGTTCAAGATATAGACAAACATGACGACTAAAAAAGATTCGCCCAGGATCATCATATTTCTCAGGATGAACAGCCACTTTAAATTTTGTAGGGCTGAAATTTCAGATTTTGGTAATACGAATGAAAGCATATTGTTGTATTTAGGGTAAAAAATGAACAGGGAATACCTGTTGCCTTTCGGATAATCTTTATGCCCGTCGGACGAAAGCCAAAAAGAATCGCGTAGTTAGGCTATTTTCATGCAAATTGGGCTATCTTTTGTATGTTGTTGTAAATTTGCAACCATGGAAAACAACAAAAAAATCTCATTGGCTTGGGTTTTTTAGTGTACCAAGTCAATTAAAATAAAAGTATATTTATATATATCAACAAGTTAATTATATTTTATAAGGTGATATTTTAGCTTTAGGGGTGCGACAATTTGTCGCATTCCCAATTGACTTTTGGGCTGTTATTCTAACACTGACTTTTAAGGGTTCTTTGCAAGAGCCACGATAGCTGAAAGTTGCGTTATATCCTTCCTAATTTTAAAGGCGGACACTTTATGTAACCGCCTTTTTTTTGTCTGGCTTTTTCCATTCGGTAAAAATATCAGTCAAAACAAACGCCCAATCCACCCAGTCCACAGTAACCTTGAGGATTTTTAGCAAGATATTGTTGATGGTAATCTTCCGCATAATAAAATTCTGGCGCGGGCATGATTTCAGTTGTTATCTGCTCAAAACCGGATTCCATTAATCGTTGTTGGTAATGGTCTTTAGATTCTACTGCCTTATCCCATTGCGCCTGGCTGTAGGTATAGATGCCAGAACGGTATTGTGTACCGTTGTCATTCCCTTGTTTCATTCCTTGGGTGGGATTGTGGGACTGCCAAAACAACTTCAATAATTCACCATAAGCAACTAGAGCGGGATCAAAAACCACCCTAACCAGTTCATTATGTC
>NZ_AYLO01000008.1 GCF_000496735.2 Methyloglobulus morosus KoM1
TATACATCCCGATAAATCTAAGTTAGATTTTACTTACCAGAAATAATATTTGCTAAAAAATCACAATACATCTGGAGATGTCAAATGTACAAAATATCGATTATCGAAAATCAGCCGATAATCAGGGAAGGTTTGTGCTCATTACTAAGAATGCAGTCAGGATTAGATGTTTTAGGGGGCTATAGTGATATAGTTGATTTTTTACGGGATCACGAAGTATTACCGGATGTCGTCCTTCTTGATCTAAATTTATGCAGCAAGAATGAAATTGATAATGTCAGAAAATTAAAGAACTTATTTTTATATGTAAAGATAATAATTTTTTCTACAACCAACAACGAACAATGCATTAAATGTGCATTCCAAGCAGGTGTACACGGCTTTGTCAACAAGGATGCCACGCCGGAACAAATTTACAATGCCGTCAGTTGTGTTGCCCAAGGTCAGATCTACCTCGGACCATCTATTTTACCGATTGTAATCAATGGTTTCATTCTAAGCCAAAACCAAGCACGTCCTGTCGACACCTCGGCCCTCACCGCCCGTGAACGTGAATTAGTAAGGCTTATTACCGAAGGTTATAAGAATAAGGAAATTGCCAACATCCTTTGTCTAAGTGTCAAAACGATTGAATCCCATCGAAGTAACCTTATGAAGAAACTCCAAGTACACAATGTTGCCGGCTTGATGACAAAAGCAAATCAATTTATCTGATCTTGCCCCGAAGTAGCCGGCACTCCGTCAAGAGAGTAGCCTTTGAAATCAAAGTCAACGATGAAAAGCAGAAACGGCAGCACGATATGCCCGCAACAGAGACAGCGCGCAAATTAAAGGGCAAGCCCTAGAACGGGCTGAACGGGACACGCGTCCCCAGGTGGCTCAGGATTTAGGGCTAGCGGAGACGACATTGTATACCTAACGGGTAAAGCGTCGGCAAACAGGGTAACCTTCTTGAAGACCAAAGACATCGTTCATAATACTGGCTACTCATAACTACTGTCGCCATAAGAACCACCCGCATAATTCTCAAACCGGGTGTATTGACCCAAGAAGGTCAGACGTACCGTACCTAATGGCCCATTCCGTTGTTTGCCGACAATAATCTCGGCAATGCCTTTGTCGGGACTGTCTTCGTTGTAGACTTCATCACGGTAGACAAAAATAATCAGGTCGGCATCCTGCTCAATTGCGCCGGATTCGCGTAAATCAGACATCATCGGACGCTTATTGGGGCGAGACTCAAGATTACGGTTTAATTGCGATAAAGCGACTACAGGCACGTTCAGCTCTTTGGCCAAGGCTTTCAAACCACGGGATATATCGGAAATCTGTTGTACCCGATTATCGCCGCTGCTGGGCGATTGCATCAACTGTAAGTAATCCAGTACGATCAGGCCTAATTGCCCGTGTTCGCGGGTTAAACGCCTCGCCCTTGCCCTAACCTCTGTCGGCGATAATGCCGGCGTGTCATCGATAAACATTTTGGTTTCGCCCAGCAAGCTGATGGCTGAGGTCAAACGCGGCCACTCGTGGTCTTCAAGCTTGCCAGTCCTGACCTTATGTTGGTCAATGCGCCCCAGTGACGACATCATCCGCATCGCTAAAGCGTCGCCTGGCATTTCCATACTGAATATGGCGACGGGTTTGCCGCCCCTGATAGCGATGTTTTCCGCCATGTTCATGGCTATCGTGGTTTTTCCCATCGACGGGCGGCCTGCAACGATAATCAAATCGGACGGTTGCAATCCTGAAGTCAACTCATCAAGGTCAGTAAATCCGGTGGCCGCACCGGTAATATGGCCTTCCTGCTCAAACAGCATTTCAATCTTGTCCACTGCCTTGGCCAGTAGCGATTTGATACCGATAAAACCGCCCTGCCCGCGTTGGCGCTGTTCTGCAATCTTGAAGACTTCCCGCTCGGCATGTTCCAGCAAGTCTGAGGTGTCCCGACCTTCCGTATTGAAGGCAGAGTCAGAAATTTGGGTGCCCACATGAATCAATTGCCGCAACACCGAGCGGTCCCTCACGATATTGGCATAGCTGACGATATTGGCGGCACTGGGCGTATCCTTGGCCAACATGCCCAGATACGGCAAACCGCCGACAGTGTCGAGTTCACCAATCGCTTCCAAGGTTTCTGATATGGTTATCACGTCAAAGGGAACTTGCCCTTCCGCCAATTTGGCAATGGTGCGGAAAATCAGTTGATGATCTTTTCGGTAAAAATCGCTTTCGCCGATTTTATCCGCAACCGAATCCCACGTCAGGTTATCCAACATCAAACCGCCCAAGACCGATTGCTCAGCCTGTATGGAATTGGGCGGTATCTTCAAAGATTCATAAGCATAATCACGGTCTAACACAAAAGTTTCAGGCATGGTAGGTAATTAACGGTAGTATTAAATTATCGGCACTCGATATATTTATAGGTTTCATGTCGGTGAACAAAACACTCCCGCCAGATACCCACATTTTACATCCAATGCTAATTCATTGATATTATAAATATTTATAATATATTGCTCTTGTTATTCTGATCGCCACCTCATGGCAACATCGGACAAAAAGTTTGGTTAATGAGGGCTTGGCCGACGCGCACCGACATAGTGTTTCCGCCAATAATCATTGCTCATGTTGGAGACCAATACCCGACCGGTGCGACGGCTAGGTGCGTGGATAAATTTATCATTATCGATAAAAATGCCAACATGGGAATAAGTGTTGCCGCTGGTATTAAAGAAGACCAAATCACCCGAGCGAAGGTTGCTTGGTGGTACGGAAGGTAAGGCGGAAGCCATTTCACTGACAGTACGTGGCAACCAAATTCCGTGTTTACCATAGATATGCTTAACAAAACCGCTACAATCGAAACCCTCCTCCGGTGTATCCTTGCCTGAACGGTAAGGTATGCCTTGTAGGCTCAAGGCATAGTTAATTAAAGGCGACTGGGATTCGGCTTGGGGTTGGATTTCTGGTGTGCTTGCGCATCCCGACAACAGGACTACAAGCAATACCGCAACTATAATAATTGTCTTTGATTGGAATTGCAGACTAGGATTTTCCATCAACTTACTCGTACATTTAACTATGCCTATGGATGATAAGGGATAACGGCACAACTATAAAATATCCATTATCCAGCGGGTAAATAAGTGCCTGATTCAGTTTGATAGTAAGCCGAATCCCCAATGTCCGGTCAAAGGGATTTCTGGAATCCATAGATGTAATACATCAATAGCCGAAGTTTACTCAGCCCTTCTGCCGTGACAGTTTCGATCAAGGCGAATATATTATTGACAGGGAATTTCAAGCTTAACCGCCTGAGATAACTGTAGGTTGGCAAGGTGTTGACTGTGATGTCGCGCTCGGTTTCTATCGTGAACCCCGTTTTTACGGCCAGATTCCGGTAATCCTCCACGCCGCACAGGATGTTACATTTGCCGTAAAACCCGTCACTCAGCTTTTGAGGCAGCTTTATCTTAGTGAACGGCAGCAATACTGGCTTAGGCACAAAGTCCGACAATGCCAAGTAGCCGCCCGGTTTAAGCACCCTGCAAGCTTCTTTAAAAAACTGCTCCCGGTCAGGAAAATGGAAAATACATTCCACCGCCAGCACCACATCGAAAGCCCCATCCGGCAACGGCAAAGCGCAGGCGTTTCCTTGCTTGAATTCGATGGTGTTATTGGCGGTAGGCTTGACGATCTCTCTCGCCCTCGCTAATTGCCGGTCATCAATATTCACGCCGACCAATCTCATTCCCTGATAATTTTCGTTGATATGGGCAATCGTCCCGCCAAAGCCGCAACCCACATCGAGGACGCTCAGGTTGTTTTGGATATGCCCTGCCAGACAAACTTCCCTACTCAAATCTTCCGAAGCTTGGGCAAAGGCCTCCGTAGTCAAGACGGCCTGCTTAGGATTCTCCCAATATCCCCAGTGCACATGCCGACCGAAGCTAAGTTCGACAGTGTCATTGCCTTCCTTTAAAGCAGCCAACAGATAATCAAAATAAGGCAAGCGAACAATCTTGGATTGGGAAAGTTCAGGATCGGGTACATTTGTTTGATTTTTGTTAGCCATTTCAACCTTTTTCGGAAAAGTTAGTGCCTAAATTTCGATAATGCCTGATCTTTATCAACCATCCGAAATTCCCGGATAATAAACGCTTTTATACCATACCGATAGTGCCATCGCAGGGTGACAAGAAAACCATTTGATTCACTTTATAGTTATCATTCAGATAAAACAACCTCGTAAAAAAATTACTCGACGGTTTTTAGTTGTATAATTCCGGTCACCGAAAGGAAAACGGTAAGCCACGGCTATAACAATAACTTAGATTTTCCAAAATAATAATAATGATTCGGATATTACTTGTTGACGATCATGAGCTTGTGCGAACAGGCATAGCTGCTTTATTGAACACGGCAGAAGACATGACTGTTGTCGGTGTCGCTCAGTCAGGGGAGGAAGCGGTCAATCAAATTGCCCTGCAAGCCGCTGACGTGATCCTAATGGATGTCAATATGCCGGGCATCGGCGGAATGGAAGCTTGCCGAAGGATGTTAAGGCGCGACCCCAACCTTAAAATTATCGCCATCTCTGCCCATAACGACGGCCCCATCCCGCAACAATTGCTTAAAATCGGTGTTAAAGGCTTTGTGTCCAAAGGCTCTTCCGCCGAAGAGATGATACTTGCCATTAGAAAAGTCATGACCGGAAAACGCTACCTATGCTCCGAAGTGGCGAACAACATGGCCCTTCAAGGTCTGCCAGGTAACGTGGAATCACCCTTCGCAAAACTTTCCCAACGTGAAACGGAGGTTGTAACGCTGATTCTACAAGGCAAATCCATTCAGGAAATGGCAGAAATGCTGGTATTAAGCGACAAGACCGTCAACACCTACCGTTACCGCTTATACGAAAAACTCCATATAAAAAATGATGTCGAACTGACCCGTCTGGCGGTTAAGTTTGGTCACATGATACCGGATTGATTAACAAGGATTTTATAGCTCTCTCGCCTTAGCGAAGGCATCCCTGAAATCGAGATACAAGGGTGTGTCGGTTTCCAACATCAGTTTCAACAAGATATTTTGCAGTTGGTATTTAACATTACCCACCGCCAACGCCCCAATGCCCACCGCACCAGGTGAATTGACCGCATGGATTAACGGATCGCCCATATGGCTACGCTTAATGCCTTCAATCCCAAGCGGCGGCACAGCGTTGACGTCACCCGCTACTTTTAACTGCTTAGCATCGTCCAAGACGTCTGCGCTAATCACTTGAAGTCCCGCTTTCGCCGTACAAAATACAATATCCGCATGGCTTATTAACCGTGCCTTATCGGCATCCGAACTGGCATAGGTCCCCTTCAAATGACATCCAAAACGTCCGTTGTATTCATTCGCAACCGCCAAAGCCGTATCGACAGACAAATGGTCAGTCAAGGTAATGTCAGCACCCGCCAATGAAGCGATTACGCCCGTTGCGATTCCGACCGAACCCGTACCGCCAAAGACAACGCCATGACAATCGCCCAATTCTTTGCCGTGCTTTATTTTGAGTTGCTTCTCCACACAGGCAACCAATGCCGCAGCTGTGGTGAACGCACCGCTAGGGTCGGCAAATACCGATACCTCAAACGGCGGCACCATCGCTTTTTTGGCGGCTTCCATCATATCTACCGCCGTGCCTATATTACGGCCGCCAATAAATATTCCCGTGCGTTTAACCCCCGAAGGCCCACGGGAAAAAATAGCGTCCTGCACCAAGCCATGTACGCTTTCCAGTGTGACATTGCTGTAGGGCATCATAATATCGAAATCGGCATCCATTGCCATGTTGATGTCAAAGGGACTATTGTGGGGCATAGGGTCAAACATGTGCAAGATGCTGCGTTTTTCCATCGGTTTCTCTCGTAGATTATGGGATATTGCTTATTAAGCCGATTTTGCACAAGCCCTGGCGACCTCAAAAGCATGTTCAAAATGCAGATAAATCGGCTTTTTTGCTTTGAACATCATTTTTAATAGCCGGTTATGCGTCTGATATTTAATATCGCCAATTGCCATAGCACCTATCCCCACTGCACCGCTGTTAGAACCATCAATGACATTGCCATTTTGGAATGCATCCACACCCGCAATTCCGGCGGGAGGAACGGCATTAACATCGGCGGCAACCTTTAGCTGTGGGGCAGACGCCACCAACTCGGCACTTAATAACTCAATACCGGCCGCACCTGTTGCCACGACTATATCCGCGGTCTTGATGTATTCGGCTTTATCGGCATCTGCGCCGGCAGTAATGTTGGTTTTTCCTTCGCCAAATTCATTGTTGCATAGATCGGCAATATTTTGGGCCCTTTCAAGTTGACGGCCAATAATCCTGACATTAGCCCCAGCTTTTCCTGCGATCACCGCTGCCGCTTGACCCACAGGGCCTGTGCCTCCGAGAGCCAACATATTTTTACCTGCCAATGAGGTGTTGAATTTTTTCTGCAATTCGCGTTCGACGGCTGCCATCATACCGGCTGCCGTGGTGAATGCGCCACTAGGATCGGCAAGCACGGACACTTCGTAGGGGGGCACCATAGACTGTTGGGCCATTTTTAACATGTCCATAGCCAGCTTGGTATCGCGACCACCAATGAATATGGCCGTACGTTTTACATTTTCCGTACTGCGTGAAAATATGGCATCTTGAACCAAGCCTTGAATCTCGCCCAATTCCACGTTGAGATACGGAACGGCAGAAATCCAACCGGCATCCATCGCCATATTCACATCAAAAGGGCTAAGATTTTTCGCCGTGGTCAGCATGTGTAAGATATACGGTTTTTCCATGTTTTGTCCTCTATAAAATAGCGCGAGAGTATAAAAGAAAACGCACCGGATTGACACATGGGGTAGCATTTACCGTGCATATTTTAGTTGGGGCAGTTAGGGCATAAGCGTAGAAATATGAATAAGGTATGCGTTTCTAGGCAGTTACGGATTTGATCCCTGCGCCTATCTTGAAACTACATTATTCCAATACCGGGCTTCGGTTGCACGCCATGCTTCAACTTTAATGCCGTTATCCATATTAACCTCAATACTGCCATCCTCTGAATTATTGAAAACCCTAATGTGCAAATCACTATAACGCCGGAGAACATCTTGATGCGGATGACCGAACTGGTTTCTGTAACCAACTGGAATTAATACGGTATTAGGTTGTACTGCCTTTAAAAATGTGCTTGTCGACGAGGTCTGGCTACCATGATGGGGGGCAATCAAGACATCGGCTTTTAGCTTATCTTTATAAGTCTCAACGAGCCATGACTCCGCTTCCGCCTCAATATCACCCGTTAGCAATGCCGTACCCTTCTGCGCCTGGATTTGTAAAACGCAAGAATTGTTGTTATCTGACAATAAGTTAGCCACCTTTGGCGACAGTATGGAAAAGGTAACCTGATCCCAGGTCCAAGATTGCCCCACCTTACATTGAATTGGCGAATATTCCATTAATTGCAGCGGCACACTGGTCAAAATATCACCTGTATCTATATGGCCTACTACCGACCCAACACCGCCGATATGGTCATTATCGCCATGGCTAACAATTAAAGTATTAACCTTATCAATGCCCTGGTAACGCAAGAAAGGGATGACAACGCTTTGTCCCATGTCACTGGTAGCTGAAAACTTTGCCCCTGCGTCATAAACCAGGACGTGATTCGCGGTTTGCACGACCGCAGACAAACCTTGACCGACATCCAGCAAGGTTAACTTTACGGCGCCGGGATGAATTATGCTTGATCCTGTAAAGACCAATGGAAATAACATGACCCAACCCAAATGGCGCGACGGCATACCCTTAGGGCTAAATAAAAGCAATATGCCAGGTATTGCAAACACCAAAGCCCACCCTGATGGTTGGCTATGAGCTGCTGTTGACAACGGTAAAGCCGCTAATTTGACCAGTACCCACCATAAACCTTGCAATGTTACGTCCACGACAATGAATAATTTTGCCGCCACTATCGGCGCAACAAATAGTATCAACGTCGCAAACAAGGCTATGGGAACGACCAACAAACTGATAATCGGCACGGCAATAAGGTTGGCGAGCGGCGAAATCAGTGAAACCTGCTGGAAAAAGAACAACAATAACGGTGCCAGTCCTATCGAAGTCACCCAGTTGATCTTGATGCTGCCACGAATCAAGCCCGGTTTACCCAAACGTCCGGCAATGACATAAATAATCAGGCTAACTGCAATAAACGACAGCCAAAATCCGGCAGATAAGACCACTAAAGGATCAATAACCAGGACGGCAAATAAGGCAACGGCAAGTACGTTAAAGGGGCGTGTATTTCGCTGCTGGACAATAGCCGTCATGGCGATAGCGATCATCAACGCAGAACGTTGTGCAGGTACAGAAAATCCCGTCAAACCTGCATAAAATATGGCAACCACCATTGCCGTCATGGCAGCGACTTTCTGGGGCGACCACACCAAAATCCCCGTCCAAGCCCAAAATCGGACAACCAACAAATAGACTAAGCCTGCAATCAGGCCGATATGCGAGCCAGAAATGACCATCAAATGTGTTGTGCCAGTCTGGCGAAATATCTCCCATTGGCGTGGCGATAAACTATTGCCGTCCCCTATCGTTAACGCTTTAATCAACGGTAAGCTTTCGCTATTGGCCAGTGTCCGCGCTAACTGTTCGGCGATATGTTGTCGCCAAACTAACAGGCTGGTTTTGGTAGAACCGCTATCCACTAACCTAGGCTCAGGTTTCGGGCGAATATAACCCGACGCGCCAATACCTTCCAAAAACAACCAGCGTTCATAATCAAAACCGCCAGGGTTAAATGTGCCATGCGGCGGCTTTAATCGGACTGTAACCGCCCATTCCTGGCCGGCTTTGACCACTTTATCGGGGTAATACCAAGTTAACCTTAATTTAGGTGGAATCTGTTTGGTTGATCCTGTTACAGTGAAATTAAACCGGACATGGTTACCCTCATGTTCCGGTAAATCAGCAATGTAACCTTGAATTTGAATATCTTGACCGGCCAATTGCTCGGGCAAACGGTGATTAAGGCTCAATGAAGCAAATACAGCTGCCCATAATATTCCCAACAATAAAAATAGGCCTCCCCAACACCGCAACCATACCGTAACAGCAGCAGCGCAAACAACCGCTACCGCCCATATAGGCTCTGGCAATGCCGTCATCTGCTGGACACATAAAATTCCGACCAGAAAACACAGGACAAAAACAACCATTGAAGTCGAAATTAATTAAGGTAAAAATCTGCTAAAATTAGCCATCCAAAGGAACCATGAACCGGTCATTCGACAAAGCTCTTTGAGGGAAGCGAAAGGATCCAGGATGGCAGGCAAGCTGTTGATAACCTTTGCAGCGAGCCGTGGGCTTGTCGAACCTGCCGAAATCCACTTGCCCAGAGTTCCCATAACGTCATAATAATAAACTTAAACCCCATTATCATTGAACTTGACAAGAAACCATCATGAACCAAAACACCATTAACCTTATTGAACAATACTATGCCGCTTTCAACAGTGCAGATATGGAAACTTTTTTAAGCCTGCTGACCGATGATGTCATACACGATATCAACCAGGGTAAGCGTGAAATCGGTAAGGAGGCATTCAGTCGCTTTATGGCCTGTATGAATTTCAATTATAAAGAGCAATTGGTCGATATGGTGATTATGGCGACACCCGACGGCTCGCGCGCCGCTGCCGAGTTCGTGGTATTAGGCAAATACCTAAAATCCGATGAAGGATTGCCCGCCGCAAACGGCCAGGAATACAAGTTACCTGCCGGCGCTTTTTTCGAGATATGTGAAAACAAAGTCGCCCGAATCACCAACTACTATAATCTGGAAGATTGGATCGCCCAAGTTAGCGATTAATTTATTGGCCCTTTAGCTCGGCAAGAACCCTAAACATCGGCAATAATCGAATGAAACTAGTCACCATCGCTATAACCATAGGCTTGATCCTGCTTTATTTTGTGAATGCGGCCTTTAAAATCGATATTTTTAACTGGGAAATGCTTATACACATTAGCATCCGGTTTTTTACCGGCTTCATTATTTTAGGCATTAGCTATTTTTATGCCCATAAACTCAAACTAAAGATCTCGATTTTTTTGGTTTTAGGCCTGGTCCTGGCAGATGATGTATTGGATTACTACCGACAGGTAACCCGTTTTAGTGTCGAAATGATGCTTTATGGAATCTATATGCTGTTTTGGGGGTCGGTGGTCGGTTATTTATTCATGAGACAGTTCAAGCATAATATTGACGACCAAGGATAACAACCAACATTGACGATTTGTGCTAATCAAACGCTTCAATTCGCTGAACTCAAGGGTGGGCTATCACCAACAAGGTCTGGGCGCGTTCAAACGCGCAATTCAGGCATTTTTCCAATGATTCCGGGTCCAACGCAGCAAAGCTTTCGTCCAGGATAGTCAATTGGGTATTTTGCAGCAAAGCACGCGCCAGGAAAATGCGGCTGCGTTCGCCATGCGAGAGTTGCCAGCCGGTTTCGCCCACCATTTGCATCATGCCGGACGGCATTCGCTCCAGCAATTCCCCCAAGCCTAAATCCACACACAACGCGTGCGCTTCCTGGATGTCGCCCTCCGAAGCCGGCCATTGACGGCCCATCAGCAGATTAAATGCCAGTGTTCCGGTCAGGATGTGATTTTCGTGGAACTGGGGCGCTTCGGTTGCCAAGCTATGCCAGCTTTCACCCAAGGTATGGCTATCCAGTCCATTCAACAGCAACAGGCCGGAATCCGGCTTTCTCAGCCCTACCAGCAAAGAAGCCAGTGTTGATTTTCCGCCGCCCGACGACCCTTCAAGCAAAATACGTTCACCTTTATAGATCGATATATTAACCCCACGGAGAACCGGATCGGACTGTGGCTGATAACGAAAGACCAAATCGCTGGCATCAATTAACTTGGTGGTCACATGAGTGGTGCTTGCTCCGGCTATCTGGGCAGCGGTTAAAAAAGCTTCGTTGGCTGGTTTTTTACTGCCTGAATGAAATAATGCTGAAACTTGCGTCCAGGCAATGCCTGCCCTAGCCAATGCCGCCAGGCCACCCGTTGCCCCGGAAAGCGCCCTGTTAGCGAGCAATATCCCGCCTAAACTAATGGCCAATGCCGACGCGCTGCTTGCGCCGGAAATAAAGGCAGGCGCCAAACCGATCAACCCAATGATCAACCAACCGCGTGACAGCCCGCCAATTATCGGCGTTATCGCGCCATCCAGTCCTTTAGATGCGTTCAGGTACTCTTGGACTGTTTGGTCTTCTTCCGCATTTCGCCGCGTTGCCGACTCCTGGGCAAGCCGTGTCCTGTGCCCAACCATGCGTTCGACCAGCTCATGGGTCATGTCAAGGCGCATTAGCGTCCATTCTTGCAAACGCTTAAAGTATCGCCAGACCAGGGCTAGGGTCAGGGCTAACCAACCTGTCAACAGCAACAAATGCAGTTGGCCACCTGCGCCATACGCCAGGATAAATCCCGCAAAAACCAGTTCGACTGTTGCGACAACGACTGAAAAACCACCATTCAGCGCCAGTGATTCCAATGCTTGCGACTCCATCACCCGACCCAGGAATTGGCCTGCCCCTTGATGCTTTACTGACTGCAGATCCATGCGTAACGCACCCGCTAATAACCGCTTTTTTAGGATTCTCCCCATATCGAGCGCAAACATACTATCCAGCCAACCACCCAGCAAATGCAGGGGGATTAGCGATAAGACCAATAAAACCCAAGCGGTCAACCAACCAAAATCTAGCCTACCATTCAGTGCCGCCTGCCCAATCAATGCCCAGCCAGCCATTTCCATGCCGTATAGCAGCATGAACACCGTTACCATTAACAACGCGCGTCTTGGCAAATGGGCTTGCGAGAGTTGCCGCCAGAACCCCGTTGTTGGCGGTAAGCGCAGCAACCAGCAACCCCGTATGCGTTGGCCGGCAAGCCGTTCCCGTACCATGACCGCCCGCACCTGTTGCCACTGTTGCTTGGGCACATTGGCGAGCTGCAATAAATGGTCGATTTCGGCACTAATGGGGATTTCAAATGGCTCACAGATTGCTGCACGGAGCATGTCAACCGAACAACGATGTACCTGCAAATCCGGGCCGATCAACAGCAATTTGCCAAATTTCAATTTAAGCAATAACAGGAATTGACTTTCTTCGCCTGTTTTTACCTGCAACACGGCAGGGCTGACATTGCGCAGCAATTGTCCAAATTGCGAAACCGGTGTTTCAATGGGTTCGGCTTCCAAGGCTAGCCGATCGCTCGCCCATTCAATCCAACGGCTTAAATCGGCTATGTCTTGCTGTTGCAAGGGTTCAGGTGCAATACGATTTCTACTTTCTGGACTTAATCCTGCCTGCCTCGCCAATTCTTCGATGCCTTCACCTAATCTGGCAAGCGGCCAGCACAAATCGACGATAGCCTTATCCATTGCTGGCATCCGTAGCGGATTTAATGTAGCCATCCTGGACTTGAATTTTCCGCCATTCTTTCCCCTTCCACAATTCTTGGCGCACTAGTTTTTCGGCATTGAGCAGGTCACGGTATCGGGAATCACGGGCAGCCAATCGGCCAGGCGCATCATCTTCGATGATTTGCCCATCTTCTACTACCAGAACCCGGTTGAACGACAGCGTTTCTTCGACATCATGGGTGACACAAAGCAATGTTGCCGTTGCCCACCAATTTCTGGCCTCATTGAGCAATCGATGCCTCTGGGTACGATCCATGCCACGAAAAGGCTCATCAAGCAAGGCCAGCCGGACATCGGTTTGCATCAACGCCCTAGCCAGACGTACGCGCTGGCCTTCCCCACCAGACAGCAACGAGCCGCCTTCACCCAGGTAAGTTTGTAACCCCGATGGCAGTTTTTGCAATACACCCCGTAAGGTGGCGGCATCTATGGCACTAGTTATCCTGTCGAAACCGTTCTCGTGTGAACTGTAAATGAGATTGTCTAAAAATGGGCGATTCCATATCTGAACGGCAGGATCAACCCAGGCGATTTCTTGCCTAAGGGCTTGTTGATTACGCCCCGATAAAATCTGGTTATCGACCAACAATTGCCCACCAGCGAGCCGATGCCATCCAAGCAACAATCCCACCAGGCTGGATTTCCCAGCACCGGAAGGGCCGACGATGGCAATTTGCTCACCTGGAGCAATACTCAGGTTGATGCCTTGTAAAATCGAATGCCCCGCCGCCACCACATTGCCATTGGAAATTTTAATGCTAACGCCAGTGCTGCGTTTAATGGGTCTTGTATCAGGGGAAGCATCGTCCTGTATAGGCGTATCAACCTCTTCTGGTGTAGATAACGGCTCTAATAACCGCAGCAATATATTCCGTTGCGCAGGGTATTGATGCGCAAGCGTTGTCAACGTATGCCCAATAGCGGGCAGCTTCAATGCCCAATAGACCAGCAGCAAATCACCGCCGGTCACACCGCCCGAACGCATAAAATGCTGGAACAACATCAGGCCTACAAACGACATGCAGACCAAAGATTGTACGCCGTCTATCGCCAAGGAAAGCTGTATCAGGCTTCGGCTAGACCGAGCCCATTCCACTAATAAACCTTCATGTTCGCGACGAACGGCAAGTTCGGCCCGATGTGTTCGGATAGGCACAAGGCCTAGCAAGGCATCCAGGTAGAAACTGAACAAAGCCCCAGAATGGCTACGCACCCGCAAGTCCCTCTCATTAAGCAATGGCTGTGCCAGTAAAGGCAATAGAATTGCCAGCAGTGCTATGGTTATCGCCAATACGCCGCTGGCAGGGGCTATAAGAATAATCCCGGTCAAGGTGAAGACAATATCCCAAACCGTCTGGACAAAATGGATACCTAAGTCGGGGACCAGCCGGGTCAAGGCGATGCTATGGCTGCGTTCCGCCATATCCGATACGGGACGGCTTTGGAAATAACGGTCTGTCAGGTTCGGCAATTTTCGCAACAATGCCATCCGCAACCGCGTTTCCAGATGACGGCCAAACCGCAACGACTCCATCTTAATGGGGATTTCAATCAACAGCAGCAAGCCGACAAAAACCATTAAAGCGACAACGGCAAATAACCGCTGGTCGGCTAATTTGAGCTCCCAGCTTATATCAAAGATGCCCCTGAACAGCAGGGTTTCTATCAATAATGCTGCGACGGAAACGGTTAGCGCCCCTATCAGGGCATACGGGGATAAAATGCCATCGTCTTTTAGCATATTGAGGAGGGCTTTACTCGGCTGTAGCGGTTTCTCTTTGAGTGCGGCCTCTATCTCTGTGGCAAGGGGTTCTTGTCCAGTGGTTTCCTTAGTAAGCGCGGGGGTTATTTCAGGGTTTTTTGCCTTTATTTGTAATAAAACGGCACCGCTTAATACCAGCTTTTCATCGGATTCGCCTTCGGAAAGCGGGGGCATTACCGACCAGTAAGAGCGTGGGATTGTTTTGTAAATAGCATTTTTATCGATTTGTCCAAGCAACGTATCCATCAATTTAACGGCTTGGTTTCCTGCGGGTATCCCGCCCGCTTCCACTATAGAATGGACTAATCTGACGCTGGCATCCAGTTTTGCCCATCCAAACCAATCCGATTCTTGACGTGCTTGGTTAAGCACGGCGGTGACCTTCTCTTTAGTCGCGCCCAACAAGGAGATGCGCTGGGCCAATGGTTTTAGGAATTCATCCGAAGCCGCCCATTCCAGCCAGTCTTGGGCTTGAACCGGAAATTCATGGCGAAATATTTCTTCTGCAAAACGCTGGCAAGTTACCCAGCGCCTACCCATTGCCGGATCCATCACTTGCAGCCATCTGCCATGTCGACGCCAAATCACTACAAAATGGGTTGCACCGTCGGAGTGCCGCACGACGACCATCGCAGGTAACACGGCGGCTTCAGATAAAAAGATATGGTCAAGAGGGACCATGGTTTGCTCGGCAGTAACGCCCAACTGGTTGGCGACTTCTTCCAACATATCGATTGAAGTGCCATCGACATTGGTTTGGCATGCTTCCCGAAGCCGACCATAACTGACAGGAATGTTGAAGCCTTCCAACAAGCATTTTAAGGAAGCGGGTCCGCAATCCATTGCGGATGTCTGGACGACCTCCGGCACTAGCCAGCGCCGTTTTTCAGTGATGCCTAAGCTGCTCATTTCGGGTTGGGCGCGTCAGCAGGATGTGATGTTTGGTCAGTATTGGATAACAACTGCCCTGCTACACGCAGCACCATAACCGCTGGGCTGACTTGCTCGATACTGACTTCAATTGATCCCGGCAACCCATGTTGAAGAGTAATACGCGAGAATGTGGATGGGTCGGGCGTGAATTCCACCCGCACTTGGTTATCCCTGATTTCAGAACCCACCCGGCTTACTTTCGCCGGGATCGTCCCAAATTGTACCCAAGGGAAACCATCCAATCGCATACGGGCACGTTGTCCTGGGTGTATCCTGCCTAACACAGAAGCCGGAGGAAAATCAGCGACTATCCTGAGCTCACTGCGCGGCACCACCGTGCCGAGTTTTTCACCGACGGCGATATACATGCCAACTTGCAAAGGCACGATATCGCCGATTTGTCCGTTTGCCGGAGACCGTATCAGATGCTTTTCAATATCCTGCTTAAGGCGCACAATCGTCACTTGTATCGTTGCAAGCTCACCATTTAACCTGGCAACTTCGCGCTTTAGGTTTTCAATTTCAGCTTGTTGTTGATGGGCACGGGTTTGTGCCTCCATCTCTAAGCGCTGTATATCGGATGTCAATGCTTCTTTGTTAGAACTCAGCTTTTCTGATTCTGCTTGGGCACGTAAAGTTTCTATGACAGGAATTCGACCTGAGCCACGTAGTGTTTTTAACCGTCGCTCATTATCTTTTGCAAAAGTGACGGCTGCACCCGCCTCTTTTTGTCGTGATTTAGCGCTATGCACTGAAGCCAATGCGGCTTGACGGCCTTCAGTTTTAGCCCGTTCCAGTTCGCTAATTTGTTTTTCAAGTGCGGCAATTTGTGGCGGCAAGGCAATCAATTTTGATTCTTCTTCTTGTAACCGCAGTTTTTCACTGCTTGCGTCCAAGGTAAACAATACCTCGCCTTGCCGGACTTCCTGCCCTAAGGATAAGGAGGTCGAAACAATTTTGCTGGCAACCAAAGCGGCAATGGGATGTGAAGAGCGGTCGACTTCCAGTCGCGCTTTTGTAGAAAGCTCATAAACGGTGACTTCAGCAAAAAAAAACCAAACCAGCCATCCGGTTAAAAAAAAGCCGCCAATTAGCCACGCTATCACCGCATACTTAGATGAGTCTTGTGCGAGAGAACGGGTGGTTCGAGAAAAAGTCGTAGGCAAAAATGCTCCTTAGGCTGAAATTTGTTACTTATAAGCGATGCACCAAATCTACACTATCTTTGTATTTTTACGTTACGATAAAATCAAGATTTTATCAAACCAGATATTAGCGTTCTAAGGCAGCATTGTCCGCAACTTATTCGCTGTGCGTATCTTCTGGCTCAAAATGGAATTTATGTAACAAGCGATGAACTAATGGGCTAAAGAAAAGGCCGGCTGCCACCAGAAACATTAATCCCGAAAACAAGGCGTACAATCCGGCAAACAATTTACCTACCTGGGTATGCAGGACATCAACTGGCCCCATCCCGCCCAAAATCATTGCCGCATTGAGAAATGCATCCAGCCAACTCATGGACTCAAATTCGTGATAACCGATCATACCGATACCCAAACCAATAGCCAATAATAAGAAAGCCGAAAATAAATACTGCGCTTGACGGACTAAAAACGTACTAAACGGAATGGGTTTTTGCTGGCGATGTTCAAAGGGGTGGCGCATCTATATTATTGTGGTTTGCAGTGTCTCAGCCTTGTCATTGTGGTAAGGCCTAGGTTCATCGATGGGCAACTAACCAGGAGGCCAGCCCATTTGCCGACCGCCCAAAAGATGTAAATGCAGGTGATAGACGGCCTGACCGCCATTCCTGTTGCAATTGAACACGGTGCGGTAGCCGTCTTCCGTCAAGCCTTCTTGTTCGGCCAATTCGACGGCTACCTGCAATATTTGCCCACCTAGCTGGACATCATTGAGGTCATTCAGGGTCGTGATATGGCTCTTGGGAATGATGAGAATGTGGACTGGGGCTTGGGGGTTGATGTCGCGGAAGGCAAGGATAGCTTCATTTTCATAGACGACATCCGGCTTTATGTCTCCAGCAACCATTTTGCAAAACAGGCAATCGGTCATTATTACCTCCTAAATTTTGGGTTTATTCAAACAAAGTACGGTCAACGGTATCTATTTACCGCCTATTTGTCACAGGTTTTTTCGTCCATTAAACGCATGTGCCAACGTACCGCTGTCGATGAATTCCAATTCACCGCCCATTGGCACACCGTGGGCTATACGGCTGGCTTGCACTTGGTGCTTTCTTGCTAACTCGCCAATGAAATAGGCAGTGGCTTCACCTTCGACAGTTGAATTAGTGGCTAAGATCAATTCCTTGATCCCCCCTGTCGCCATGCGTTGCTCCAAGACATCAAGACCCAACTCGTCAGGCCCTATTCCGTCCAAAGGTGATAAGCGCCCATGCAGGACAAAATAATGTCCATTAAATATGGTGGCTTGGTCGATAATCCAGGCATCCGCAGGACTTTCAACGATACAGACCACAGCGCTGTCCTTGGCCTTATCTGCGCAAATCTGGCAAACATCCTGTTCGGTCAGGGTTCGGCAGATTTGGCAATGGCCTATTTTGTCTAAGGCTTCGATCAGGGTATTGGCCAGTATTTTAGCGCCTTTACGATCCCTCTGCAGTAAGTGGAAGGACATGCGTTGCGCGGTTTTCGGGCCTACGCCCGGCAAACAGCATAATGTTTGCGTCAACTGTCCAAGCAGGCCTTTTTTCAGCATGTCACTTTAATTTATCTAATTAAAAGGGCATTTGGAATCCGGGCGGAATCGGCAAGCCAGCCGTAATTTCGGCCATTCTCTCTTTTTTCATCTTGCCGACTTTGTTGACGGCATCATTGATCGCTGCGGCGACCATGTCTTCCAGCATGTCCTTATCTTCGCCTACCAGCGACGGGTCAATAGTCACTTTCCTGGCTTCGCGCTTTCCGGTCATGACAATGGTCACCAGACCGCCGCCCGATTCCCCTGTCACTTGCATCAGTTCCAGTTCTTCTTGGGCTTTACGTAAGTCTTCCTGCATCTTTTGGGCTTGCTGCATAAGGTTGCCAAGCGGGTTTTTCATTTCATTTTCTCCATCCTGTTAGACAGGCTCTATAGTACCGGGCATTATCCTGGCATCAAAATGTTCTTTTAGCGCCAAAATGTTAACATCCGAGTTAATGGCATCAACTGCCGCCTGCTGCCTGGTTTCCTTGTCTTGGGCTGATTGTACCGCAGGTGTCAGAATGCCCGCCTGTTCGATTTTAATCACCAACTTAATTGGCGCACCTCGATAATTTTGCAAAGCTTGCAGCAGTTTTTTTTCGCGGCTAGCTGTCAATAACTGTTGATGGCTGGCATCCAACAACAACGTACAGGTTTCGTTGTCTATTTGTTGCAATACGCAGTTGTTGGCCAACTCCTTGGTCAAACTCTCAAGCCCCATGATTTCGATTATGTCTTTCCAACTGTGATTATCGTTTGTTTGACTTGAAACTTGTTGGCTAACTTTTTCTGCAACGCATAAAGGAGGAATGGGCTGCTCAACTTTTATTGTCGTTTCCTGCGTTGGTTTTGAACTTGGTAGCGATTGCTGATGGGACGGTAGTATCTTGGGTTCTGCCGTGACAGGCCTAAAGGCCAACATACGTAGCATGACCATCTCAAAACCCATCCTAGAATCGGGCGCAATATCCAGGTCTTTTTGTCCGAGCAAGCCTATTTGATAATAAAGCTGCACATCCTCAACCGTCAATCGCTGCGATAAGGCCGTTATCATTGCCTTGTCAAATTCATGCTCTATTGCATTTGGCACCTGCTGCGCCAAGGCGACACGATGGAGCAATTGCAATATCTGCTGCAATACTGAACTGAAATCCGGTTGAATGTTGGCGATCTCATCGATTTTGTTGAGGATAGCCTGTGCATCTGCGTCAGCCAATGCATTGAGGATGTCCTCAACAGGTCGTTGTGCCACAGTGCCTAACATGGCACTCACATCGTCCGCCGTGACTTTGCCAGCACCATGGACAATCGCTTGATCCAATAAGCTCAAACCATCCCGCATACTGCCGTCTGCAGCTCGTGCCAGCAGTTGCAAGGCTAAAGGTTCTGCTTCAATCTGCTCCTGTTTGAGTATGCCCTGCATCTGGGTAAAAATCTGCCCAGGCAACAAGCGCTTGAGGTTAAACTGCAAACATCGCGATAAAACGGTAACCGGAATTTTCTGGGAGTCTGTCGTTGCCAACAGGAATTTCACATGGGGCGGCGGCTCTTCCAACGTCTTTAGCAGGGCGTTGAAGCTATGCCCGGACAGCATGTGGACTTCGTCGATTAGATAAACCTTGTACCGTCCAGCATTGGGCGCGTATTGGGCATTATCGAGCAAATCACGGGTATCTTCGACTTTAGTGCGGGAAGCGGCATCGACTTCGATCAAGTCCATAAACCGGCCTTCGTCCAAAGCACGACAGACATTACATTCACCGCACGGATTAAACTCCCGGAGATTTTCGCAGTTGATGGCTTTCGCCAGGATTCTGGCTATCGTCGTTTTGCCTACGCCACGGGTCCCGGTAAACAGATAAGCATGGTGCAAACGGTCATGCTGCAAAGCGTTTATCAACGACTTGACGACATGATCCTGACCAACGACTTCGGTGAAATTTGAGGGCCGCCACTTTCTGGCGAGAACCTGGTAATTCATTGCAGGCTCGTATCTGTGTGACTGATTGGGCGGCGACCGTGCCAGCCGCATCCCGGCACACGAATCTGCTGCTACCGTTGCTTCCTTCCGGACCTGGCGGGGTTTACAGCGTATCGTTGCGGGAGGACCAACACGATCACCATGATAATTCCTTCGCCGTACTGGCTTAAGACCTCGTATTATCGTTGAACGGCTAGAATATTACAACAGGCGGAATACAAACAAACTCAAAACTGCATTTCTTAATTAAGAAATGCTATTAAAATAACCCCTCCTCCTGAGAGAGGGTCAGGAAATATGCTTGATTCTGAAACCCTTAACCACTTTCTTCCGCAAGGGGATAGGGAGGAATTATTGGCCTCTTATAACGCGTTAGTGCGCATGCCTATTTGGGTTGGCAGTTGAGTCCAAATAATCGATCAATGCTTCCACATCACTATCGTTCAACCTTAAATTAGGCATCAACACCTTGTTGTAGCGGTTGTACAAGTCAATGGCAATTGGGTCTTTTTCAGCCAGCATCTTGTCCGGCTCTTTTATCCAGCGTTTCAACCAAGTGCGGTCCCGTTGTAATGTCACACCATACAAGCCAGGCCCCAAACCGCTGCCTCTTCCTAAACTATGGCACGAACTGCAACGGTACCGGAACATTTCTTCAGCCTTGTTGATATTGGGCAACGGTTTCGCATCGGTATACTTGGCATGCTTACCGCCAGGCATTATTTTGTTTTTGGACAACGAGTAACCTAACGCCCATGCCAGTGTCATTGGCTCGTCGTAAGGTGTCTTTTTGACCCATCGGCCGCTGTTATCGTTTCCAATAATGAAATTGGTATTGTGGTCGCTTAATTTTTTTTCGCCTTCGCTGTTGTATAAGCCCAATTTCTTGCGCAGCAATATCGTATCGGCTTTCTTCCCGGTCAAAAATGTCCAGCCGTGGCCAACCTTAAACCGTTCCGAATATTCTTTCAGTACTCTAGGCGTATCGTGTTTGGGGTCAATGCTAATGGAATAAAAAAAGATGTCTTTACCCATCCGATCTTCCAGCAGGGCATAGACCCGTTTTAAATTTGCAGTTTCCACCGGGCAACTGTCGCCGCAATGGGTATAAATAAAATTGATGGCGACGACCTTGTCTTTAATCAGGCCGTCATAGAACTTATGTTTCTTTCCGTCTTGGTCGGTCAATTCGATATTGGGGAAATAATCGCCACCCCAAGGTGAATCCTTGGGAGCCGCCCAAGTTGGGCAGGCTCCTAAGGCAAACATAACGCATATCAATAAGCATCCATAAATCTTTCCTTGTAAATAACGGACCACGTTATGTTTTTTCATCGCTGTAACTTCCTGTGTTATGGGTTTAATGCCTTACTGAGGCGGTATGATAAAGTCTTTCGCTGCTTTGGTATCACCCGTCAGATAACTCGGTAACGTCGACGTTTGGTTATAGGTCACGCCTTCCCAGCCCAATTCCGGCGACGGTAATGGAATGGTTTGGCCCGGATGCATCGAATCCCAGCGTAAAAGCATGGCATGGTCTTCATGCTGGGTGTTATGGCAATGCTCAACATAGGTCCCCGCAAATTCTCGTACCCTGATCGCCATATCAACTCGCTGTGACAAATCTGGCAACGGGCCAGGGCCGCCGACACGGTACATGTCCTTACGGGCATATTTTTCCCAGCTTGGCGGTGTTTTACCGTCACGGTACAGGATTTGGCCTTCTTCAAAGTGGACGTGCACCGGGTGTAACCAACCTGCATTTGATTTGATATGCCAAATTTCAACCGAACCTTCTGGGCCCGTAGACTGAGGTGCCGCCGACACACTGCTCATATCGGCATTAAGGCCTAAGCCACCATCGGTCTTGATCGCCCAAGGCTTGTTATCGGTGGTTACCACACGCACAAACTCGAAGGAGCGATGTTTAGCAGTCTTGAGTTCTTCCGTGGTGAATTTCGGCCTTACAACTAGGTTCTTTTTACCGGGTTCATAGTCAGCTGGGTTCATGCTCAGGTCCGTGCAAGCCGACGTACCGTTAGCACCGCAGCCTTTAAGCCTGAGTTCTAGGAATTTACCGACCGCAGGGTCGCCGTTTTTATAATCCGCTTTGTATGCACCACTTAATATACTCGCCAATGGAATCACCTTGCTAGGCCCACGTCCGTTTGTATGTTCTTGGATATTAACAAAATAAACATTACCTATGATCGGTTGGCTAAAGTCTACGATAATATCGTAACGTTCGGCGATTGATTGTTGCGGTAATGCTTCAGGCGATTCCGTATTCGGGAACGGAATCGCATATTCCATCAGGTTGCCGTCATTGCCGATCATGTGGTACTTAAGTTTATTTCCGGCAGAATCCACTATCGCAATTTTCATGATACGGGAAACGGAACCGTTCAGGATACGGAAACGGTACTTGCGTTTCCTGACTTCCATATAAGGTTTGTAGATCCAGTTGACTGTCATGTGGTCGCCCAGGAAACCGTCCGTGTTGAAAATGTTGAATTTCAACTGACCAGCCTTGTCCCAGGCCTTGTCCGCAACCAAAAGGTTAACGTCGTAATCGCGGTTACCCCAATCCAAGTTGCTGCCGCTTGGCAAGCAAAGGTTCGGGCTTGCTGGGTTTGCATAATTACAACCCCAACCATCTGCTCGATGACCACTAGGGGATGTGCCGTTGCCTTGAGCTTCAGTCACTGTTGCAGGTTCTCTGCCCCGGTCAATAGCACTGTAATAGTTCATCATCGCAGCATTGCCTTTGTAAACATTCTGCGCGGTGAAATCGACCATGTGGTCGTGGAACCAATGGGTGCTCATGGTTTCCCGCCAATCACCTCGTACTAAGGTATTGCCCCCGTCATCGTTTGGTGCGCCGGCCCAAGGGTCAGTTGCACCGATATTGACACTGTCATGACCGGCCAAAACCATCGGCCAATGGTAGTCGTAATATTGACCGGGATAGAAAAAAGCACCCGCAAACCCGTCGCTTTCCGCCGGGTTATGACCGTTATGCTCATGGGTCGAGATCGTGTGCAAACCGAAGCCACCGTTGGCAGCCTCATCGATAGGCAAGGCATTGTAATGGCGGAACAATAAGGTTTCACCGTAACGCGCCATCAGCAATTTTGGCGGCAAGGTGCCATCAAAAGTCCAGACCTTATGGGGGTCTTGGGCGGGCAAATTGGGGTGCATTTTGATGTCCACACCTTTGGTGCCCGGTATGCCGTCGCCATTGGCATCGATATAATACAATCCGCCGGGCGCAAACTCGCCTTTGCTGTATTGATGCCTTTGGTTAAGGTCACGTAGGCCGCCGTTGGTGCGCGCACCAGTCATGGCGGTTTGGAAATACCCCTTCGACGGAAAGTCTTCATAGCGCTGGTGTTCAAAAAATTCACCGGTCGGGCGGCCTTCGGTATTGCTGTGGATATCCCCTAAACTAGGGTAACAGTCTTCAACCTTTTGTTCCCACGCATTTTCAAGGTAATGGTCGTCGTCTTCAGGATGCGCCGGATCATACGCATTGGTGTTTTCATTTGCTTGTTTTGTCGGCAGTGGAAACAGTGTTTGACTCAAAAAGCTATCCAAATCGGCACCATTTGGCATACTGTCACATCCGCCAGCAACGGGCGGCAACTGCGGCATCGCAGGGACTTCACCGGTGAGATCCTGGTAGTTCTTAACCCCGAACTCCTCAAACATCACCATCTTGGCGGAAAAGGGAGCCGCCGTCTTGCCATTGATGGTCAAGGGACTGGCTGGTAAATCAGTTGGAATATTGAATGCCGCATATACCGGGTTAGTGGTTAACACGCTTCCCGTTAGCGCCGCAATCGCGACAGTCAAGGCTGAAAGTGGTTTGGAAAAAAGTGTTCCGGCCTTACAGGCCTTGTCCTTGAATGGTTTTTCAGCGTTTTCCTTAGCGCTGAAGTTGTTTGTTTTTTTCATGTTAATCCCTCTCATTGACGGTTTGAGGATTTGCACAAGTGACGGCAAGCGCAAACATTATTGTTACAATTTAGCTTTGATTAGTTGGGCATGAAGCCCTCCCAAAAAAGCCAAAACCGATATTGTTTTATAGTTAAATTCACTGAGAAGCAGCACCCAAACTTGGCATCGGTGAATCTAATATCTAAAAAGCCATCGGTATTTGTCGATTCAACGACTGGCGATACACCATACCGATGGTTTACTGCTTTTCAATAAAACCCAGACCCTTGCGGAACTGGGCTTTACAACTTACCTCCCTAGGTCTTAATTAAGGGCATCAGACCCCAATCAGACCTTTTATGTGCCACCACTTTTTTAGTGGCGGCAGCATTAGGTCTCTCTCTTTGCTACTACTGAACAGTGACGGCTATGTTTTCTTTGACCGTACCGGCAGTGGATCGCAGGCTTATGGGTGATGTACAAGCCGGGCCAGGTTTAGCCTGGAACTGCCATCCACCGCCATTAGACGAAACCGAAACCGATGCACCCAGCGTGTTGCTGGCCAAATTAGCCGGAACAGTTGGAGCCCTATATAGCTGGATCCTGTTACTGGTGGTGATGGAGCTCGTACCTTGCACCAACCATTCACCCGACGTTGCATTGATCCGCTTACACTGCGTTTTATTGCTGTTCACTGAAATCGTCTCAGTCACTGTCGCATTCACTGTGACTTGTTGAATACAAGTTGCCGTGAGCCCTACCCCATCGGTGGCAGTCCAAGCCACTGTTGTGAGGCCAAGCGGTAATGTACCTACTGGCGAACGAGTGACAACGGGGGTTGATGCATTGTCCGTTGCCGTCAGCAGCGGCAATGGTTGGCCTTGGGTCAACGTAACGGTTGCCGGGCAGCTTGTGAACACAGGTGGTGTTTGGTCGGTTACGATGGCTACAACTGTCACGACAAAGCTGACGGAATTGGTGTTTCCAGCAATATCACTTGCCGAACAAGTTACCGTTGTAGTTCCAACTGCGAAGATCGATCCTGAAGCAGAGCTACAGTTAACAGATGGATTAACGTCTACATTATCCGTTGCTGTCGGCAATACATAGTTAACAGCAATGCCATCTGGGCTGTTTGCAGTCACCGTGATATTTGCTGGGACATTCGCCAACACTGGTGCGGTTTGGTCTGCCACAGTGACAACAAAGCGAGAAGTGGCACTATTCCCAGCGTTGTCGCTAACCGAACAATTGACTGTCGTGTTCCCTAAGCCAAAGGTCGATCCCGATGCTGGTGTACAACTAACAGCGCCTGCTACACCAGAAGTCAAATCTGATGCCGTTGGCAAGGTATAGTTAACGACAGACCCGGCTGCACTGGACGCATTCCTTGTAATTGCTTGCGATGGACTGATAGCAGGTGCAACTGTGTCCACCTTAACTATGGCTGACACAGGCCCAGTCGATCCGCCAGCACTGCTTGCAGTACAGGAAAACTGTGATGAGACCGTATCGGACACAGACAGCAGATCAATACAACCAGACTTTGTGACAGTGGATTCAGGGTCACTCACTGACCAAGCGATGCTTGGTGATGTTAAGTACCAGCCTGAAACAGCCGGCGCAACAGGAGATACGGTCACCCTAACCACGGGCGGTGTAGTGTCCCCACCTATTCTAACCAGTTGGGAGCATATAGCCGTATTACTGTTAGCATCGGTTGCCGTCCATATTACCGTTGTGTCGCCATTTGGGAAGGTCGCTGGGCGGTTATTGGTAACTGTGGGCGCTGGGTCCAGGTTATCCTGGGCGACTGCAACGCCGATGCCGATTGGCTGTACACCGGTTGTAGTGACCGTTGCGGGACAAGTGATCGTCGGCTTTATTCGGTCAGGCGACAACAGGAAGGCGTGGTGTTCCACTACGTTGAGATTGTTGACTGCGTCAACTTTCGTCAAAGTCCCGATACCGATGACCTGGCCAGCATCGTTTATGGCATGGGCTTCGGACAGCACCCAACCCGTATTGGGCAGGATCATTCCATTGAGGTCGGCTATTGGAACACCGGCTTTACGGATAATGGCGCGTTTGGCCGCACCGCCTGCTGTTGTCGAATAACCGACCACGTCATCATTGGCATTGATATCAATGCCAGCCGTATGGGTGCTGGTGGCAGTCAGTGCACCCAGGTCCACCATGCCTTGTCCAGCCTGCCAAACGAAGCCTCTCATCTGGACGTCGTTGGCATTACTGGCCACGCCAGTGACATGCCCAAAAGCATTAACGGCGTTGGCTTCGCTGTAACTGCCGCCAAGGGTCCCCAAATCTTGCACCGACGTGGGCGTGGTATAGGGAGGCGACCAAAGGGTGGCATGTGCCACTTGACTGGCAGTCTGTGAATAGCCGGCAATTTGACCGTTAAAATTGATGTCATTGCCCTGGCTATTGCCACCGCCCAAGGTGCCCAGGTCGATAGGTAACGCGACAGTCGGGCTAAACCAGACCACGCCATGTTCGGCGACATCGCCAGCCACAGTGGCTACGCCGGTTATCACACCGTTGTCGTTAATCGCCGTAGCGCGGCTAAGTGTGCCACCCAAGCTCGATAAGCCTTGCATTGCTCCAAGCGTCCAAACAAAACCATGGCTGGTGGCATCGCCGGCGATCCGGGAATTGCCGACAATTTTTCCTGCGTTATTGATACCCAAGGCCAATGCGTGCGTACCGCCAAGGGTGCCAAGGTCTTGCAACACCGCACCCTCCTGCCAAATGAAGGGGTGCAGGGCAGCATTGGCGGGCAGATGTGAATAGCCAGCAACCTGACCTGCCTCGTTGAGGGCTGCACTACTGCTGTAAGCGCCGCCGAGCGTACCCAGGTCAGTTATGGAGTACTGGGGGGCAGCATGTAGCACATCCAACGGCAAACCAAGCGCGAGCGGGACCGCCAACAAGGCCGTAATCGTTATTTGTAGTGTTTTCATGGTCGTAATCTCAGAAATTAGCCAAGGGGACAATGGTGAACTGGTCACCGATGATGGAACCCCCGCCCGTGCTGATGATGGTCAACTCGGTAAAGCCATGTGAGTCCTCCACACCGACAAAGGGTATATTGCCGCGCGTCTCCTGGGTAAAATCACGGACCGGGGTCGCCTGACCGTTGACGATGAACTGTATTCCGTCGGAAACGCGGCCCTCCTGCAGATCTGGCGAGTTAGTGACGATGAACGGGTCGAAGACCATGCCGAATTGGGCGATCCGCTTGTTGAAGCGGATTTGGACAACGCGTGGCGCTTCATTGGGTTGGCCAAGTGCCGGAGAGCGGCCATTGACACCGAATTCCAGGCTGATCCGATCTAGCCCCGATTGCTTGTCTGCACCAGTGAAGGGAAGGGTCGGTTTGGGGATATTGGTGATGCTGTTGAAGGAAAAGAAATCAGTACCGAATCGAACCGCATTACCGCACACCAGATTGTTTGCATTAAGGTCTGCCGGAATAAGGCAAGGGGTTGTGTTTAAACCCGCCGCAATGAGGCGCTCTTGTAATTGGGCCTCGATCGTCGCCGTAGTCAACTTGACTTTTTTGGGGTCAGCGTAGAAGAACATGTAGCTCGTCTTGGCTGCCTTCAAATCGCCGTCGCCGATCAGCTTCGGTGCCGCTGCGGCTGGCAAGGCAAAAGCCGAGCAAAGCGCAAACGCCACCGTTCTTGTGAATTTGTTTGTGTACATTATGTATTACCTCAGTTTAAGCGCAGTAAAATCTGCATGAACCTTCTTGGCTACCTGCAATTATTGTTAATGACTTGTCGTATTCCTTATGGTGTTTAGTTTGTGTCCCCAAACCAACGCACCTATGGTGTATTCCCAAAGACAATCTAAAAGTTCACTTGAGTGATAATATAATTTTCAGTTCGTATTTGATGACCGAAACCTACCATTCAATCTTCTTATCCTGAATTGATAACTTAACGACCTAAATTGCCATCATTAAAACAAAGTCCTGAATCAAGCCTTTGTTGGTTCATCCTCTTTTAATGTATGGGGTTGCAGGCGAAACACCATGTTTGCCTACAGCCCCTTTGTTTCAGTGTTCACAGTGGCCACCACATGAGGTGACCACCGTGCCCTTTTTTCCGCCAACTTGATCGGCTTACAACTGCCCAGTACGATTACCAGAACCGCCGCTGGAGGTAGTACAGTTGACCGTGTAGTTGTTGCCGACAGCCGCAGGTGAGTTAGCAACATTCACGTAAGCGTTGGTCCCGGCACCCGGCACAACTGGTCCGCCGATGTCACCGATTTGGCCACCTGCGCCATTGGCAGTCAACCTGCATTGTGCGCTTGGCGCCAGGGTGATGGCTCCGGCCGGGCCCGCATAAGTGCTGGTGAAGCGGATATCCCACCGTGAACCGTTCCACCTGACGCGTTGGAAAGCCACCGCTTCTGCCGCTGTCTTCAAGGCCACTTGTACCGTGATGGGTGCTGAACGAACGCCAGCCGTATTTGCCACTGTGTAGGTAAACGTGTCGATGGTGTTATTAGCGGTTGCGCCCTGGCCTACTGGTGTGTAGGTGATGGTGCCGCTGGCATTTGCAACCGCATTCCCGCGTGTACCTTGGGTGGCAATTTGCACTGAAGTAATATCAATCGGCGTAGCGCTCAAGCCAGTCGTGTCATTAGCCAAGACCGGGATAACGGCCCCAGCAGTTGTACGGAACACGCCTTGGCGGTCAGCCACGCCCACGGGTGGTGGTATGGTTTTGTCCACGCTCAAGTCTACCCTGGCAACGTTGGTCACCGTGTTGTTTACCGTATCTTGGATAGCATAGTAGAAGGTCAGGTTAGACGCATCCATGCCTTCTTCAGCGGTATAAGTCACGGTGCCGCCGCTGATAGGTGCCGTCACAGTACCAACTTGCTTAGTCCCATCATTAGGCTGGCTAATCACCACAATGCGGAAGTTTCCTGGCGTGGTGTCTGCACTGGCAGTTAGCTTGACCAAACTTGGTGTATTATCAAAAGCCACACCAGTCAGATCCAAAGCAGTTGTGCCGGTACCTTGGATATTGTCGAAACTGTCACTGACTGCGCCTAGGAGTACAAGCGCATCGCTGGCGGTGCCGTCGGCTAGACTGACAGGTTGGCTGGTTTCTTTTCCGCCCAAGTTAGATTGCACGATAACGTCTTTCGGGATGAAATGGGTGTCCGGATTGAAATTGTCCAGATCTACATCCAGCACCACGTCATTCACTGCCACGGCAGGGCAAGTTCCAGTTGCTGGGCCGAATGCACCATAGGCAGGTGAGTTCAGGCTTAACGGTACTGGGCTGGTTTCGTCACCGGAATGCGCGGCGATACAAAGCTTTCTAGTCACCGGTTCAAAGACAGATTTGGTTACGATCACGGCATCCACCACCCCGCTTGATGAACGGTTAGTCGGATTGCTGGTCAGGTCGGTCACGGTTACGCTGGAAGGGATTTGCGCCAAACTAACAGCGCCATTATCGAATTCCAGGTGGGCATGATAACGGCCTGTTGCCACGCCAGCGACCTTTTCTTCCTGCATCGTCACGCTAGGCAAGTGCTGGGAAGCATCGGTTGAAGCCGTCAGGACGACATTATGGTTTTTGGTGCCATCTGCCCACACATCCAACGCAGCTGTAGCGCCGTTACGGACATAGGTTGCCTTGGTGATGGCGATTGGGTCTACGATGGGCAAATCCCAAATAGGGCCTGAGATGGCAGCCAAGTCATTGAACAGCGGTTGACCTGCGCCAGCGCCCAAGTTACAGCCTGCGGGTGGAATAATTTCTACATAGTTATTGAATGTCTTTTCAAGATGACCAGGACCTGCAGGTATCGTACTACCTACGAACAAGTGTTCAATATTGGGGTCGCCGATATACTTACGGACAGGGCCGACTGGCGGGGTGAATACTATTGCAGGATTGGTAGCACTGACTGGGTTAACACCGTCTACACCTACATCCCACTTCAGGAAAGGGCCGTGGAGACCTTTTAACGCAGCATCCATATCCCCAGGGATAGGCGTTATGTCGTTGGTGTAGAACAGGGCGCGCCCGCCCTCTTCCATGGTGAAGTTATGGACTGCAAACGGTGTGCGCACTATATAGTCGCCCGCACAAGAATTGTCGCCCGTTACCGGCAAATCGATACGGATACGCTCACGGGAAAATACGACTTCCTGTGGGTCTGCGGCATTGCGTACCGCCGGCGGCGAACCGTCGGCAGTCAAATAGGCCATTTCAAAATTACCAATCCAAAGCAGGTCACCGCCCGTAATCGGAATATTGATTTCGGATGCCGCATAAAATGCCTCGTCACCGATATTACCGGCAAAACGGTCAGGCAATGCATCGGCAGTGCTGGTCAAACACAAAGGTCCGCTTCCTGCGTCATCCTGATAGATACATTGGCCAATCGCCAAGCCGCCTGCATCGGCAGTTTCGCGGTACCAGTCCGGAAAGAAATCGGCCGGTAAAGTGGTAGTGCCGACAGACCTTACTGGGCCGCGGTCACGCAATACGGCATTCGCCATGCCACTGACAAGTATGGTGCCTGCCAACGCAATCTCGATACCCTTGCGCAGGCGGCCTTTGCCTATTTGGGAGCTTACTCTCCCTGTCAATAACTCAATTTTTTTCATGTTAAACTCCATTATTTCGTTGTAGGTTGAACAAAGATGCCAACGCCGTTGACTTTCACCAATCTCGTACGTCCTTTTTTCAGTTTTGTTTTCACTAAAATCCCCATCAGTAAAAATTGGAAAACTATTTTTAATGCAGCAATCAGAAGCGGCTTCAGTACTTCCGCCTTTTCGAGCAGTTAGCCCACATCCATTCAAAATCCCTATCATCAATCGCCATTCACTTAATTCGCGGGGATGACAAAAATTAATTAATCGCTGATTATTTAATGCTTGACTTTTACTCCATGTTCCATAATAATTAAACCGTGTTTAGAAAATGACAGGTTCAAGCACGGTTTGGTTTTTTACTTTTACTCTTCACACTAAAGGTATACTCTGAACAATATGATTATTGCTATGGTTCGACAGGTTCAGGACGAACAGAATTAACGCGTTATCGTACTCTCCGGTTTTGTCGAAAGACTTAACCCAAGTTTTCCATTATTAAAACGCATGGGATTTATCCATGCACGGCATAGCTAACGGTGTGCTACTTCTCAGCCTAACCCAGAAAATTTATCCTTGAAGTTAAGGCGATATATCGCAAATCCCCCTTGTTTTTAACCGTGAGCTCAGGTTACTAAAAACTGCAAGCAATTAAACTAAGCAAAAGACCTGAATCCAGGTCAGTAAAACACCTGAAATGAGCTAAGGCAAAAGCCTTAGTCAAAACTAAGGTCTAGCTTTTTCACTGAGCCGCCTTGCCGCCATAAGTCAGTTGGGGAAAGGTAGCGACTCCTCGTCGAGTCTTGTGAAAAGTCAAATTTCGACAATCCCTCGCCTAATTTTTCGGCAAATAGCCTTTTAATCAAAGTCGCCTATATATCCATAGGTATTAGTACGTATAGACCCGTTTCTTTAAAGATAGATAATGTAGTCCAAGGGAGTATTTTGGCGTTTCGCAAAATTTAATAGGATGCGCAACCGCACTTAATCGTTTAGGTTATCTAATGAAATCGGGCTAATTATGAACAGAATTGCAATAGTGGAAAATCAGGCGATTGTCCGGGAGGGTTTGCGGATGCTTTTATCACGAAACCCTGAGTTTTCGGTTTATCATGCCACTGACCCTATCGCCCTTTTTCGGCAAACGTGGACAGCTCCCCCAGAGTTGGTCATTATGGATAAAATCATGTTCGGCATGAACGCAATTGAAGCGATAGAGGAAGTCAAAAAACGCTGGAGCAATACCAAGGTTTTAATTTTTACTGCTAAAAGTGCAGAAGAAAATATTGTGAGGGCCTTTCAGGCCGGTGCTAGCGGCTATATCTTAAAGAGCGCAGCCCCCGAAGAATTGCTGTTTGCCATTCCCCACTTATTGGCAGGCCATTATTATGTCTCGCCAGCTATCTTATCGACAGTCATCCAAGGCTATTGCCGATTGGGTAAAGCCGTCCTTGAGAATATTTGTGGCGTTAAACTTTCTACGCGTGAAAGGGAATTGCTAAAGCTGATTGCTGAAGGCAACAAGAACAAGGATATCGCCAATATTCTTTGTCTCAGCATAAAAACTGTCGAGACGCACCGTTACAATTTGATGAAGAAACTGGATATCCATAATGTTGCCGAGTTAACGGTATTTGCCAACCGAGCGGGGGTGACGATGGACAGCGTCAATAATGGAATCGAACGGCAACCCGCTGAAATTATAATAAACCATCCCAGTGGCATGAGAATTGTGGAACGGAGGAAGACTTCGCGCAAGCAAACCCAGCACATCAACCATTGATCCGCTAATGTGTAAAACCGTTCGGGCTGAACCCTTGGCCTAAGCTGAGAAGGGAGGAATCAACGACTTACGTTCGTCCTTAACGTGCCGAAGGACTTAATCAGGGATGCCTCGACTTAGGCTCGCTTGTATCAATTCGACTAACTGATATTCCTTTATCGGTTTGGTTATGTAAGCATCAAATCCGGCATTTAGCGCTTCACTTATCTTGGACTCGTCGGCATAAGCACTAACCACGGCGAGTTTAAGCCTAAAATTTTGACTGCGAAGTTTTTCCACCAATTCTAAACCATTCATGACTGGCATATTAATGTCCACCAAGGCGAGGTCGTATGGATTTTTCCCGATCAATTCCAGGGCTTCCTGTCCATTCTTGGCAGAATCAACCCTGCATCCCAATTGTTCTAACATACTCACTAAAAATATAAGGTTGATTTCACTGTCATCCACTACCAACACATAGGCATCCTTAAAAGTGCCGGTTTCATCAGGCAGATCCGACGCAACCTTGACGTGGCTTTTCTCACTGAGCGGCAAGGGTAACGAAACAGTAAAAACACTGCCCAAGCCAAGTCGACTACTGACCGTCAGTTCACCATCCATTAAATTGACGAGTTCTTTGGTAATTGACAACCCAAGGCCTATACCTTCACGGGTAAAACTATTGTTATTGATCTGCACAAAAGGGGAAAATATCAGATCCAAATCCTTTTGCGCTATGCCAGAACCCGTGTCGGCCACGGACACCTCGACGATGCCGTCTTGGTAAGATGCAGTCACTGTTACACTGCCTTGACTGGTATATTTGACGGCGTTGTCTATCAGGTTTACCAGGATTTGCCGTATCCGCTTTTCATCGCCTTGAAATTTCCGTGGGGGACAGGAGTTTTTTGTGTTGAGTTTAAGGCCTTTCTTATCTGCCCGAAATTTACAGATCCGAATGCTATCGGTCAGCAACGGGGTAAAATTAAAGCCATTGAGTTCCAACTTTATTTGTTGCGTCTCTATGGCCGATATGTCGAGAATATCATTAATAAGCCGCAATAGGTCATCGCTGCAATGTTTGATGATTGAAATCTGTTTTTTATCTTCGATATCCAAGGATGGTTTCTTTTCCAATAACTGGGCGAAACCAGAAATACCGTTCAGCGGTGTCCTTAATTCATGGCTGATTTTAGCCAGGAATTGATTCTTGGCTTGGTTGGCCAATTCCGCAGCCGTTTTGGTTTCCGTCAATATTTTGGTGCGTTCTTCTATGATGGCTTCAGTGCAGAAATATCGGCCCGTCAAGTGTAACAGGGCGATACCGAGTATCGCGGTAAACCATAATCCACTTACCATTATCCAGCCTACCGGCCACCAATGGTCGCTAGCCTTTTCCTTACCCCAATCATGATAAAAACTTAACAGCCAAGTTTGGCCAGCTACCTCGATCGGAACGGTTTGGTAAAGCATTTGGTCTTTATTGCCGATATCGCCGTAAATAACTGATCTTTCCGGTAAGGAATCTTGGTGGGGTGTGCTAATCATCAACGCACAATGAGCCGTATTCAACTCGGCAAACGCTTGCTGGACCAAGCCTTCCATCGATAAATCCAAAATGATTACGCCCAACGCTTTCTTGTCCTGGCTAAACTCATTGAGAACGGGAATAAGCAATTTAAAGCTGTTCCGCTCCGAAACCAGGAATTCGGCCTTGGCGGCTTGCGGGTTTGTCTGCAATTTTTTCCTGACATCAAGAGGAATTGCCCACGAATTTTCCGATTTACTGGTCGCTTGATCGTTAAGTGGGATTAGGTATTGGTTTTTTTCTTCTTTGCCTTCTATATTATTCACCCAATTGATAGCCTGCATCTCTTTGTACGGCATGAGCATTTGTTTGGCTAATTGTGAAAACTTTTGCGGCTCTATTGATTTCAAACCAAGCAAGAAACTCCTTACAGCTTGAAGTTCAGACAGGTCTTCTTTTACCCTGTTTTTTAATGCCTGGGACAAGGTAATGGCTTTTTCTTTTAATTGTTGTTCGTATTGCTTCTGGGTAATGCTGTCCAGGTAAAAAAACAGGGCGATGACTAACGCAAACGTCGACAAAATGGGCAAGCCGACGGTAGCACGCCGTTGATGCCAGATATGTCGCGGCTGGGCAAGAAGTATCAGGATAAGCGGCGTAAAAATAAGTACGCCCAATACGTCGGCCACCCACCAACTTAACCAAGCGAGCGAAACGTCGGGCAAGGCAACAATTCCTAAGCGGTACATTGCCGCAACACCAATACCCGCAGAGACTAGGCAACTGACCGGCCCGCCCAAGCCCATAAAAAGCATGATGCTCCGACCCTCTATCAGAGGATTGGGAAATCCGATCACCCGACGTATAAGGCCCGCCCCCAAACATGCCGATAGGGCTGCCCCAATAGCGCTGGCGGCATAGAAAAGCAAAAACTCAGGATCAAAATCGAAAGCCCAGGCACTAACACAGAAATTGCCTATAGCGACAGCGGGCAAAATCCGTATCCCAAACAGTAATGTCGCCGCCAATGCCAAMCCAGCCGATGGCATCAGGATACCTAAGTGCTCAGAAGGAAGCCTAACGAGCAAACCTAATAGGCCCAACAGGATATATAGACCCGCAACCATACCAATTAAGATAAGACTTTTACCAAATTGGATGAACGGCGAGCTATTTGGCATCAGGAAGAATATTCAGAAATGTTTTGCTTGATAGCCTGGACACGCCGGAGATTTAGATGCCCTACCCTATCGTTTTGGTCGCATAATGCCCCCCTAAAGCCCAAGTAATCAGGTTGATAAGGCATCAATAGGGCAATGTCTTCCAACTTTAAGGAACCCGCAAGGCCACAGAGGACCTGCTTGGTTTTAACGTGGGCGACAAAACGCCCGATCTCGCTTCGAGCCATGATTCCTGTCAATGAACCCTTGGTTTTATCTTGGGTATCGAGCATGATCCCCTTTAAACCTGCCTCAACAAGGCGGTCTATTAAGCCGAAATCGGGGTTTGTGTCCGCAAATAAGACGGCGATCAAGTTAATAGTTGAAGTCAATTGAGTTAATTTTTCAATGACTTCCTGTTGATTTTCGTCTGGAGAAAAGCCGATTTTGATATAGTTAACACCTGTTTCCGCCATTTCTTTTACGGCATTAAAAATTAACCCAGATTGCATGGGCAAGTCGCCAATCGTTGCACTGACCGGGCATTGATGACCAATAATGTTGACAATTTCCTTTACCAATTTAATATCCAGCCCGCCCAACGAACCCAATGCGGGTTCTTTGAGGTCAATGATAGCGACATTTTCCGCCAATACCAGCCTCGCTTCATCCACGCTGTTCACACTGGCTAGCATTCCGGTCATATCTTTGCATTCCTTTTGTGATGATCGAGCGCATCCATGAGCCAGCCCCAGGCTTCCCACTCGCGCTCGCCTGCGGTTTTTTCCAAGCCAATGCGTAAATAATCCATTTCCGATTCAATTTTTTCTAACGGCAACATGTCCAATCGGCTAATTAAAATGGCGGCTTCCAGGACTGAAAACTGGGCGCGATTGAAACCCGTAAAAGGCCTATGGTTAACCGTATTTACAGGCCTGCAAAATAATTTGGGTCGAGTGGAATCCTCTTCAACCCTTTCGATTTCTACTTCAGTATGCGCCAATGCACACTCCAAGACCTTACCTGGGATAACTTGTGCAGGTTTCAGCGGCCAATCACGGTGTCCGGTCAAACATCCCGCAAACACCCGCACATCATCGCAATAATTGATAACGCCCACCTTCGTTTCCAAAAAATTGTTCAGTGTGGTCGATGGCCGGAAGGGCAAGACAATAAGGTGAGCCCCCTCCTCATGGATGCCCATCGGGGCGATGTGGACAGTCCCTTCATTATTTTGGGTAATGACGATGGTTTCCAGTATCATTTTTTTAAGGTAGTCCCGGCAGGTTTAAAACTGTGCAGGTCAACGGTTTGCTCGGCGCTGTCGCTGGCACAACCCCAATCCAGCCGCTGGTCTTGATTGAACCGCTTGCCTAATTGCCAGGCAATCTCAGCCCGTGCCAATTCCACACCTAAATAAAAGGCATGCCCAGGATCATTCGCCACTGCCAACTTGGGGTAAAGATCAAACGGGTCGCTCGCCGTATGGAATCCGTCCCGGTTAAAGAGATGGATGCCCTCAGTGCTGGTTTGGATGCGGTAGCTAGGATCGGTAATCTGGCCAGCCAGTTCCTTGATTTCATCCGCCGAATAAGGAAACGGCGAGGTCTCGTGCAAGGCCATCAGGCTAGAGTCGATATGCTTAGGCAAGGTGTCTTGCTCTTTAGCCGCAAACATAATACGCCGTGCAATATCGGATTCTTTGACGGCGCGGCACGCATGACGACTGACTTCGGTGGCAAGGATTTGGTTAATGTTGAGTTCCGAACAAATCCCCAACAACAAGGCATTCATCCCAGCCGTATCGGCATGGGTCAATTCGGTGATGTTGCCCACACCCATCATGATCTCAATTTCGGGATGCCGCTTCCTGACCTCATGATAGCGCACGATGGACTCGGTAAAGCCGAAATGGATGGGATCGAGGATGGGATCGACGATGAATGGGCGATTTTTGCCTTGCATGACCGAAATTGCACGGTCGAGCGACGCTAAATCTTCATGCGTTTCAGGAATCAAAATCGGCGTTGCAGCGACTTCATCGGCGATCCACAATGTATTTTCGTGCAGGCTGAGGAGATAATCAGCCCCTGCCTTTCCACCTCGAAGCAAGTCGTCGCTGTTTAGTGAATCGATACTGACAATGAATCCTTGTCGTTTGAGTGCCTGGATTGCCTCTTCCATGTGCGGAAAATCCGTGCTCGGCAAACAGCCGATGTCGATAACGTCCGCACCATTTTTTTTGTAATAGTTAGCGCGTTTGACAATTTCTTCGATGCCAATATGGGGCGCATCAACAATTTCGGCATAAATCTTGACGTTATAGCGGTTTAAATCGTATTGATGTGCCGCCTTGCCGAAATACTGGGGCAAATCCTTGAGCTCATCCGGCCCCCTTTCTACCGTCACATCCAGTTCTTTCGCCAAAGCCCCAACATCGCCACGGCAGCGACCCGGGATGATAATGCGGTTTGCGCCGAAGGTATCTTTTAATCGGCGAAGGATCATGTCTGTCGTTATCAGGGCGGCGACTTTAACGCCAAGTTGATGAACCGTATAGGTAAATTCTGGCTGCATTTTTTTCAGGATGCCACGCAATTGCTTTTCTGCCAACCTGCCGGTGAGAAAAAGTAGATGCTCGCTCATGCCAATGCCGCTAGCCGTTGTTTAACCGTGTCGATCAATTCTTCAACGCTTTCCACGACGGTGGTGTATTCAAAACTGCGTATTTTTTCCGTGCCTTCCAAATCGATTTTGCGCGGATAAACCATCACTTTCCCACCCGGTGCCGTCGTTTCCATTTCCGGAGCAATATCGCAAGGATAGACAATGCACGGCACTTTGCACTTCCCTGCCTGTGAGTAGAGGTTAGTCACCAGATTGTCGGCAATACCCAGTACGCACTTGGCAATCGTATTCGAGGTGGCGGGTGCCATCACGAAGGTATGGTAATAGCCTTTGTAAAACAGGCCGACGGGCGGAGAGGAGGCCGTCTTGTCACGATAAACCGGATGTATAGCCCGCACTGCATCCAAACTAATGCCGTACATTTTCAGCACTTCCTCGCCCGCCGGACTGATATAGACATCCACATCCTGCAAGGTCAGCAAAAAGTCCAGGCATTCTTCTATATAATGACCAGAACCGGTAATCGCCCAGGCCAGACGGGGTTTACTCATGACAACAACAAGTAGGAATAGTCCTTTTATTATAAGGTAGCTTGGACAACGCACACAGGAAAATCGAGTGGACTTTAACGAAAGACAAAAACCGCTGATTATGGGCATTTTAAATGTAACCCCTGACAGCTTTTCCGACGGCGGCCAATATGTCCGCACCGATGCGGCAGTACGACAAGTTGGACGCATGTTGGCGGAAGGGGCCGATATCATCGACATCGGCGGCGAATCCACACGCCCTGGCTCTGGCCCGATCAGTTCGGAGGAGCAAGTGCGGCGCGTCATTCCTATTATCCTCGCCATTCGCAAACAGTTCACCAATGACAGGCTGATTAGCATCGATACAACCCTAAGCCCCGTGGCAGAAGCCGCATTAGATGCAGGCGCCAATCTTATTAACGATGTCTCGGCGGGGCAGGATGACCCCGATATTCTAGCTTTGGCCGCCAAAAGGTCAGTCCCTATCATCCTTATGCATAGGTTAGGAACGTCGCTTACGATGCAGGATAACCCTCATTACGATAAGGTGGTATCGGAAATCCTTGATTTTCTACAATCAAGGGTTTCTGCTGCCCTAGCGGCGGGCATTCATAAAGAAAATATCTTAATCGACCCTGGCATTGGCTTTGGTAAGCGCAGGCAAGATAACCTCGATTTATTGGCAAATCTTGATAAATTCGTCGAACTCGGATTCCCCGTGCTGTTGGGGACAAGCCGCAAACGGTTTATGGGCGCGATCTGCAATGTCGCCGAGCCTTCCGAACTGGTCACCGCAACCGCCGTCACCACTGCACTAGGCGTAATGGCAGGCGTAAAGCTGTTTCGGGTACATGATGTGAAGGAAAATCGGCAAGCAGCAGATGTGGCTTGGGCGATTAAGCAGAGCCTTTAACTCAAAACAACCGAATGCACCCAGAACTGGTTAAACTGGAACAAAGCTTCGGCTTATCCGTCCTGACTAAAATTGACGATCCCCTCCTGGATGATTATCAAGTCAGCTTATGGATAAAACGGGACGACCTGTTGCATCCTATAATTTCCGGCAACAAATGGCGTAAGCTCAAATACAACCTGGATCATGCCTTGTCTTTAGGCGCGGACACCCTGATCAGCATGGGTGGCACCTATTCAAACCACCTGCACGCCTTGGCGTATACGGGCAAAATCCTCGGGCTGAAAACCATTGGCATCATTCGCGGCGAAAAACCGGCCCTGTTAACCCCTACCCTGCAAGATATGCAGAATTGGGGCATGGAGCTTAGGTTTATCTCCCGCACAGAATTTCGGCATTACAGAAATTATAGGGATTGGCAAGACTTGCCCGACATCAAGCCCAACGAATTTTGGCTACCGGAAGGCGGGGCAAACCACCTTGCACTCAAAGGCATGGCTGAATTGGTCAATGAAATTGACATTGAATACGACACCTTATGCGTAGCATGTGGAACGGGCGTAACCTTAGCCGGCTTAATCGATGCCGTTCCTGGACGACAATCCGCATTAGGTTTCGCCGCATTAAAACACGCCGATTTTTTACAGCCTGACGTGAAATCTTTATTGTCAAAAAACAGTAATAATTGGGAAATAATTCTGGATTATCATTGTGGTGGATTTGCCAACACTAGCCTAGAATTAACGTCATTTATGCATGCCTTTACGCAAAAAACATCCATCCCTCTAGATCCCGTGTACACCGGAAAAATGTTGTACGGCCTCTATGACCTGATTGCAAAAGGCTATTTTAAGCCGGGACAGCGTATTATTGCGTTGCATACAGGAGGATTACAAGGAAACCGGGGCTACGCCTGATGCAAAGAATATTAGAACTTGAGTTAATGGAAGACGTGGACCAAGTGATCGCTTATGCGCAAGCTGATTTTGAAAAGCCGCATAATGATTTTTTACAACGACTTAAAACCTTTGTAAATGAACCGACATTCAATGGCAAGGCGCTGGATTTAGGCTGCGGCTCAGGGGACATCAGCCGACGATTTGCTTCAGCTTTCCCATTTAGTAAAATTGATGCTGTTGACGGCTCCAAACCCATGATAGATTATGCGTTAAATTCGATTGATCCTGTGTTACAACTTAGACTTAACTTCATACACGGCAAGTTACCTGATACCGTATTACCCGAATCCAGTTACGACATTATTTTCAGCAACAGTTTGTTACATCACTTACCGAATCCGCAAGTGCTTTGGCAACTCATCAAAAAGTGTTCAGCACCCGGTACGCGCATAGTTGTGATGGATTTGCTTAGGCCCGTTTCAAAAAAAATGGCAAAAACGCTAGTGGAAATGTACGCTATAGACGAACCGAAAATATTGCAGCGGGATTTTTATAATTCCTTGTTGGCGGCATTTAGCCTTGAAGAAATCGACAAGCAATTGGCTTTTGCAGAGTTACCGCTAGCTATCGAACAAGTCAGCGACCGGCATGTTTTTTTATCGGGCATTGCAAACTGATGGGCAATTTATGGCAAACCTGACTGTAGCACCGAAAGAGACATTACAGATTATCGACCTGCAAAGGCCGGAATTCTATATCAACCGTGAACTCAGCCTACTGGAGTTCAACAAACGCGTATTGGCACAAGCGAAAGATGAAAACGTCCCATTACTGGAGCGGCTAAATTACCTGTGCATCTCGTGCTCCAATCTCGATGAATTCTACGAAGTCCGGGTTGCTGGCGTTATCCAGATGGAGGCGATAGACCCCAAAGCGACTGGGCAGGATGGCTTAAACCCCCATGAACAGTTAGAGCTGATTTCCGTTAACGCCCATGAATTGGTGACTGAGCAATATCGGGTACTCAATGAACTATTGATCCCTAAACTTAAACAAGAAAATATCCGCTTTATTCGTCGCACTGACTGGACGGAAGCGCAACATCAATGGCTGCAAACGTACTTCAGCGATCAGTTGTTGCCTATTTTATCCCCCGTCGGATTAGATTCCGCCCATCCTTTCCCCCGGATATTAAACAAGAGCTTAAACTTCATCATCTCGTTGACGGGCAAGGATGCGTTTGGCCGCAACAGTGGACGCGCTATTTTGCAAGCCCCCCGATCATTGCCGCGCATCATTCAATTTCCTGCAGAAGAAACCCAAAGTGGGCCTACCGATTTCGTGTTCTTGTCGTCGATTATCCATGCTTTTGTGGGCGAGCTGTTTAATGGTATGCATGTTAAGGGCTGCTATCAATTCAGGGTAACGCGAAACAGTGATTTTTTTGTTGATGACGATGCTATAGACGACTTACTGCTCGCAGTGCAAGGCGAATTGGCCACGCGCAATTACGGGGACGAAGTGCGCCTGGAGATTGATGCCAATTGCCCCGATGAAACGGTCAGTTTCTTACTTGACCGCTTTGAAATGACCAAGGATCGGCTGTTCTTGGTGGATGGCCCTGTCAACCTTAACCGCTTACAGGAAATTATTGCGCTGGTAGGTCGTCCAGACTTGAAATTTGCGTCTTTCAAGCCGACGACCCCTTTACAATTCAGCCGAAACACCGACATTTTTGCAGTTATCAAAAAACAGGATATTTTACTGCACCATCCATTTGAATCCTTTTCGCCCGTCGTTGAGTTCCTTCGCCAAGCGGCAGTTGCGCCGGATGTGCTGGCAATCAAACAAACGCTTTACCGTACTGGTGCTGAATCACCGATAGTTAATGCCCTGATAAAAGCAGCGATGGCGGGGAAGGAAGTGACAGTTGTCATTGAACTCAGGGCGCGGTTTGACGAGAAAGACAATATCAGCTTGGCCGCCAAGCTCCAAGAAGCTGCCGTGCATGTCGTGTACGGCGTGGTCGGCTATAAAACCCACGCCAAAATGTGCCTGGTACTAAAGCGGGAAGGCAAAGAATTACGCAATTACGTGCACTTAGGTACGGGGAATTACCACCCCAAAACAGCGTTGCTGTATACGGATTATGGTTTATTTTCCTGCGATAAAGACCTGGGCGAAGATGTACGGCGGGTATTCGCACAATTGACCAGTTTAGGTAAAGTCAGTAAACTCAATAAATTGCTGCAATCTCCCTTTACCCTACACAGCGGCATTATCGAAAAGATTGAACGGGAAATTGCATACGCCCAGGCAGGTAAAGCCGCCAAAATCATCTTTAAGGCAAATGCCATCGTTGAAGAACAAATTATCCAGGCGTTGTACCGCGCTTCGCAAGCGGGCGTTAAAATAAAACTCATCATTCGCGGTATTTGTTGCCTTAAGCCAGGCATTCCAGGGGTATCGGAAAACATAGAAGTCCGTTCCATTATCGGCCGTTTCCTGGAACATGCCCGTGTCTATGCCTTTGCGAATGACGGTAACTGGGAAGTTTATGCTGCCAGCGCAGACTTGATGAACCGCAATATGTTCCAACGTGTGGAAGCTTGTTTTCCCATTGAAAGCAAACGCTTACATAATAGGATTTTGCATGACCTGGATACCTACCTAAGTGATAACAGCCAATCTTGGTCGCTACAAGCAAACGGGAGTTATAAACAAAATCATCGTAAAAGGAATGAAGCCGCCATCCAGGCACAGACAGTGCTTATGCAAGAGCTACAAAACCAGCCATGACACAAACCTGCGAAATCGCCCAACTGGGTGCAACAGTACTGCGGCAACAGGCTGAGATTGTCGAGCATGTCGATAATCCCGACATCCGGCAAATCATCAAAGCCATGCAAGCCGCCTTGGCGACGACCCAAGGTGTAGGGCTTGCCGCGCCGCAAATCAGCCAACTCAAGCGAATCATCATTGTTGCATCAAGGCCGACTGATCGTTATCCCAGCGCACCATTAATGCAGCCGACCGTTATGATCAATCCCGTGTTCGAACCCCTCTCGGATGAGAAAGAAAAAGACTGGGAAGGTTGCTTAAGCGTTCCCGGCATACGCGCCCTAGTGCCGCGCTTTAAATCCATTGAGGTAAAATATGCCGATGAGCAAGGCTACCGTATTGAAACGCAACTGGAAGGTTTTGTCGCCCGGATCTTCCAGCATGAGGCCGACCACCTGGAAGGCAAGATTTACCTGGATCGAGTGGAATGTTCAACAGACATTATCTCTGAAAGTGAGTATTTGAAACTGTTCCCTCATTGAAATTATTTTGGCTGACTGACGAAACCGCTTAACCCTACCCTATTGATAATACAGTTTATATTCCTCCGTCATGGCCTATTGCGACGATAGCCCTCACACTCACCGCAACTTCGAGTAAAATTACCCTAATATAGATTATTGCTTTATCAAGAGGAACTCATGAAGACAGCCTTTATAACTAGCGCACTGTTATTTGCTTCACTATTTTTTTTAGTTATCGCAGAAGCCGAAACATCGACTGATGAATGGCAAAATACGACTATTTCTGATGCCACCATCAAGAAAATCCAGGAAGCAAAATATGAATATAAAAAATGTATCGGTGGGCAAATGCAAAAAACCGCTTTTTTGGACATGGACAGCCGCAAAGCAACGGAAGAGATCTTAAAGCTGTGCGAACCCATGCTGGGTAAAATGCGCGAGACTTATTTGACAGAAAAAGTGCCTGCCGTGATGGCAGACCGCCATTTGCGGCAAGTCCGTATCCAGACGACCCGAAAATTGTTGCAGGAATTGATCTTTGCCCAAGCTGGCCGTGGCGCGGTAAAGCCATGACTTACATAGAGTCGTTAATGAGCACTTTCTCCGTCGATTTGACCTTAAGGCCGACCACATTTGACTTATGGCATGTGTGTTTGGCAGGTACCGTGGTGGCCTTGATGGCTGTTATCATCTTGCTACTGTTGTTGCTATTATTTAGCCGAAGCATGAATAAGACAGTAGCCGAACCCGCGACCGTCCAACCGATTCACGCACAACCCGCTGAACCTACGGTAAAAATTATCGAGAAAATCATAGAGGTCGAGAAAATCGTGCCTGCACCCACACCGGAACCTGTAGTCCTTAAGGAATACACGCCGGATGCCGCCCTGCAAGTATTGGGCTTGCTGCAAAAAGAAGCTCGGTTTATCGACTTCATCAAAGAAGACATCACGGCTTATAGTGATGCCGATATTGGTGTTGCCGCACGGGTGGTGCATGATGGCTGCAATAAGGCCCTCAATGCGCACTTCAGCCTTGCGCCTATCCGAACAGAGCAGGAAGGCAGCAATATTACCGTACCTGTCGGTTTTGATGCCACGGCGATTCGGTTGACCGGCAATATTGTGGGCGCTGCACCGTTTACTGGCAGCCTAGTCCATAAAGGATGGCAAGTGACTGAGGTGCGCTTACCCAAACTCACACAGGGACATAACCCCCATATTGTTGCGGCTGCAGAAATTGAATTGTAAGCATCGCTATTTTCACGCAATTCCATTCAACTAACTGCCATAATTTATTGATGAATAGCCCTATCAGACCAAAATATACCGTCGGAATTGATTTAGGCACCACGCATTGCGTCATGTCTTATGCCAATCTAGCCAGCTTGGAACAGGATGAATTTTCCCAACAAGTCATGCCGATTTCGCAGCTTACCGCTCCAGGCACGGTTGAAGACAAGCTCCAATTGCCTTCTTTTATCTATCAAGCCCATGCCGCAGAACTTGCCAATGGCGCAGCCATCCTGCCTTGGACGAGCAAACCGCAACATCTGGTGGGTGAAATTGCCCGTAATTTGGGCAGCAAGACCCCTATCCGCCTCGTGTCCAGTGCCAAAAGTTGGCTGTGCCATTCCGGTGTGGATTGCAAAGCGCCGATATTGCCGCCCGATGCGCCAGAAGAAGTCGAACGCATCTCGCCTTTTCAGGCGACCGTCGCTTATTTGCAGCACCTTAAAAGCGCGTGGCAGCACCAACACCCCGATGCGCCGCTGGAACAGCAAGATCTTGTGATTACCGTCCCCGCATCGTTTGATCCGGCAGCGCGGGAGCTCACTGTCGAAGCGGCTAGGACCGTTGGCTTAGGCCATGCCATCCTATTGGAAGAACCGCAAGCGGCATTTTATAGCTGGATTGAAAAAAGCAGCAAAGATTGGCGCAAGCAAGTTCATGTTGGGGATGTTATTCTTGTCATTGACATCGGCGGCGGCACGACCGACTTATCCTTAATCGCCGTCACAGAGAATGACGGCAACCTGGAGTTGACCCGTGTGGCGATTGGCGACCATATCCTGCTCGGCGGGGATAACATGGATTTGGCACTGGCCTATACCGTGAAAACCAAAGTCGAGACAGAAGAAAACCCTTTGCAACCCTGGCAATTTCAGGCATTGACCCATAGCTGCCGAGATGCGAAAGAAAAGCTGCTCAATAACATGACGATGGATGTCGCCCCCATAGTCATTGCGAATCGAGGTTCTTCGTTAATTGGCGGCACATTACGGACGGAACTGACCCGCGATGAAGTCAATAGCACCTTAGTGGAAGGCTTTTTGCCTATTGTTGCCTCCAATGCAAGGCCTGCAACTCGAGCCCGGACTGGATTGAGGACATCCGGCTTACCGTATGCCCAAGATGCGGGTATCACAAGGCATCTCGCCGCATTCCTGGCCAAACAGCAACATGCGACTGGCGAATTGGAAGGCATCAGGCTGACGGAAAATGCCACATTCATCCATCCTACCGCCGTGCTGTTTAATGGCGGCGTGTTAAAGGCGGATTCCTTGGCTGACCGGATGATGAGCGTATTGAATGGCTGGTTGCAAGCAGAGCAAGCCCCGCCAGCCAGGTTGTTGTCTGGAACTGACCTCGACCTAGCCGTTGCCAGGGGAGCGGCCTATTACGGCTTTGTCCGCAAAGGCAAGGGAGTACGCATTAAAGGTGGGGCTGCGGCTTCCTATTACGTCGGCATTGAGAGCGCCATGCCTTCTGTGCCGGGCATTCCGCCCGAAATCCAGGCCTTATGTATCGCTCCCTTTGGCATGGAAGAAGGCACACAGCAAGAGTTGCCCAATGAGGAATTCGGCTTAGTCATTGGTGAACCTGTCCGTTTCCGCTTTTTTGCATCGACCAGCCGTCGGTCAGACCGGGTTGGCACCCGCTTAAACCGCTGGAGTCGAGACGAACTGTCGGAACTGGCTGAAATCGAAATCACCTTAGCCAAAGAAGGCCGTAATGCCGGAGATATTGTTCCCGTCCATTTGTGCGCAGCCGTCACGGAAATCGGTACGCTCGAGCTGCAAGCCGTTTCCCAAAAAGATAACTCCCGTTGGAAGATTGAATTTGATGTCAGGTCGGGGGAATAAGCATCAAACGCCAGCATCCAACCCTGTCCGCAAGCATATCCAAGCAGTTTTAAGCAACCCGTGCAAAACCCATCTCCCCAATACCACGTCGGCATCGACCTGGGTACGACGCATACGGCGGTTGCTTATGCCAAAATCGGCAACCCGCAAGACATTCAGTTATTCCAGATTGAACAACTGACCGCGCCGGGGCAAGTCGAAGCGAAACCCTTATTGCCGTCAGCGCGTTATCATCCGGCTGAAAACGAACTTTCCGAAGCCGAACTTGTTTTTTCCCAATCCGGTACTCGCGCCGTTATCGGTGAAGCCGCACGATTGTTGGGCGCGAAGTCCAAAGGACGATTGGTGGCCAGCGCCAAAAGCTGGTTGTCACATCCCACGGTTGACCATCATGCCAAGATCCTGCCCTGGGGCAGTGATGAAAGCATCGAGAAAGTCTCCCCCATCGATGCCAGTGCCAGCTATCTCAGGCATATTTGCACCGTTTGGGGCATTCGCAACCCGAGCGCACCCTTAGAAAATCAGGATATTGTGATTACCGTGCCGGCTTCTTTTGATGAAGCCGCACGGTCGCTTACCCTGGAAGCGGCAAACCGGGCGGGACTCCATAGCGTCAGGCTGCTCGAAGAACCCCAGGCGGTCTGTTACGACTGGCTACGCCGCAACAGTGGCAATATCCATGACGCGCTGGAAAATATACAGTTGTTGTTAATCTGCGATGTAGGCGGCGGCACGACTGACCTGACATTAATAAAAGTCGAAAAACAGGGCCAAACTGATCCTAAGCTAACCCGGATTGCCGTGGGCGACCATATTTTACTGGGCGGGGACAACATTGATTTGGCCTTGGCGCATCTCGTCGAAAGTCGCTTGCAGTCAGGCCAGTCCCGCTTGTCTACGGCGGATTTTTCCCAGTTGAATGAACAATGCCGCACCACCAAGGAACACTTGCTGGCAGAAAATGCACCAGGACAAGTGACCATTACCTTATTGGGCGGCGGTTCCAAATTGATTGGGGGATCGCGCTCCGCCATTTTGACTCAGGACGATGTCAAACGAATCGCCTTGGACGGCTTCTTCCCGCTCACCCAATTAGACGACACGCCGGACAGGAAACGCAGCGGTGTGGTGGAATTTGGTTTGCCGTACGCGGCAGAACCGGCCATCAGCAAACATATCGCCGCGTTTTTAAACCTGCACAAACAGGCTGCCCTGGAGGCATTGCAAGGCACAGGGACAGTGCCCGATGCTATATTACTGAACGGCGGCCTCTTCCGCAGCCAAACGATCACCCAAAGAATCCTTGACCTATGCAATGCCTGGAGCCCAAAGCCCTTGGTCTTGCTTGAGAACGACTACCCTGATATTTCTGTGGCGTATGGCGCAGTCGGTTATGCCATCGCCAGACATGACAAAAAACTCAAAATTGGCGGCGGTGCGGCGCGGAGTTATTTTCTGTTGATCGACACAAACGTATCGGCGCAAGCACCGATCACGAAATCGCCTACGAAATACGGAGTTTGCGTACTGCCAAAAGGTAGTGCAGAAGGCAAGGAAATCATTTTGCATGACCGACGGTTCGCCTTACGTACCGGCACACCCGTCCGGTTTGACTTGGTTTCATATTCGGGCGACCAGCCCTTCAAACCTGGGGGCATTACCGAAATTAGCGATGACTTCCATGCCCTGCCCCCACTTGTCGTAGTGTTTGATACCGAGACCGCCCATCAAGACACCGAAACGGTTGTGCAGCTAGGTGTCACCCAAACCGATCTGGGAACGCTTAAAATTCAATGTATTGCAGTAAATGATGCGGCAAACCAGGAAACGGCAACACACCAAACGATAGGCGACAACCCACAACAACGCTGGGATGTGGAATTCCAAATCAGGAAACAAGACACTATCAGGACTCCGGTCAATACCGAATTACCCCCCCAATTCAATGCGGCTATCGAGCTAATACAGGCCGTATTCGGCACTAAATCCAAACAAATCAACCCAAACGCAGTCAAAAGCCTCCGTTCCGATCTCGAAAGGCTGCTGGGTGACCGCTCGCTATGGGATTCATCCTTGCTCAGGGCATTGTTTGCGGTATTGTGGGAAGGCCATAAATACCGTCGCCGTTCGGAACACCACGAACGGGTTTGGCTCAGCCTGATCGGCTTTTGCCTACGCCCTGGCTTTGGCTGCCCCCTGGACGACTGGCGCATCCAGCATCTGTGGCAACTCTATCCCCAAGGCATCCAATTCATCAACAGCAATCAAAACTGGAGCGAATGGTGGACACTCTGGCGGCGCATAGCCGGCGGCTTGGATGTTGTTACCCAAGAACGGGTTTTTGCCGACATTGCTAACTATATTAACCCCGCTGCAAGTAGGCAACCTAACATTGCCAAGCAAGCCAAACAGCGCAGTTATGACGATATGGTCATGCTTGCCGCCGTTCTCGAACGCTTGCCGATTGCCAAAAAAATAGGCCTTGGCGAATGGCTAATCAAACGATTGGGGAAAGCGAATGAATCCCAACAGACATGGTGGGCCGTAGGCCGCGTGGGTGCACGTATCCCTTTTTATGGCAATAGCCATGATGTGATTCCAACCGCTACCATTGAAAAATGGTTGGACCTCTTGTTAGTGCAAGACTGGAAAAAGAATCGGCAGGCAGCTTTCGCCGCCATGCTGTTAAGCCGTAAAAGTGGCGATCGTGTCCGTGATATTGATGAACCGCTCAGCATGAAAATTATTGATAAGCTAAAAATAAGCAAAACGCCTTATGCTTGGCTAGAAATGGTTGAGCATTATAAAAAGCTCGATGAAAAAGATGAGGCCCAGTTTTATGGAGAAGCGTTACCGCCGGGATTAAAACTGATACACACGAACTCCGCGTATTGACTAGCCTTGGTTAAAGTGTATAACCAGAAGGTAACACCGCATTTTTGGTTGTTGCGATGGTTTACCTCAATTTACTGACAGCTAATTGAAATATAGGTAATACCACTTATTGTGAAGGGCTGGAAGTTTACGTAAGCTATTGCTTAAGATTACTAAAGCATTCGTTAACTACGTCTCCAGCGCTATTTTTTATAGATGCCGTTACTTTTTTTAAGGCACAAGCTATAGTTGTAACCAAATGGACTTAACATGCCTATCAATCCGGCCATTTTGGTTATTTTTTAGCATGTTTTTTTAAGACTTAGTATAGAAATGCGCTACGCGTTCGGCAATTGGAAAGAAAGCCTATACTTCTTTGAATATAGTCTGTGTTTAACTCATCTTTTATGACTGGTTTGTCGAACTAGAATTATGTACACAAATTTTTTTGGCCTGACAAAAAAACCATTTTCGCTCAGCCCTGACCCCAGTTTTCTCTACTTAAGCCCCAATCATAAGAAAGCGCTGACTACCCTGAGATATGGTTTAGTAAGCCAAGCCAGTATAACCGTCATTACTGGAGAGATTGGCTCGGGCAAGACTACCTTAATCATGGCAGTTTTGGAAAAAGTCCAGAACCAATGCACTGTCGGCTTGATCACCAATACCCACAGTGCATTTGGCGACCTGTTGACCTGGGTTTTGGCTTCGTTCGACATCCCCCATGAGTCCAAAAATAAGGCCGAACGCTACCAGATTTTTACCCGATTCCTGGCCGAAGAACATAAAAAGCAACGTCGCGTCATTTTGATCGTCGATGAAGCTCAAAACATGGACATTGAAACATTGGAGGAGCTAAGGCTGCTCTCCAACATCAACGTAGCGGATCAAATCAAATTACAAATGATTTTGGTCGGACAACCTGAGCTGGTCGACAAACTGAACCAACCGGAACTCGTCCAATTTGCACAGCGTATCTCTATTGAATACCATCTGAAACCGCTCAATTTCGAAGAAACGCGAAACTACATCGCACACCGTTTATTGATAGCCGGTGTCAATTCCACGATCTTTAATGAGGCGGCATTAGCGGCAATATATTTTTACACTGAAGGCGTGCCGCGCCTGATCAACAACATCTGTGACTTGGCAATGGTTTTTGCCTTTGCGGCGGAAACCAAAAAGATAGGCTGGAAAACCATTACCGAAGTGGTAAACGAAAGAAAAACAGGGGGTATCAGGCGTTTTAAAGGGACTATTTCGACAGAACCCACCTTGATGGATCGAGCAACAGAAGCCGAGCGTCTACGCAGGGATATTTTGGACAAGACCAAAATCGATATTTCAAGGTCGCTTTGAGAGCAGCGTAAGCACGTACATAATCAACACATGGCCTTTGTGTTGGGCTTGCAGAAACCCATAAAACTTCCCTACTATTTGTCGGCTTTTTGGTCAGGCAACTTCCTTTTTTAGCACAGGCACGGCACTGATCAACTTTTTGGTGTAAGCGTGTTGGGGCTTGAAAAGCACCTGCCCGACACTACCTTGCTCTATTATTTTTCCTTGATACATGACGGCTACGTCATCCGCTATTTCGGCTACAACGGCGAGATCATGGGTAATAAACAAATAGCTGATACCCTGCTCCTTCTGCAGATCCTTTAATAGCCGGATTACCTGCGCCTGCACAGAGACATCCAGCGCACTCGTCGGCTCATCGCACACGATCAGTTTTGGCCTTACCGCCAAGGCACGGGCGATACAAATCCGCTGCCGTTGCCCACCGGAAAATTCATGCGGGTAACGCAATGCGGCATCTTCGGGCAAACCGACTTGCTGCAGCAATTGCCGTACACGTCCCTTGCACTCAACGGCGTCAATATCTGGATGCAGCGCACCGATGCCTTCTGCAATAATATCGCCTACCAGCATTCTGGGATTCATCGAAGAAAACGGATCTTGGAATACAATCTGTATATTGGCGCGTTGTCTCCTTAACAATTCGCCTTGTAAGCCGTCCAAATCCAAGCCGTCAATCTTGACCGACCCAAAACTGCCTGGGATCAAATTGAGCAAACCTTTTCCCAAGGTCGTCTTGCCGCAACCGGATTCACCGACCAAGGCCAGCGTCTTGCCTTGCTGGATAGTAAGGCTTACCCCGTCCACAGCGCGCACATAACCTACGATGCGCTTGAATAAGCCTTTACGTATCGGATAATGGCAATGAAAATTGTCCACTTGAAGCAAAGGCGGCTTTTCTTCGGGGCAACGGTTCAAGCCGCTTTGCATGGATGGCAGGGCAGCTAGCAACTTACGGGTGTAAGGGTGCTGGGCTTGCGTAAATAAGTCCGATGAAGAGCTAGATTCAACAATTTTACCGTGTTGCATCACGGCGACCCGATCCGCCATCGTGGAAACCAGCGCAAGATCGTGGCTAATAAGCCACAGTGCCATGCCAGTTTGCTGTTGGATGCTTTTCAGTAAGGCCAATATTTGCGCCTGGATCGTCACATCCAGCGATGTCGTCGGCTCATCCGCAATCAGCAAATCCGGCTTGCCTGCCAAGGCAATCGCTATCATCACCCGTTGCCGCTGGCCGCCGGACAATTGGTGGGGAAAGTCCTTTATCCGCTGCTGCGGCTCCGGCAGTTCAACTTGCTGCAACAATTCCAATACACGCCGCTGTACCCCATTATTGGACAGGGGAAAGTGTTGTCGGACGGCTTCTGCAACTTGGTCGCCTATGGTCATGACTGGATTCAGCGATGACATGGGATCCTGAAAAATCAAGCCGATACGACGACCACGGATCTTGCACAATTCCAATTCGGACAGCTTTAATAAGTTTTCGCCTTGCAAGCTAATCGACGCGGCATTGAGAGTAGCGTTATTGGGCAGCAATCTAAGTACCGACAAAGCCGTAATCGATTTCCCAGAACCCGACTCGCCGACGAGGGCGAATGTTTCCCCCGCATAAAGTGTAAAGCTGATGTCATCGACAACCGGTTGGGATCGGCCAAAACGGACACTCAAATTTTCGACGGAAAGCAATGGCTCAGTCATAGTGTTATTTTCAGTATTTAACGCCATCCAGCTAACCGTTGTGTATGGTCTTTCAGTTCTTGCCAAACCATTTCATATTCGTTATGCGTAAGCACTGCTTCGACGATGCAAGTGATACCAATCCCAATAAATTTTTATTTGAATTCCCCTCATCCTGACCTTCTCCCTCTGGAGAAGGAATAATACGAGAATTTATTGGGATTGGTATGATTACCACACCTTGCCCATCTTCACTAGTACGCGTGACCAGAAAATGTTTTTCCTTATCTTGTGGTGTGACCGCCGTCCATTTGCTCAACAACAATTTAGCGGGATTTATTCGATTGCCCGTCGGTTTATTTAAAGCTTTCATTGCCCGCGCTCCTCGGATCAAACGCATCCTGCACGACATCGGCAAACAAATTGGCCGCCAATACCAGGGCAAACATAAATACGAAGGCAGCGGACAATGACCACCACACGACAGGTTCGCGTGCCATTTCCAGGCGCGCGCCGTTAATCATATTGCCCCAACTATAAGTCGTAGGATCAACACCAATATTGATATACGACAGCACGGCTTCCGCCAATACCAAGGAACTGAAATCCAGCACGACGGAAATCAATACGATGTGCATCACATTAGGCAAAATATGGCGCAGCAAAATGGCATGTTGCTTCACACCCAATGCGTAGGCAGCTTGCACATATTCCATTTCCCTCAGCTTTAAGGTCTCCGCCCTGAGCAAACGACATAAGCCCGTCCAACTGGTCACGCCTAAAATCATGCACAGGAACAGCAAGCGCATATCGGCACGGACAATCACACTGGTAAATGCGGACTCATGGTTTGCCATGTACACTTGCACCATCAATACCGATGCCGCTATCAGCAATACGCCGGGGATGGAATTAAGCGTGGTGTAGAGGTATTGGATGACATCATCCACCCAACCCCGAAAAAATCCGGCCAGGATGCCGAACAAGATCGCCAAGGGCAACATGATAAGCGTGGTCAGCGTACCAATGACCAAGCCGGTACGGATACTTTTAACGGCTTGGTAAAAGACATCTTCACCCACTTTATCTGTCCCTAACACATGATAATAAAGTGACAGGTAGCTAAAAATTGCGCTTATCACGATAAGCGTGAATAGGGTTAACATGACGGGGCGTAAGGCAAAAAACGCGGGCGTTGCCCCATATCGCAAATAGCTTATGACGGCCGATAAGAGCAAAAAGACAATGAAAAAAGCCACACCCAGCAAGAAACCGAGCCCTGCTTTTTGCAAAATATCGCCCAGCTTCCCTTTTCCTGGATCGGCCAAATGCTTGCCGCCATACACCAGTCGCGGATAATCCCAAACCCTATCACCGTCTTTTGCTATCATCTCCTTGCTGTACAAAGTTGTGGCAAACGGCGCGGAATAAGTCTTCTCGGACTGCTCCCGCAATGGGGTAGCGCAGTAGTCCAGCAGGCTGATAATCTCGTTGCTCCCTTCTTGCTTCGGCTTGAAATGAAGCGAATCGAGCAGGCCGACCAACAGGAAGAACAGCAACACCACCAAGGACACCATGCCCACGTTGCTGCGGGCTATCTTATTGAGCGGACGTTGGATATGCGGTTTGTCGTGCAGGTAAAACCCGATACTGACCGATGCCAGCAATAACAGGAATATCAACGCGTCGGTCCACAATAAGGTCATGGCAGGAGTTTCAACTTAATTTGCTAGACGGGTTCAATAACGAACCTTACGCGAATATTTCAGCAAAGAAATTTCGCATGGCTATCCACGAACGCCTATCGGCATCGGCCTGATAGACCGTGCCAAAACCGGGATCGTTGGCAACGGGATTGGTGAAAGCATGGACGGTATGTCCATACGATACAAATTGCCAATCGGCATCAGCTTGGGTCATTTCTTCCTGGAACGCAAGCACTAGCTCAGGTGGCACCATCGGGTCATCGCGTCCATGCAAGGCCAAGATTTTTGCCTTGATAAGGTTGCCTTTGGTATTGTCCGGTGCGCCGAGCAAGCCGTGAAAACTCACCACACCTTTAATGTCCACACCCGTCCGCGCCAAATCCAGGACACACAGTCCGCCGAAACAAAAACCCATCGCGGCGATAAGTTTGTCATCCACCCAAGGCAATTGCTTAACAGCATTCAAGGCGGCTTTCATTCGGTCCTGTAATTTCTTCCGATCCGCCAAAAAGGGTTGCATCAACTTAGCGTTTTCTTCCGCACCGCTCCCTAAAACACCCTTGCCGTACATGTCCAATGCAAAACCCACATAACCCAATTCGGCCAATTTCCTGGCCTTATCCGCAACGAAAGCATCCCTCCCACCCCAGGCATGGCTGATAAGCACCGCAGGTCGTCGGCCTGTTACGCTATCGTCAAAAGCAAAGAAAGCCTCCAATGCCACGTCTCCATCCAGGTAAACGACAGTATTTTCGATGATCGCCATGCTTATCCTCGCACCGTTAATTGCTTACACTGAGTTTGCCCGATTTTTGTAAGGACTCCAAGAAGCCCAAAGAAGCTTCTTGCACCATATCCAAGACCCGCTCAAAACCCAGCTTTTCGCCATAGTAAGGGTCGGGGACCTCACGGATGCCTAAATGCGGTGCATAATCGAGAAAATACTTAACCTTAGCCTTATGCTCATCGGGACACTCATGAAACAGTATTGAATAATTGTCGTCATCCATGGCAAGCACATAGTCAAAATATTCGAAGTCGCTGCCATGAACCTTTCTGGCACGTAAATGTTGTAATTCCACACCGCGTTTCAAAGCGGCTTTTTGGGCTCGTGCGTCCGGTGGATTACCGACATGGTAAGCATGAGTCCCCGCTGAATCGACAGTAAATCGGTCAGCCAAATTTTTTGAGGCAATGATTTTTGTAAATACGCCCTCTGCAGTTGGTGATCGGCAGATATTGCCCATGCAGACGAAAAGTACTTTGATTTTTTCCATAATTTTTTAACGTATAAGCAATGGCTAAGTAACGGGATTAAAACAGCAGAAAGGACGCCAAGTAATTGACGAGCAAAAAGGCTGAAACAAGAAGCACCCGGTCAGTGACAGTCATCGCTTGCCAATCCTGGGTAATAGCCCCGACAAATTCCGTCCATTCGATTTGCATACGGTGGCCTGCACTCCTAAAAAGTTGCACCAGCATTTTCCATAAAAAATATATTAAGATCCCTACCAGCACGAGCAAAATATAAAACACAATCAATTGCGTTTCATGAAGCTCTGTTTCAAACGTATGTTCAATGAGCTTGTCCAACGCCATTTCGACGACTTCAAACAAGAGATGTAAAGCTTCCAATATATGGCCGAAAATTACATCGTAAAAACCGACCAAAACGCTGATGGTAATACCAAGCAAACTCAGATGAAAAATGAATTTCTGATAAATCTGCCTGTTATTCATACCTTACCTGACAGTAGGAGAATTAATCTGATGATCTGGCCTTAGCTTATCCATACCCTGGCATTCCTGAATAGCCGCATCCATCCGCCATCTTCCTGCCAATCCTGCGGATGCCAGGAATTCTGTATTGTCCTAAAACACCGTTCAGGATGCGGCATCATGATGGTAAAGCGTCCATCGCTTGTCGTCAATCCGGTTATGCCTAAGGGTGAACCATTGGGATTTGCCGGAAATGCTTCGGTTATCTTGCCGTAATTATCCACATAACTCAATGCAACTTTATTGGCGTTGGCCACAATTGAAGGTTCGCCTTCAAAGACAGCGCGTCCTTCGCCATGCGCAACCACCACGGGCAAGCGGGAACCTGCCATACCGGAAAATAACAAGGAAGGCGACGGTTGGACTTCCACCATGACCACCCTGGCCTCAAATTGTTCTGAAGTGTTACGCACAAAGCGCGGCCAATGTCCTGATCCTGGGATGATCTCAGTCAAACCCGACATCATTTGGCAACCATTGCATACACCCAAGCCGAAACTGTCCTGCCGCGCAAAAAACGCCGTAAATTCATCTTTGGCGCGTGGGTTGAACAAAATGGATTTGGCCCAACCGCCACCTGCACCCAGCACATCGCCATAAGAAAAACCGCCACAAGCGGCAAGCCCGACAAATCCAGCCAAACTCACCCGTCCATAGATGATGTCGCTCATGTGGACATCGACACAGGCAAATCCGGCACGGTCAAATGCCGCCGCCATTTCCACATGACCGTTTACGCCTTGCTCACGCAAGATAGCGATTTTAGGTTTTGTCGTGTTGATATACGGTGCGGTAATGTCGTCATTGGCATCAAAGGTCAGTTTCGCATGCAATCCGACATCATCGTTATCTTTAATTCGCTCAAATTGTTGGTATGCACAGTCAGGATTGTCGCGAAGCGCTTGCATCTTATAACTCACTTCCGACCAAACAGATTGCAACTCAGCGCGGCTAGACGAGTAGATGACCTTATCGGCACGAAAAATCGACAACTGCTGGCCTTCGGTTAATCCGCCAATAATATGGACTCCGCCAGAAAATCCGGCTTGCTTAAATAAACCGATAACCTCATTGGTGTCATGACGTGATACTTGAATAACTGCGCCCAATTCTTCATTGAACAATGCTGCCAACACATCGTCGCCAAGATTATCGATACATAAATCAACACCTAATCGACTGGCAAAATGCATTTCTGCAACGGTCGCCAACAGGCCGCCGTCCGAACGGTCATGGTACGCCAACAGCTTGTTTTGCTTATTTAGGGTTTGGATAGTATTAAAAAAGCCTTTCAATAAACTCGGATCGTCAAGGTCAGGATTGACATTACCCATCTGTCGATAAACCTGCGCTAACACCGACCCACCCAAACGATTTTTCCCTAAACCCAGGTCGACCAGGATCAACACGCTATCAGCGACATCTTGCAATTGCGGCGTCAGGGTTTTAGCGACATCATCCACGGGCGCAAATGCCGTAATAATCAACGACAACGGCGCGGTCATGGTCTTTTCACCCTGATCGTCTTGCCAAACCGTCTTCATCGACAAGGAATCCTTGCCCACAGGAATGGCAATGCCCAGTTCTGGGCATAATTCCAGCCCGACGGCCTTTACGGTATCGAATAAAGCCGCATCTTCGCCTTGAGTGCCTGCCGCCGCCATCCAATTCGCGGACAATTTAATGTCCCCTAATGCATCAATACTGGCGGCGGCAATATTGGTAATCGCCTCACCCACCGCCATCCGGCCTGATGCAGGCGCGTCGATAACGGCGATGGGCGCGCGTTCACCCATCGCCATCGCTTCACCCGTAAGCGCATGAAAACCGGATGCGGTGACAGCAACATCGGCAACGGGCACTTGCCAAGGGCCGACCATTTGGTCCCTGGCAACCAGGCCGGTAACAGAACGGTCGCCGATATGGATCAAGAAACTTTTGTCGGCGACTGCCGGGAAAGATAAAACCCGTTTGATCGCCTCATCCAGTCGTACGCCACCCAAATCCAATTCGGTTTTGGAGGCCGTGAAACGCTCAACCTTGCGGTGCATTTTAGGCGGCTTGCCGAATAGCACGGACATGGGCAAATCGACGGGCTTATTCCCTAATAATGAATCGCTGAGTGTTAAATGTTCTTGTTCAGTCGCCTTGCCGATAACGGCATACAGGCAATGTTCCCGCTCGCAAAATGCAGCAAACAGTTCCAACGCTTCGGGTTTAATGGCAATGACGTAGCGTTCCTGGGCTTCATTGCACCAGATTTGCATGGGCGACATGCCCAGATCGGCATTTTGGACGTGGCGCAATTCAAACTGTCCGCCACGACCACAATCATGGATGATTTCCGGCACGGCATTGGACAAGCCGCCGGCTCCAATGTCATGGATAGAAATAATCGGCGATTCGTCACCTAAGGCATTGCAATGGTTGATGACTTCCTGGCAGCGCCGCTGCATTTCAGGGTTTTCACGCTGGACTGAGGCAAAATCCAGGTCTTCTGCACCTGACCCCGAAGCCTGTGACGAAGCCGCGCCGCCGCCCAGGCCAATCAGCATGGCAGGGCCGCCCAGGATAATAATCAACGAACCAGCGGGTATCGGCTGCTTGTTCACCAGCATGGGACGAATCGCACCCATGCCGCCTGCTACCATGATTGGTTTGTGGTAACCCCGGTATTCATTATCCTTACCCATCACGGCTTGTTCAAAACTGCGAAAATACCCTGCCAAATTAGGCCGACCAAATTCATTGTTGAATGCCGCACCGCCCAACGGGGCTTCCAACATAATCTGTAAGGCGGACGCTATGCGTTCAGGTTTACCGTGGTCCTTTTCCCAGGGTTGCGGAAAACCTGGGATAAGCAAGTGCGATACCGAAAATCCAGTTAACCCGGCCTTGGTCGCGGATCCTCTCCCTGTTGCGCCTTCATCCCTTATCTCCCCGCCCGAACCCGTTGCTGCACCAGGAAAAGGCGAAATAGCCGTGGGGTGGTTGTGGGTCTCAACCTTCATGAGCAAATGAGCCGCCTCTTCGGTATAGCCGTATTCTCCGGTCATGGGGTTGCGGATGAAAACTTGGGTGTTCGCGCCTTCAACAACGGAAGAGTTATCGCTATAAGCCGTTAAAACTCCTTTTGGACTAAGGGCTGTGCTATTGCGGATCATGGCGAACAAAGTCTGTGCCTGTTCGATGCCGTCTATCGTCCAGTTCGCGTTAAAAATTTTATGGCGACAATGTTCGGAATTGGCTTGGGCAAACATCATCAATTCCACGTCGGTCGGGTTCCTGCCCAGTGCGGTAAAGCTGGCGCTTAAGTAGTCGATCTCATCTTCGGATAAGGCCATGCCCAACTGCGTGTTGGCTGATACCAACGCACCACGGCCTTGCCCCAAAATATCGACTGACTGCAATAGCTTTGGCTTATGCTCCGCAAAAAAATCGGTTGGAATATCGCCAAAGTAGACGGATTGGGTCATGCGGTCGTGCAGCCAAGCCGATAAGCGTTTTCTAGTATCCTCAGATAAGCCGGTATTTGCCACTATCGAATACTCAATGCCCCGCTCGATACGCCTGACGGAATTCAAGCCACAACGTTGGGCAATTTCCGTCGCTTTGCTGGACCAAGGTGAAATCGTCCCTGCCCGTGGCACGACCAGCCATTTTTCGGGAATCAAAGCATCAAAAGGTTCTTGTTTGACGACTGCTGTCCCATAAGAAAGCAATTGGCTTAATATTTCCAATTCCTGGTCTTTCAAACCTTCGCCCGCATCGACAAAATGAATAAATCGTGCGCTTTTCAAAGTGACGCCACCCTCTATCTCTCGTAACTGAGAATTCAGCGGACGGATACGAAAATCTGATAAGGCGTTTGAACCTGGGAGTTTAAGCATGTGGGTGAGGACGGCTAAAAATTAGGGATTAGCATCACAAAAGATACTGGGTAACTGGAATGACGAAAAGTTAGTGTTATTGTATCGCCACCGCGACATTCGATTTAATCGGGTTCTCGCACCGAAGGCTGAGCACTTTCTTTTATTTCGCTAAAAAAGCTTACGGATTGTTTTCGTTATCTGGCTGTGATTTTTTAGCCAAATCCGCTTTTATGGTATCCGCCATCAGTTTCAACAAGCGCAAAGCGGCTTCATCGTTGAGCATCGGCAAATGCTCTTCATTCAGGACGATCGTATCGGTTTGCTGGCCATGCTCTTCGAGCTTGAGCACAAATGTCTTGTCATTTACGCCGATTCCCTTGAAGAGAAAGATAATTTCATCCATAAATGAATCGTCTTTTGCTTTTTTTTCGTCGGGATCATACTGGATAACGATTTGTGCCTTATCGTGATTCCGTTCAGTGACTTCGATGGTATTGCGGCTCAATGCCTTATTGACTACGCGCCAGGATTTTGAAAATCCCGCCCCTAAACGCAATCGGCTTTCACCGTCGTCATATTTAACGATTTGCACGGATAAAACGATATCCCGCCCATCGGATTCTGCGGCTGGCGTTATGGGCGTGCTGGATACTTCCGGGGTAGCGGAAGGTGTAGTTTCCAGGGCGTTTTCCGACAACGCACCAGTTGCTGGCGGCTGATCTGCATTATCTGTCGTTGTGCCGACCTCGCTACGTTCAAGATTTTCGGCTGGGGAGGGTGTTTCCGCAACACCATCGCTACTCGGGTTCTCTGCCGACTTATTTTTCCTTAAATCAGCCGGATAATTGATCAACGGAATTTCGGTAGTGTATTGGTAATCCCTTTCCTTATCTGGAAAGTAACTTTCCAGATAACTGCAACCAGCCGACAAAATCGCGGTAAAACCAACAATGCAAATGCCTATCCTATTCATAATATGGCACTACACTCTAATCTCGGCTTGCTGCATGGCTTGACGTACCGGGGCAAAACAATCTTCCGTCAACCAAGTTAACGGCAAACGGATACCCTTGCCCATCAAGCCCATTTCAGCCACCGCCCATTTTACGGGTATGGGATTGGCTTGGATAAATAGCTGCTTGTGCAATCCTGCCAGTTTGTTGTCGAGCGCCAACGCGGTTTCTGCGTCGCCCTTAATGGCCGCCATAATCATTTCGTGCATTAACTTAGGGGCGACATTACCCGTGACGGTAATCGTGCCGTTGCCGCCCAACAAGCAGCATTCACGGCTGGTGGCATCATCGCCGCTATAGACGGCGAAGTGTGCACCGGCCAAATCCCGGATGGTTTTTATTCTGGACAAATCCCCAGTCGCTTCCTTAACACCAACAATATTAGGTAACTTCGATAGCCGTCCGACAGTTTCCGGCAACATATCGCAAGCCGTCCGCCCAGGGACATTGTATAGAATCTGAGGAATATCAACGGCCTCGCTAATGGCCTTATAATGCAAGTACAAGCCTTCTTGGGTCGGCTTATTATAATACGGTGTGACGATCAAACAGGCATCTGCGGCCACATCTTTCGCCCTGCGTGTCAGGGTAATGGCTTCAGTGGTGGAATTTGAACCCGTTCCGGCGATGATGGGAATCCGGCCTTGCGCATAATCCACGGTAGCCTTGATGACATCGCAATGTTCGTCCTCGTCCAACGTGGCAGATTCACCCGTCGTGCCGACCGCTACGATGGCATCCGTACCCTGCGCTATGTGGAATTCGACTAATTTCTGCAAGCTTGCCCAATCCACCGCGCCAGTTTCATCCATGGGCGTGACTAAAGCGACGATACTACCTTGAATCATTTATTCTCTCGATCAAAATGGCTATTTTTAAACTTTTCTTTATAGTGGGCATTATAACAAGCAAATCGTTTAAAAAGGTATGGATAAGGGTCGTGCCAATTTGACGTGCCTGCACATCTTACGCGTTTGGGCAAAAAGTTGGGATGAAGGTGGATTTAAAGCATTTTCCTTGTTTTATTACTCTTCGCTTTGCCCCTACACCTGAAGGGGCGGTTAAAGATTTAATCCTTGTCGTCAATCTCAAAGAAAATCCATTTGACGCGGCTGTTGGTTTGCTTGATCTGCCTTTCCATGGCGTTAATCTCTTGGACGGCAGAATGGACTGACAGTTCGGGCTTTAATTCCGCTTTGATGGCGACCATGACAGAATTACCATGGTTAATTGCCCAAACGTTTAGCACCCGCATAACACAAGCCTGGGCTTCCAGGTAAGTCTGTATGCTGGTCCGAACGTCTTCGGCAGATTCCCCTATCAAGAGCGAATGTATCTCAGCACCAACCACGGCTGCGACTGTAACCAACAATAGTCCAATAATCATGGAACCTAAGGCATCAAAGGCCGTATTTCCGGTCATAACGGTTAAACCCAAAGCAACCAGTGCAAACACCAAGCCCAGCAAAGCGGCGATATCTTCGCCCGTCACTACCATCAACTCGCTGGAATGGGTCGTTTTAAACCATTGCCAAAGTGATTGTTTCCCCTTCTCTTCCTTCATCGCCGACAACGCACCTTTCAACGAAAGGGCTTCCATGATGATTGCAGCCAACAAAACCAGCAATGCAATTTTGGCATTCTCTATGGCTTGGGGATGATGATACCTGTCCCAACCTTCATAGATCGCAAAAACGCCACCGATTGAAAACAGGATAAATGCGACCATCATTGACCAGATATAGGACTCGCGTTCATAGCCCATGGGGTGTTTTTGGGTTGCCGCCTTTGCAGAACGCTTCATACCGATTACCAATAACACTTGGTTGCCGCAATCGGCGTAAGAATGGATCGCCTCAGCCAACATGGAGCCCGAACCTGTCCAAACGGCCGCGCCGCTCTTCGCTAAGGCGATACCTAAATTGGCCGTAAATGCATATAGCACTGCTTTAATTGAGTTATTATCCGACATATATTTGGGGCTTGTTAAAATTTTTGGTAAAAAGTTAGTGTAAAAATATACACCTAAGTCCACTCATTTTGATTATATCTAAGCATGTAAGCGTAAGCTGTAAGTAATTATACGTATTGTTAATATTCAATAGCCTTGAAAGAATAGCACTAGCTAATAATTTTGCATCTAGCTATGAAGCATATTATCCGCATGAATCATGTGTGCGATTTAATATTTCGTTTTTAAATGTTTTTCAAAGGCATAACATTCTATGGGAATATTTAGTTTATCAAAAAAATCTCTGTTAGGACTTATATTGGTTGCGGCTCTTTCATCGGGCAATTCTTACGCTGCCAAGATTGTCTTAAGCTTTGAGGGAATCGGCGATTTGACGCCAATAAACGACTTTTACAATGGGGGTGCTGATGGAGTGCGAGTGGGCAACTCCGGCATTGATTACGGCGTTCAGTTCTCGAATGACGCTGACGGAATAATTGATGAAGATGTCAGCTTAAATTTCAGCGGTCTTTTCGCCAATGAACCATCGGCCAGTACTGCCCTGATCTTTAGGGAAGGTGGCGTTGCAACCATGAACGTGGAGGCAGGTTTCGAGTCAGGCTTCTCTTTTTTCTATAGCTCTTCTGCTGATGCAGTTGTAAACATTTATGATGGCTTGGATGGAACCGGTAATTTATTAGCATCCTTAAATCTCGCCGTTAACTTCAAAAATAATAATTGCCAAGGTGACCCTGGTGGTGGTTATTGCCATTGGGATTCCATTGGTGTGAAATTCTATGGCAAGGCTCGATCAGTCGTGTTTGAAGGCCCAAGGGAATTCACATTTTATGATGACATTACATTGGGCAGCCCTGCCCCGAATGATTGTAAAAAAGATTTTAGAGGGCATCGGCGGGATCGTCACTCTAGTGATAACGACGATATTTCTATGGATGACGAAATCCGAAGCGAATGTAAAGATTCTCGGCGGCAACGACGTAACCGCTACTCTTTTAGGCAAAATTAAATCTCGTAACCATCATTGCAGCAGAGATTCCAAAGCAGGCCCCTGCTTTGGAATCCAATTGGCGTGACCATATCGACAAAATCAAGATCAGTTGTTTTTAAGCCACTTATATATAACCTTGGTTCATTCAATTGGAATATTCATCCTTGACCTGCACTAGGCCATTTTCAACCCTGACCGGGAAACAGGCAATGTCTTCATAAGCGGGAGGGGATTTCACCGCACCGGTTTTAATACAAAATCGTGCGCCGTGCCGAGGACAAATAATCTGGTCGCCATCTATCAAACCGTCCGCTATGGGTGCGCCATCGTGGCTGCACACATCTTCAATCGCGTAACATTCGCCGCCAATTTTGAAGACGGCAACATTGACCCCGTCAACATCAACGACAATATGTCCGCCTTCAGCTAACGCCGTTTGTTCTATTGCATTGATCCATACTGACATTTTATCAACACCTGGGTTAACATTTTAAATATACATCATAGCGCAATAGTTTACCGTGAAAACTATCATTCGGCTTACCGCCCAATGGCTCGGCATAATCTGGGCTTTTCACCACGACGCGCTTACCTGCCGCTTTATAAGCGGCTGCAAACAACTGCTCCTTATCGCTATCATCCCCCACCAAATCCCGCAATACCCTAATGGATTTTTTTGCTAAAGCTGATTTTTTGCGCTTCGGCGGAAACATGGGGTCAAGGTAAACGCAATCGGGCTGATCGACTAACTCGGTTAAACAGGCTAGCGCATCACCTTTCAGCAAAGTGGGCAGTTCGAGTCCCAAGCGCTGCACCCAATCTTGCTGGGCGAGCCTCCGATAAGCATCGTCCAATAATTCCGCCATAATCGGATTGCGTTCGATACTGGTAATCCGATAGCCCATACGAAACATAGCCAAACTATCCTGTCCCCAGCCCGCAGTGGCATCAACCACGGTTTGAGTTTTCTTTCCTATCGCTTGCGCGAATGCTCCGGTTTTGGGCATAGGCCAAGTCCGTTGCTCACCTTGGCGATGTTCTATGTCAACGGTCAAACCCGAGCTTTTAATACTGTCCTTATCCAGTAAAGACAAGCGGCCTTCGCGCCAGCTTAGCCAAAACTGCAGCTCTTTGTTTAAACCCATTTCTGTGCTGGATAGCAAGCTTATGCCCAGCTTTGTTGCCAATTGCTCGATTGCGGCTATATCATCCTGTCCATCGTAAAGAACGGCAATCTTGTCTCGCCAATCACACTGCATTTGTAATGCTTTAAATCGCCGAACTAGGTTTTACTGGCATCAGGTGGCGGGGGCTGTCCTTCCGTACGCGGAATACTATCGCTAATGCACGCCCAACCAGGTGCCTCGGAAGTCCAGATAGTGATCTCCGGTTTTGCAATTTCAGGATCGTCCAGCGTACCGGCACGTACGATAATGAGATGTGGCCGCACTTCCGCTGAACTAAAAAGATGCGTTCCGCACACTGGGCAGAAGCGGCGGTGCATTTGATTGCCGCTGTCGGCAACACTGGGGAAATCCCGCGTCTCGCCGCTTATGCTCATAGCAGCGCTGGGAAAGGTCACGTTGACCGTCGCATTGCCGGCAGCCATATATTGGCACAACCGACACCAGCAAACCCGCGTGGTAATCGGTGCTGCGTTGATCTCATAGCGTACGGCTTTGCATAAGCAGCCGCCGGTGATTCGTTTGTCGATTTTATCCATGGTTTAACTTTGTTGCTTAAAGATACTTGGCCCAGTATCGCTAAATTTATGCAAAATAATGTCACTCCGTCGAAACCGGCTGCTGCTGGTTTTTCAACGCCGCATCCAACGTATGCCATGCCAAGGTCGCACATTTTACGCGTGCCGGATACTCGCGTACACCAGCCAAAACAGCTAACTTTCCGACCGCTTCCAATTGGATGTCTTCGCTTTTGCCTGTTGTCATTTCGTGGAAAGTCTTGAATAAGGCTTCGGCTTCCGCTTCGGTTTTGTCTTTGATAATCTCGGTCATTAGTGATACGGAAGCGGTCGAGATGGCGCAGCCGGAACCCTGAAAACTGGCGTCGACGATCCTGTCGCCGTCCATTTTTAAATACAACGTCAAGCGGTCACCGCATAAGGGGTTGAAACCTTCCACTTTCCGGTCAGCATCCGCGATCACCCGAAAGTTGCGCGGATTGCGGTTGTGGTCGAATATGACTTCTTGGTAGAGGTCGCGTAAATCTTCAAACATGATTGTTTATTAGGTTATCTTGGACGAACTATAAGGGAACTTTTCCAGGCTTAAATAGAAGATGGTTAAGTTTTTGGTGTCATTGATCTTTATGCCGAATATGGACATACTCTTCATAGCAATATCTCAGGTCGTCATGAAAACCCCAGCCGATTCCACGTGTATTATTGACGACCGCAAGCAAGCGATCCTCGAATTCAGCAAGCATTTGTTCCTTGAGCAAAAATTTTAAGGTGTTTTCATACATACTCACCATGCTGTTGTAAAACGGTTCGTCAATATCACCAAACTCATTGGTATAAACAACCCCGGATTCGACATAAGCCAGCATGATGTCGGCAATGCCGTACTTTGATACTGCCACTTTTTTGTATTCAGAAATCGCTTTACGGGCAATTGAAACCCGCGCGTCAGGATATTCTTTTTTAAACCCTGGCACAAACTCAGCCCTAACAATGTTTTTATACTTGCGTTGGATTGCCGAGTCATCGCCCCCTGAAAATTTAGCTTGATAGTGTTCTTTTACTTGCGGGAATGTTTTATACAAAGAGGCAATATCTTCGATCAAGTCCATATTGGTCTTGGTTTTTAACAATTGTTTTAATATTGTTAGCGATAATTTCTCGGCCATGATTTAACTTAATTCAAACACATCTATCAAAGATTCTATCCCATTCATCAACACATCAATTTCTTGTCTAGTATTATACATGGCAAACGAGGCTCTCGCCGTGGCGGGTACACCGTAAAACTCCATTACCGGCATGGCGCAGTGATGCCCTGCCCTTATCGCAATCCCTAAGCTATCCAGCATGGTACCGATGTCGTGAGGATGGATTCTATCCAGCACAAAAGACAGGATAGCGCCTTTGTCTCCCGCCTCGCCGATTATCCTTAAACCTTTAATTTGCTTGGCTTGTTGTGTGGCATAGTCCAGCAATTCAGCTTCATAAGCGGCGATGTTTGCCATGCCGATTTCGTTTAGGTAGTCGATAGCCGCACCTAAGCCGATCACATCGGCGATACTGGGTGTGCCCGCTTCAAATTTATGCGGTAATCCGGCGTATGTGGATTTTTCAAAACTGACGGTCTTGATCATATCGCCGCCGCCTTGGTACGGCGGCATGGCTTCCAACAAGGCTTGCTTACCATACATCACCCCGATGCCGGACGGCCCGTACAATTTATGGCCTGAGAAGACGTAGAAATCGCAATCTAACGCCTGCACATCAACGGCAAGATGCGGGATCGCCTGTGCGCCATCGAGCATGACGGGGATGTTATGGGCATGGGCAGCAGCAATAATAAGTTCGACCGGGTTGATCGTACCCAGCGCATTCGACATGTGGGCAACAGCAACCAGTCGGGTTTTGTTATTCAACAAGGAAGCAAATTCGTTATAAAGTAATTCGCCCTGAATATTCATCGAGGCAACTTTCAGCACCGCACCCGTTTGTTCGCACAGCATTTGCCAGGGTACGATATTGGAATGGTGTTCCATGGCGGTAATCACAATCTCATCACCCGCCTTGATATTAGCCTTGCCGTAGGTTTGGGCAATCAGGTTAATGGCTTCGGTCGCGCCGCGCACGAAGATGATTTCCTTGCTGCTGGCTGCGTTGATAAAGCCGCGCACCTTCTCCCGTGCTGCTTCAAACTTGTCGGTCGCACGGACGCTTAAGGTATGCACACCCCGATGGATGTTGGCGTACTCGTGCCTATAGACATGGCTGATGCTGTCGATAACCGCATTCGGCTTTTGGCAACTGGCGGCATTATCGAGATATACCAGCGGTTTGTTGCGGATTTTTTCGGCCAATATAGGGAAGTCGGCGCGGATAAGTTCAACTGGGAACGATGTTAAAGCCACTCTTTCTCAACTCCTTCCTGCGGAAACCGTACCAACACCTGTTCCAACACTTTGTCATGCAAGCTTCTAATCTTGATTTTATCCACCATCTCATTTGCAAAGGCGAAGGTCAGCATGTTCCGGGCCGTTTCTTCGTCGACGCTGCGGGATTGCAGATAGAAAATCGACTTTTCGTCCAGTTGGCCGACGGTTACGCCGTGTCCGCACTTAACGTCGTCGGCATAAATTTCCAATTGCGGTTTGGTGTCAGCTTCGGCATCATCCGATAACAACAAGTTACGGTTATTCATTTGCGAATCGGTTTTTTGGGCATCTTCCGCAACGATGACCCGTCCCTGAAAAACGCCTCTGGCACGGTCATCCAACACACCTTTGTACATTTCCCTGCTGATGGCGCGGGGCTTAAGGTGATTGATTCGTGTATGGTTATCCAGATGCTGGCGTTTTACGCCTAGATACAAGCCATTCAATGTACATTCCGATGCCTGATCCAAATCGGCATGAATATCGCAACGTGCCAACAATCCACCCAAGGCAAAGTTGTGATGGGAAAACCGTGCATCTTTCGCTTGCTTAACGTAAATACCGCCAAAATGGTAGGCTTTTTCCGATTCTGTTTGCATTTTATAAAGCGTTAACTGGGCGTTTTGTTCGACAAACACTTCCGTGACTGCCGCCGTCAGATAAGCATTCGCCGCACCTGTTCCAGGCAGGCTTGCGGCATACACGCCATCCCTGGCGATACCCAATCCGACAAAAGTTTCTATCACTTGGGCTTCGGCACTTTCAGCAATGATGACCAGATTGCGTGTCGTTGCCATCACATCGGCTTCGGTCACGATATTCAGCAATTGAATCGGTTTGGCTAAAATTTGTTTGGCTGGCACATGCACTAATATGCCATCGGTAAACCATGCGGTATTGAAGGCGACGAAGCTATGCTCTTGATTATTGACCGCTTGCCCTAAGTATTTTTCGACCATTTGCGGCTGTTTTTCTAAGGCATCCGCCATACTCACGATTAAAACGCCCTCAGGCAAACCATCTAACCGAGAATACTCTGCGGAATAATGACCATTGACCAACACCACCGACCAAGCATCTTCTAGTCGTTGTGATTTCAGCCAATTTGCATCAAGAGCCTGTAGGTTAGGCTTCGACACGGAGTCCAACACCGGTGCAAACCACTTCTTCTCGATAGCGGACACATTCGTGTAACGCCATTCTTCCTCACGGGGGGAAGGAAAGCCGTTTGCGGAAAATTTTTCTAAGGCATCTTTTCGTAATTGCTGCAGCCAAGGTAAATTTTGCCCTGGCAATATCGGCACTATCGCTTCATATTCAGCCACATAGCGGCTGGTGGATTCTGTTGCCATTAAGCAGCCACCCCCGGCTGACTGGTTTCTACCCAACTGTAACCTTTTTCTTCCAGCTCCAAGGCTAATTCAGGCCCGCCGGATTTAACGATCTGCCCATGCGCCAACACATGCACGAAATCAGGCTTAATGTAGTCGAGCAAACGCTGATAATGGGTAATCATCACAAAGGCACGATTCTCGGAACGCAAAGAATTAACGCCATCCGCCACGACTTTTAAGGCATCAATATCCAGGCCGGAGTCCGTCTCATCAAGGATGCACAGCTTAGGCTCAAGGATTGCCATTTGCAGGATTTCGTTACGTTTCTTTTCACCGCCGGAAAAGCCTTCGTTGACGGCGCGATAGAGAAATTTTTCATCCATTTCCAACATCTTGACCTTATGTTTCACTAAGGTCAGAAAATCCATCGCATCCACTTCCGGTTGGCCGTGATGCTTACGCACGGAATTCAACGCTGCTTTCAACAGATATATATTGCTGACACCAGGGATTTCCACCGGATATTGGAACGCCAGGAAAATGCCTTCCCGCGCCCGGATTTCCGGTGCCATGTCGGTTAAATCCTGGCCCTGATAAGTAATCGAGCCTTGGGTGATTTCATAGCCGCTTTTGCCGGACAGCACATGCGACAACGTACTTTTCCCGGAACCGTTCGGCCCCATGATGGCATGGATTTCACCCGCTTTGATTTCGAGGTCAATCCCTTTCAGGATCGGTTTGTCAGCCACGCTGACGTGGAGGTTTTCTATAAGGAGCATTTTTACAACCTATTAAATTTTAAATTTCTTTGTTCGTTTCCAAACTTTGCACAGAATCAATAAATCAAGTCTTACTCTGATTAGTTCACACCAGGAATCCCTTCAAAATCCTTGTCCTGCGTCCACAATGTTGCTTGAAAGCCATAAGCTGTCGCCAAAATAATGCTATCGGCCATCGGTAATTTATGTTGGATAGAAAGTTTGCCAGCATATACTGCTAATTCAGGGTTTAGATCGACACATTTACCTTGCTGCATTAAAGCAATGGCTTGTAATCCCTGTGATTCGTTGGTTTGCTGGGTTACGCGCTTAAATACCTCATACAAACTAATAACGGGGACGATAAGGTTTTCAATATCCTCTATAGCGGCAGAGAAAAAATCCGCGTTTTTGCCATCAGCAAAATATTCCAGCCAACCGGATGAATCGACAACATTCATATTCGGTCATTTTCCCGCTGAATGCAGGTGTCAATGCCCTTTAAAAAACCTCTAGCTTCCTTGATATTGCGTTGTGGAATCAGCTCAATCCGGTCGCCGAATTGAAGCAATTGCACTTGTTGCCCCGGCTTAATATGCAGAGCCTCGCAGATAGCTGCTGGCAACGGCAATTCGAGTTTTGGCGAAATGGTAACTGTTTGCATAAGTTCAAACCTTCAAATTGAGGCAATAATTTTCTTAGATGTTATTCGTTTAATTTCATACGGCGGAATACGCTTCGCTATTCCGCCCTACAGCTCTAGATGCCTTATAGATATTAATTTTCTTTTAAATACATATTAATTTTTTCACTTAGCTCTTCAATTTCTTTATTTATTTTTTCAATTTCTATGTTGAGAGGTTCAATATTTGTATTATGAAAATCACGGCTAATTCTTGCTTTTTCAATCCCTTCGGCCAGACCTGTTGTATTGGAATTATGAGAACTTTGCCAATTAGCCATTGTCATTTTTCTATCCTCAAGCTTATAAAGTTGACTTGTTTTATAATCGAAAATAGTGACCATTGCAGCTAGTCGGAGCTGATCTAACTAAGCGTTAGTGGATACTTTCAGAAGTTTTCTTGTTTCTTCTAACTCCGTTTTCTGTAATTCATAAGTTTTTGCGATTAAATAAAACGCAAAAGCCGCAATAATGGGGTTAAGTATTCCACCTACATAATCACCAAAAGTACCCCATACTCCATTATCTTTGGATAACCCATTATGAAAATTGTAAAAATAAAATCCGACAATTATGAGTACGATAAAGCAAATAATTACTACAATTTTTTTAGAATCAACGGCGCTAGTTAGTGATTTATTTTCTTTATTTGAATTATCCATAGCTCACCGCTTTAAATATCACCTAAGCAAATAACAGCCGCCCCTTTGGGTCAGGGACATTATGTCCTAGCTCTCTTGCTGTCGTTATCCATTCTTCGATAACGATTTCAGCATTTTTAACGGCTTCCTGATAATTGCTACCATCCGCCATACATCCAGGCAATTCTGGCACTTCGGCAATATATGCCTGATCTTCTTCGCTCCAGTAGATAATCATTTCGTATTTAGTCATTCTTCAACTCCAAACGATAACGTACGATAATCTGGCGTACCTGTTTAACCTGATAAGGTTTAGCCATTGCTCCCAATGGTTGTAAATTGATAATTTCAACCACACCCTCCTTGCTAAAAATATGGTGGTCGCCACGAATCCGTTCTTGAAAACCCAAAAGTAAAAGTAACTGCTTTAATTCAGAAAATGTAACATTGGTATCGGAACGTCCAAATATAACTTTCTCTAAAACTTTATTGTATTTACCCACTACCCAACCGACCCTTCCAAACTCAGCCCCAACAAAGCTTGCGCTTCAACCGCAAATTCCATCGGCAATTCCTTAAACACTTCCTTACAGAAGCCGTTAACGATCATCGAGACTGCATCTTCTGCCGATAAGCCGCGTTGCTGGCAGAAGAACAATTGGTCTTCGCTGATCTTGGATGTCGTTGCCTCGTGTTCGACTTGCGCAGACGGCTGTTTGACTTCAACGTAAGGGAAGGTGTGCGCGCCGCATTTGTCGCCGACCAATAAGGAATCGCACTGAGTATAGTTACGGGCGTTTTCGGCGCTTTTCAACACTTTGACCAAGCCGCGATAGGTGTTTTGCGCGCGGCCTGCCGAAATGCCTTTCGACACTATCGTGCTGCGGGTGTTTTTGCCGATGTGGATCATCTTGGTGCCGGTGTCGGCTTGTTGCCTGTTGTTGGTGACGGCCACCGAATAAAACTCGCCGATGGTGTTGTCGCCGGTTAAGATGCAACTGGGATATTTCCAGGTGATGGCGGAACCGGTTTCCACCTGCGTCCAGGACACTTTGGCGTTATCGCCCCGGCAATCGGCACGTTTGGTGACGAAATTATAAATGCCGCCCTTGCCTTCCTTGTCGCCCGGATACCAGTTTTGTACGGTGGAGTATTTAATCGACGCGTCTTTCAACGCAATCAGTTCGACGACCGCTGCATGTAATTGGTTTTCATCCCGCATCGGCGCAGTGCACCCTTCAAGGTAAGACACATGACTGCCTTCATCGGCAATAATCAAGGTGCGCTCGAATTGTCCCGTGTTGGCGGCGTTAATGCGGAAATAAGTGGACAACTCCATCGGGCATCGCACGCCTTTGGGAATATAGACAAACGAGCCATCAGTAAATACGGCAGAATTCAATGCGGCAAAGAAGTTATCGCCAGTCGGAACCACCGAACTGAGATATTGCTTAATTAAATCCGGATGATCGCGCAAAGCTTCGGAAATCGGACAGAAAATGACGCCCGCTTCTTTTAGTTTACCCTTGAATGTTGTTGCGACTGACACGCTATCGAAAACGGCATCTACTGCAACGCCTGCCAGACGTTCTTGTTCGTCCAGTGGAATACCCAGCTTTTTATAGGCATCCAAGACTTGAGGATCGACTTCACCCAGGCTTTTGGGGCCGTCTTCCTTGCGTTTGGGTGCGGAATAGTAACTGATCGCCTGATAATCGATTGGCTCGATGTTCAATTGCGCCCAATCCGGCGACTTCATGGTCTGCCAGTGGCGGAATGCTTTTAACCGGTATTCCAGCATGAAGTCCGGTTCATTTTTGACCTTGGACAGTCTATGGATAACAGCCTCGTCCAGGCCAACGGGAAAGGTATCGGTTTCCAGTTCGGTAACAAAGCCTTGCTTATAGCTTTGGTTTATCAGGTTATTGATTTCTTTGGCGCTAGCGGACATAACAATTGTCTCTTTATTTACAAGGATGTAATGTAGGCAAAAAACGCAGGGGCAGTTTTTTGCCTAGCGATATAAACTGGAAACAGGGATCAGGAATTCTTGCGGCATATTAATTGGCTTAATCATATCCGCCAGGGTTACCACTTCCAGCGCATGTTGGATGGCCTGGTTAATCAAGCCCCAATTGGCACTGATACCGCAACCCGAAGCCTGCCCACACCCTTCATGGCTTATGCTGCATTCGGTCAAGGCAATAGGCCCTTCCAACGCACTGATAACGTCCGCTACAGAAATAAGTTCAGGTGACCTCGCCAATGCATAACCTCCCTTAATGCCGCGCGTAGACACCAGCACATTGGCATTCACCAATATTTTCAAAACTTTGCTGACTGTCGGCAACGCAATTCCGGTTGCTTCCGCCACCCCCATTGCCGAATTCGTTTGACCGCTCTCTTTCGCGATATGGCTGAGTATGACTGTAGCGTAGTCGGTGAGTTTGCTTAAGCGTAACATACCTGCTCCTGTAATTGAGGACTATTTTAGTCCTATTTAGTTCCCGAGTAAAGCGGTTATGCTATACAACACGAGTTGTTACTATTTTTGTCGGCTGGCAACAGCAGCTAGTTGCGGTTAGAATGAATCCGAGCTAGCCTAAAAAGGTGAATTATGACCATAAAGAAAACCCAAATCGATGCCCACAAATCAGCCAAAATCGTATCCGAAGCGCGAAAGCAGCAGGAATTACGGGACCAATCCTACCGTGGGCAAGCGCTGAAAATGTACCCGTGGATTTGCGGGCGTTGTGCACGGGAATTTACCCATGTGAATCTTAGCGAACTGACGGTTCATCACCGCAACCACAACCACGACGACAACCCACCCGACGGCAGCAACTGGGAATTGCTGTGCCTGTATTGTCATGACAACGAGCATCAACGCTATGAGGAAACGCGGTTTGGCAATGCGAAAGCGGCAGCTTCAAATGCAACGGCTGGCAGTCATAATCCGTTTGCTAACCTTAAGGATTTGATGAATAAGAAATAAATATTTCGTTAGTAATTTACGCTTGTAAATTCATTTTTTGATTATAAAACAACATCTGCCTATGAATGAAAGCCACGAATTAGATTCTTCGAATCAAAAGCTTACTTTCGTAAGATCTTGTTTTGGTTGGCTAGAAGAAAAATCGTTTGTAATACTACCATCCATAGCTGTTTTACTAACTTTCAGTGTTGTATCCGTATATTTTCATTACTTTAGCGGTGAGGTATTAGTTGAGCATGACAAGTGGGGGCAGTTCGGGGATTATCTAGGCGGTGTTCTCAACCCAATCTTTGGTTTTCTCGGGTTTATTGCCCTACTTTTAACGCTTAAATTGCAGAGACAAGAACTTAAGTTATCTACCGAAGAATTGGCAAAGTCTGCAAAAGCCCTCGAGCTACAGAACAAAGCCCTAGCCCAACAGAACTTTGAAAACACTTTTTTTCAGTTATTGCGGCGACACGGAGAATTGGTTTCCGAAGCAAGTTATAACAATCTCACTGGTCGCTATGTTTTCCAGAACTTATACCAAACTAGGCTAACCCATATCTATAATAATGAGGTTACTAAAGTGGAGGACATTAACGAAAGGGCAATAACTTCTTACAAAGTTTTTTTCTCTCACCATCATCACTTACTGGCACACTATTTTCGGGTTCTCTATCATGTATTCAAATTTATCGACACGAGCCAATTATCAGAGGACGATAAATCTAATTATGCAAATATAGCTCGCGCACAGCTTTCATCTTACGAACTTTGCCTGATGTTTTACAATGGAATTTATGGAGAAGGAAAAGTGGGTTTTAAGCCGCTTATCGAAAAGTATGGACTGCTTAAACACCTTGACACGAACCTTTTACTTGACTCTAAAGCATATGGAAAACCGTTCTTTTTATGAAAAAACGGCTTTTCTAAGTTATACAGATAGGACTAAATTCTATGAAGCAGTGGAAACGGAGTAGTACAGAGGAACCCGAATTCGTGGCTTCTATTTCCCCGCATTTCGTTACACTTCATGCGGGCTACGGCTTATAAGTTGTCAATGCCCAAATTCGCCAACTGATCCGCCCGGTCATTCCCATTATTCCCGGAATGCCCCTTGACCCAAAGCCACTCGATTTGATGCGGCAATCTGGCGGCATCCAGCCTGCGCCATAAGTCTTCGTTTTTAACCGCCGATTTATTCGCTGTCTTCCAACCCCGCTTTTTCCAATTTTCCAACCATTCGGTAATGCCTTGTAGGACGTATTTGGAATCAGAATGCAATTGCACCTGACAAGGCTTGGTCAAGGTTTCCAGGGCATTGATCACCGCCGTCAATTCCATGCGGTTATTTGTGGTTTCGCGTTCGCCCCCATACAACTCTTTCTTATTGTCCTTATAGCGCAGAATCGCACCCCATCCGCCAGGGCCTGGGTTGCCACGGCAGGCACCGTCGGTGTAAATTATTACCATCTCATTCATGTTTTTTATTTAGGGTGACTGGTCATTGCCGAACCTGCTAGCGCAACACGCGGGCTTAAGTTTTTTACTGGCGTTAAGGGAATCAAATTATACCGTCGTTTTATCGCCTTGACCCCATAGGCCGTCGACGACAAGGAAAAGGCATTCGCCATTTTGACATGCGTCGTTTTGATGGAATCCAGGTTGAATTGGGAAACTGTCGTCACCTCAAAATTCAGCAACTTTAACCAGTCGATGACGCGTGCTCGACGGATAAAATGCCCGCGCCAAGAATCTGCCAAGCGCTTGTCCCACAGATATTGATACCTAACCCAGACGCTCCAAGGGTTAAAGTTCAATATCACCACTGTGCCTTCCGGTTTCAACACCCGTTCCACTTCGCGCATGGTCTGAAAGCGGAAAGCATCAAACTCAAGGAGGTGCGGCAGGATAATCATATCGACGCTGTCGGATTGCAGGGGCAGGTGATACGCCTTTGCACGGATTTTTCTGGCGTCCTTATAACCTAAGTTTTTGGCATCCAGTATCGTATAATTTGTATAAAGTGTGCAGTCGACAAACTCGTTTTCCCAGCCTAACCCGCCTATCTGTAAGACCGTCTGCTTGCAACTGACGATAATCGCGCCACCCAGGTATTCGACCTCCAGGTCTCGCAACAGCTTGCCGCGTGGCGTTTGGTAGTAAGCAAATAGGAAATCGCGTTTCATGGCTTAAATTTTATTATCATTAACTTTATATATTTCAATAAAAACAAGCTATAATGAGCCAATCCTATGTTTAAACTTTACTTAAAGGGTTAGATGATGCGCAACAATTCTAACAGGTCAGTCAAATTTCTTATTTTTTTGATCGCATTGATCGTTGCCGGTTGTTCCGATGCGCCCAAAGAACCTTTAGCCGTCAGTGAAACTCCTGATGCCTCAACGTCTTATACCAACTCGGCAAAACAAACTTCAAAACTTCATTTCAAAAAACGGCTTAGAAATCTTTTTTCCCATCATGATACGGTTTGGGAAAGGATGATTTCACTTTATTCTTTCCCCGAAGTCGATAATGAGCGCATCAATGCCGAATTAAGTTACTACCTCAACCATCCTGATTATATCGCCAGAGTCCAGGAACGTGCCGCACCTTACATGCACCTTATCCTGGATGAGATTGAAGCAAAAAACCTGCCTGGCGAATTAGCTTTGCTACCCGTCGTCGAAAGCGCGTTTATCCCCGAAGCTTACTCACGCAGTGCCGCCTCCGGGCTTTGGCAATTCATCCCCTCAACGGGTCGCTTGTTCGGGCTGGAACAAAACTCCTGGTACGATGGCCGACGTGATGTCTATGCGTCTACCCAAGCCGCCACTACATTCCTTAAAAGTCTCAGCGAAGAATTCAATGGCGACTATTTTCTTGCCTTGGCATCGTATAACTGGGGTAAAGGCAATGTTGCCAAAGCCATCATGCGTAACGAATACCAAGGTTTGCCCACCGACTATTGGTCTTTGGACCTTCCTAAGGAAACAGAAGATTATGTACCACGGTTATTGGCAATTGCCAAATTATTCGCTAATGCTGAACAATACGGTATCCGTTTACAAAATATTCCCAACAAGCCTTATTGCGAAGTGGTCAATGTCGGCTCCCAACTGGACATAGACAAAGCCGCTGAACTGGCACAAACCCCGCTTAGCCACTTCCTAAAATTAAATCCTTGCTTCAAGAAGGGCAGCACCGCGCCTTATGGCCCACACCGCTTGTTGATTCCGTCCCATCGCGTAGAGGCTTTCAAACAAAATCTGGCACGCTTGCCTTATGAAGAGAGGGTTGACCAAAGGCAACGTGATGCAGAACTGTTGGCCGAAAAAATTCGCCAAAATGAATTAATGGCGCAAAAAATGCGCGATGAAGAAGAGAAATTTGAAACACGCCGCAAACGGGAAGTCATCGTATCAAAACGCTATTATGCAGGGACACCTACCCAGAGATATCAGGTTCACCGGGGCGAAACTCTTTCTACTATCGCCAGGAACCACGGTACCACGGTTGAAAATTTGCGCCGCATTAACCACTTATCCAAAAACACGGTCAACTCAGGCGGCTACCTGAAAGTGCCTGCATCAGGTAGACACACAACCGTGATAATGGAAGCAAGCAAATCTGGTAAAACGAAAATGTCAGGTGGACAAGTCTACATCGTCAAGAAAGGGGACACGTTTTATAACGTCTCAAAACGCTTTGCGGTCAGCCGAAATGATATTGCCGCCAGGAACAACATCTCGCCTAACGGCAGCCTTCGGATGGGACAAAAGCTAGTCATAAAGGGAGGGGCTCAGCAACTCGCTTCCGCATCGCCGTCCCGCCTTATTCGTTATAAGGTAAAGAAAGGCGACTCACTGATGCAACTTTCCAGAAAATTTGGCGTGCCTTTGAATGAACTCCGTAAATCTAACCCGCAAACCAGCAAAGGACTGCTTCCAGGCCAAAGCATAAAGATATTGGTTGATAATACGGATCGCGCCACTTAAGGCGACGGGCGGAAGTTATCAATCCCTTGCTTTGCCCTGGGCGGATCAATTTGATCACGCTATGAAAGCGCACTAACCAGTTATTGCTATTGCGGTATCACCGCAACACTTGCATTCAATCGAATTAGTGTGATCTTTATTTAGAGCGTTTTAGCATTTTTTTGAAGAAATTAGCTCGCTTCCCAGATGCACTCGCCAATATTTACTTAATCGTAACACACTAAAAGTCCACTGACTTACGCAGGTACCAACCCCCCAAAGTGCTGTGTTTGCCGTTATTCAAATAGGCGTAGATATTCGAATTGAGCCATACATTTAGATACAAGTCCCTAAGTCAAATACGTAAATTTCGAACAACAGGTTACTTAAACCCTAAAATGACAGAAACAACCATTCACTTATTCGCTGTAGGCTTCAAAAGCCGTTTTTCGGTACGACTTTTTAAACACGGCAGCCAATTGTTGAAATGCATGTTATTGACATGTTTGGTATTGCCGTTAATTTCCTCTTGCAATCTTACAAATCAAGTTCGCTTAAGCACGGGGACAACAAATTACAGCCATTATCCCGATGGAGGAGGCTTGTATGTTTCTGCGGCATTTGGCCCTGACGGCCGCTTATGGCGGGTTGTGCCAGAAAAGCATTTTATTTATGTCGATGTTTCGTCAGATTTAGGCAAAACTTTCAGCGCACCTGTCCGTATCAATAAGGAATCCCAACAAATCAAGGTAAGCGGTGAAAACAGGCCGGGCATAGTTGTTGATCGGCTTGGACATATCTATATAATTTATGCCGCCGAAAGCAACCAGCCATCCACTATTTTTTATAGTGTCTCCAAGGACGAAGGCCGCAACTTTTCTGCGCCCGCGCCGCTAAGCGACAATGCCGCTGACGCCAACACCTTCCAAGGCCGATTCGGAGTGGATCGTAAGGATAAAGTCTTTGTGTTTTGGCACGATGAGCGCAACCGCACCGATTGGCGGCAGGCAGGAAACGCCATATACTTCACCACTATAGACGGGAACACGGGCCTGAGCACCCCTGCACGAAAGGTGTCCGATACCCTGTGCGATTGCTGCCGTATTGCTACGGCTTTTGACAAGGCTAACCAAGCCGTCTTGTTTACGCGCTTTATTTATCCGGTCGGAATTAGGGACCACGGCTTGTTAAAAATCCAAGCAGATAACAAAGAACCGTTGTCCTGGCGCGTCACGTTCGACAACTGGGTTATCGAGGGTTGTCCTGAACACGGCCCGGCTCTTGCCATCAGCGAAGACGACAGATACCACATTGCTTGGTTTACCCAAGGTAGTGTCCGGCAAGGTTTGTTTTATGCCTATTCAACTGATGAAGGACAACATTTTTCAAACCCATTAGCTTTCGGTGAGTTGAAAAACTTGCCCAGCCACCCCGATATTCTGGCGCAAGGCCAGCACATTATCCTGACTTGGACAGAATTTGACGGCAAACAAACACAGCTTAAGGTAATGCATTCCAATGATGCTGGCGTGACGTGGTTGCCGGCAAAATCCATTGGGAGACTCAATTCAGAAGCAGACTTCCCATTCCTGCTGAACAATAAGCAAGGCGTGTTTGTCTCGTGGAATAGCAAGATTGACGGCTATCAATTGATTCACGTGAATTGATAGCCGGAAAATTTTTGCGATATTTAATTAAAACTGCTCGCCATGCTACATTCGAGAATTAACTATTAATTTTTCACTGAGGGACTCCCTAGTTTAGGCAAGTCGCATTATCGTGTGAAAAATGCCTAAAAATCCCTCCTGAAATCCAGTGTCATAATCGCAAAACTGTGTGGAAAAGTAGATAAGCCAATGCTTATTCGACAATGATCCCCTTCGGTTATTACTAAACGTCGGCAAAACCAGAAGCGCACAAACCATTATCAACACCAAACCTCTCGTACTACAACAAAATACCTTGTTTGCACCACCTCGTAAAGCGTTTGAACACGAAGTTCCATTTACCTATTCCCAATGAAGAAATTATCTTGATTCCTTGCGCCTGTTTAAAACTCCGTCCACGCGCCATCGCTATCTAGAGGTTTGGCAGGTTTTTCCTTACTTTTAGGTGTTTCTGGATTTGCAATAAGGCGTGGCACTGGCTTTTGAACAACGTTCGGGCTGTTAACAGGGCGGAGCACTGTCAACAGCCCGGTGCCCGAATCAAGGCGGAATTGCGCCATCGTCTCGGTTAACATATCAGCTTGTTCCTCCAAGGATTCGGCGGCCGCCGATGCTTGCTCGACCAGCGCGGCGTTTTGTTGCGTCACCTCGTCCATCTGGTTCACGGCTTGATTTACCTGGTCGATGCCTGAGCTTTGCTCCGCCGAAGCCGATGCGATCTCAGACATGATGTCGGTGACGCGGTTGACCAAGACCACAATTTCGTCCATGGTCTTGCCTGCTTCGCTGACCAGCATACTGCCGTCTTTTACTTTTTCGACCGAATCGCCGATCAAGCCCTTGATTTCTTTTGCCGCCGCCGAACGTTGCGCCAGGTTGCGCACCTCGCTCGCCACCACCGCAAAGCCGCGCCCCTGTTCACCTGCACGGCCCGCTTCAACCGCTGCATTTAGGGCCAGGATGTTGGTCTGTAAGGCAATGCCATCAATTACGCTAATAATATCAACAATTTTACCGGCACTTTCATTGATGGCGTTCATGGTGCCGACTACTTGCTGCACAACGTTCCCGCCCTTGATCGCCACATTCGATGATTCCAAGGCTCTTTGGTTAGCCTGTTTCGCATTGTCAGCGTTCTGTTTGACCGTGGAGGCCAGCTCTTCCATGCTGGAGGCGGTTTCTTCCAGGCTGGCCGCTTGTTGTTCTGTGCGATGGGACAAGTCGGTATTGCCAGAGGCAATTTCCTTGGCTGCGGTGTTAATCGCTTCCACAGCGGACTTGATATCCAAAACCAATTTCGACAGGTTTGCCACGGTGACATTGCAGTCGTCTTTTAATTGGCCAAACATCCCTTGGTATTCATTGGTGATCTTTTCGGTGAGGTCGCCCCGCGATAAGGCGTCCAATATTCGCATCACTTCGCTCAAGCCTACGTGGCTGGTTTGCATCAACGTATTGATGTCTTTGCCCAAAGCTAGGAAGAAGCCTTCCTTTCCGGACAACTCTATGCGTTTGGTAAAGTTGCCTTGCCCAGCAGCGTTTACGATATCAGCGACTTCGCTTTCAATGGCGACTTCATTGGTACGGTCATTCCATTCGACAACCGAGCCCAAACGTTCTCCCTGTTCGGTAATTACCGGATTGGCGACCAATGAGAAAGTACGCCCACCTATTTGGATCTGGGTACGATGGGTACTGGTGAAACTGGTCAACATGCCTCGTTGGTGCGACGGTTTCTTATGAAATTGGTCTATGTTTGAGCCCATTAGGCGGGAAACATTGAAGCTCGGCAAGGCTTTGCGTACGTCAGCCTCTGCCTGTGTCAACATGCCGACAATGGATTTATTCATGTAAATGATGTTATGTTCGTTGTCGGCCATCATCACGTTGGTGGAAACATTGTCCAAGGCGATGCGGATGCGGGAATTTTCGGCAGAAAGTTTCTCTTCCTTCTCACGGGCTGCAATTTCTGCCGCTTGGTGCGTTAATTCGGCTGTCATGTCTACCCATTCCGCTACGGTGCCTAACTCAGCGCCATTACCATCAATGACGGGGTTGACAGTCACCTGCAGGTTGCGGCCACCTATTTCCAACATGGCAGTGTGGCTGGATGTCAGGTTCTTCAGTAGCCGCGCTTGGTGCTCCGGAGTACTGTGGAAACAGTCGATGTTGACACCAACCAAGTTGTCGGCGTTGAAATTCGGTAACTGTTTGCGGATGCTTGTTTCAGCTTCTTTAAGCAGCTTTTGCACGGACTTGTTTACATAGGTGATGTCCCGGTCGGTGTCGGCGATCATGATCCCTGTACTGACGTTGTTTAATGCACCCTTGCTGGCTATGAGCCCAGCCAATACGTCATTGGTGGCGTTGAGGGATTCCTTAATGGTGTTAAAATCACCTTTGTAGTTAGTGGTGATCTTAGGCGGTAAATTGCCCTTTCCAATATTATGGACATAATCCGTTAACATAAATAACGGCTCCGTCAACGCATCGAGTATCATGTTGACACCTTCCGCAGTCGTTCGGTATAAACCATCCGGCAGATTACCTAATCCCATTCGAGTAGACAGTTTACCAACCTGGATACCTCCAATCACTTTGCTGAACTCCTTATCGAAGAGTGTTGATGTGCTTATGTGACGGTGGCCTTCCAAAGCCCGCTGTTCTATCTTAACGGCTTTTTTTTCAATGCCTGCATGAGTGGGACGACCGGATCATTGCCTGATGTGTCGATGTGGCCGATAAGTTCGCCGTCCGTCATCAGATCGACGATTTTCACCGCCTCTTCGATACGGGATTTTAATATTTTGTTGCCTGAAAATAACATATGGATCCCCTTGGTTTTACGTTAATTTTTAAATAAAAAATAAGCCGTATCAAGATGCTAGGGTGTTTGAGAAACGGCCATACCGGAATTTCTGCAAACCAGGATTAGCATACAAGGCCATCGCTCAACCTGGTTTCGGACGCAACACAAAAATCTAACTTAGACTCTAACATTCTTCATAAGGGGCATTAGCAATCTGACTGCCAATGATTCCAGTAAGGCTGCGGATTCTTCCGATGAAGTGGCTGATGCTATGCCAATGGTTCTTCAATCAGGGTCGTAGCCAACTGCAAAAGCTTGCTTTTTCCCGATTTAATTTGAATATGTTATTGGATTAGCAATCGTCAGATGGGAAAGGCGAATCAACTCGAATACTAGCCCGAACCTGCGTGGTGTATACATCCCCACTCCTTTGATTTTGATAGATTGGAATAACGGTTTGGTAAGAAAAAACTGACTTGGTACGTTAATTATTCATAATGCGAATTATTTGTCAAGAAATTTATTGATACTGGGTCGTGCGCCATAACCCTAAAAATTTACCATTCCTTATCATATCAGTACGTTACTATAATTTTGTGTTGCTATAATATAGCCGTATCGAGGAAAAGCACGACCAGGATTACCATGTTTATGCCGTTCCCAGTAGAAGACCGCTGCATAACTCAGCCCAAAATCATCCTGAATTCCAACGAACCAAAAAAATAAGAAAACCTCAAAAAAACGAAAGTTCTATTCCAATTTTGATGCCGAAGTACTGCCAATTCCTCGTTTGACCGGCTATCCTGTAGCTTTTTGCGATAACGACATCAATCCTGTTCAGTAAAAAATCAACTGAGTAAAAATTCATTAACCCAATAGGAAGAGGTTTTTTGTCATGAGACTCATCTATCAGTGGTTAGGCAATCATTTGATGAATGGGGGTCATAGATCATTTGGGTTGAATAAACGGAGGCTTCCACACTACTTCAATTCGAAGTCCCCTCGGGTATTAGCCTCTAATCCGTTTATTAAACCGTCAGACTTTTTCGTCGATTACTTCAGTAGTAATGTGGGGTGACTCAAGGCAGAAATTATCGGGGCTTAAAATAACCCTTGTGAATTCAATAAATTCTATTGGTGAATTTTCGTAATGTTCGATAGTGATTTCGGCATCATCTTCTGTATATATTGGATATTTAGTTAATGCCAAAAATTCACTTCTAAGTTTCAAAAGTTTCTCGTCAACATTGATTCCGCGCTGTTCTAACCTGAGTCTGACATAGGGTTCGTTCAGAAATTCGATTGTTTTTCGTAAGGCAACCCTAAGCGTGGTTATCCGCTGCTTTGGCGTTGCTTGCAGATTCGTTAAATTATATTGTAATACAGGCAAAAGCCGTTGTGAGTGTTGCGAAAGTTCAGTATTCATATATGAAATGATCTTATTGAAAATGAGTGAGGATGGAATATTCACGCCTCATGCGACGCGTCTATTTCCCCATATTTTAAAAGTTGATAAAAAGTATATTTCTAAACCTTGATGGTTGCTATTGGTATGATTACCTAGCCAATGTAATCATATCAAGGAGGCTGGCTGACGCAGGGAATCAGATAAAAGGCCTGGTTTGAAATACAGCGTGCAAGAATCACAGACGACCCTGATGTTCATCTTGGACTAAGCGATTTGGTCTTTGAAACGATGCCTATTGGGAAGGGAATACAATTTGAATGGTTTCTTTGGCAAAAATTATAAATTTACTTTCAGTGTCGAGTACGGTCGGTGAGCACGAAAACGATGTGGTTGTTACCTAACCAAAAATATGTAAAAACAGGTTATTCAAATAATAACACAAATAACAATGAGTTAGCGCCATGTAATGGTTGCGCTAGATTCTAATCGAATACTCGTTTAACTATGCCGCCAAACGCGATTCAAGCAATGCCATAACTTCCTCACAGCCGATGACTGCTTTAGGCTGATCGCGGATATATTTCGCGAGTGCCGCAATGGCGTACCAGTTTGAATGCTTGTTTACAAAGCTGAAAGCCGCCAAAAAAAGCTCTATCAGTTTTCTGTCGCGTTCGGCTTTGTCTGGCATAAAACATTCCATGTAGTCCGTAATCAGCTCAATATCAGCATTGCCACCATAAAAACGCAGTGCAGCAATATTGACAAGATTGGCATTAAAAACTTCATCATCCCGCAATGCTATATATTTGGCTTCTGCCAACGATCCCGCCAAAACATTGATGACATCCGCTTCAAAAGCGCTGCGAAACTCTTCTTGCTGTTGCCAGGAAAAATCCTGAGTAAGGCCCGAAAACGATAACGGCAAACTCTGTATTAATCGACCTCCTTCAACTTTCGCAGTGTATTTGTCCTGTAAGCGCGAGAGGTGTTGCCCCTCTTCATCTTGTTGCGTAATGATGATTTGAAAATGCACAGCCGGTAGTCGTTTTAGTTTATTGCCCAGATAAATGGCGGTAGCCCGGCCTGCTTGATGATAAGCGCTACCCTTATCGATATGGATCTGAGATTCTCGTTGGCTATTAGAAGCCGTGCGATGTTGTTTCATATTCGCCTCGTTGAAAAAAATGCGGACTCAACGTCAGCCCGCTTTTATAGAGAGGAAGGATACCAACTGCTGCAGGACGTGAACACCCACAAAAGTCGGTAACAGTCTAACGTCATTTCCCAGCAGTTGGTATGTGACAAATTGTCGCACCCTAAGGCGCATAGTTATGCCGCATAAATCAATATCCTGGCTGAATGTCTTAATACCTCTATGTGAAAAAATATCTTTTCGAACGGGCTTCTTCAAATAAGGACATGATAATTTGCTTGTTGCGCCTATCTGAAACTGTAAAAGCAGGATGTACAATTTATTTAAATAACAATAAGATATAAATTATTGTGTTGATTATTTGGTTTACCTTGACAAATCAAGACAACCGGTCGTATTATAAATCCGTGATGATGCCTAAAAAACAAATTAACAAAGAAAACCTCCTCGCCCAAGGGGTACAACTATTGATGCAACAGGGATATCATGGTACGGGACTTAAAGAAATCCTGGATGCTGTACAAATCCCTAAAGGATCTTTTTATAACTACTTTGCAAGCAAAGAAAGTTATGCTGCCGAGGTCATCCAGTATTACATCGAGCCTTTCATCATACAACTCGATAGCCACCTTCAACACCCTGAATGCGATGGCTTGACTGCCCTTAAGAATTATTTCAATGAATTGATTGTCGAACTGGAAAAAGCGAACTTTAAGGGTGGTTGCCTACTGGGCAACTTGATGGGAGAAATCGGCGACACCAGCGAAATCTGCCAGAAATCCTTGCAGTTGGCGATCCAACGATATCAAGGTTTACTCGCTGCCGGACTGAAAAAAGCGCAAAAGGAAGGCACGATCCGCACGGATAAATCTGCCGATGAGATGGCGGATTTATTGGTAAATATGTGGCAAGGCGCATTGCTGCGAATGAAGATAGAGCAAACGGCTGAGCCATTAAAGCAATGTTGCCATGATTTACTGGATGATTATTTCAAAGTGTGATGTAATTACATTAAAGACGACTGGTCGTATTTTATTAGAGGAGAACGAAATGCCGAAATACCTTATAGAACGAGAAATACCTGGTGCTGGTGCTTTGACACCCGACCAACTGCAAGCTATATCCCAGAAATCCTGTGGCGTCCTACGCGGAATGGGACCGCAAATCCAATGGCTGGAAAGCTATGTGACCGATGATAAGGTCTATTGCGTTTATATCGCGCCGGATGAAGCGACTGTTAGGTCACATGCCGAACAAGGCGGTTTCCCGGCGAATAAAATTTCTCAGATTAAAACGATTATCGATCCCACCACCGGTGAAAGTTAACCGCATTGACATCTTTAACCCAGAGGGGACACGCCATGCAAGTGACATGGGATGAAAACAAATGTTGTCATACTGGGGTTTGCGTTAAATCCTTACCTGACGTGTTTAGGATTGAAGACGGCCAATTTGTCATTGACCCATCTAAAGCTAGCGAAGCAGAGGTTAAGGACATTGTCTGCCAATGCCCATCAGGAGCGTTGGAAACAAAGGATTGACGTTATCGGTTCCATCGTTAAATAAAATAACTACAAAATCAGAGAGGAAAACATGAAAGCAAACACACCAAACCTGAGCAACAAGTTAAAGACTATATGCGCGGTGGCTTTAAGCACCGTAGCCTTGAGCGGAATAACCACCCATTCAGCGCTCGCCGATGAAACCTGCCTATCGCCTTATGCGCCAAAAATCACCGGACAGGAAGATTTTGTCTACATCTGGACATTAGGCATAGAAGGCTTGGGCGACGAACAAGATAAGCTCGTGACAGTTGATGTCAACCCGAAATCGAAGACTTACGGTAAAGTCGTCAATACTTTATCAGTCGGCGGGCGTAATGAAGCGCATCATTCAGGTGTAACCGATGATAGGCAATATCTTTGGGCGGCAGGTTTGGATACCAACAAAGTATTCGTGTTCGACATCCATACCGACCCCGCAAAACCGACCTTGACTAACACCATTACCGACCTGGTAGCCAAAAGCGGCGGCGTCGTTGGCCCACACACCACGTATGCGTTGCCTGGACGCATGATCCTAACGGGGCTATCCAACAACAAAGATAACGGCGGGCGCACCGGCTTGGTCGAATACACTAACGACGGCAAATACATCGACACCCACTGGATGCCGACCGACAGCGACCTGCAAGGCGCGGTTAAAACCGGGAAATACGCCGACGGCTACGGCTATGACCTGCGCGTGATGCCACGCAATAACTTGATGCTGACTTCGTCGTTCACTGGCTGGTCGAATTATATGATGGATTTCGGCAAAATGCTGGCTGATCCTGAAGCGATGAAACGCTTCGGCAATACCGTGGTGCAATGGGATTTACACACCAAACAGCCGAAAAAAGTGTTTGACGTCCCCGGCGCGCCATTAGAAATACGCTGCGCCTGGGGCGAAAAACACGACTATTGCTTCACCAGCACCGCTTTAACCTCAAAAATTTGGCTTATCCACAAAGACAAAAAAGGTGAATGGCAAGCCAAGGATGTCGCTGACATCGGTGACCCCGCCAAAATCCCGCTGCCCGTGGACATTTCCATCGCTAGCGATGACAAATTATTGTGGGCAAACACTTTCATGGACGGCACGACCCGCGCCTTTGACATCACCGATCCGTTCAAGCCCAAACAAGTGTACGAACATAAAATCGGCGCACAGGTGAACATGGTATCCTCAAGCTGGGACGGCAAACGCATCTACTTTACTTCCTCGCTACTGGCAAACTGGGACAAAAAAGGCAAAGACAACGAGCAATTCTTCAAAGCCTACGATTGGGACGGCAAAAAGCTAAACGAGAAAATCGCCATCGACTTTACCAAAGAAAAACTCGGTAGGCCGCATCAAATGGTATTTGGGGCTTATCAGCTTTACGGTGGCGACAAGACGACCAAGAAAGGTAAGGGATAGCGACTTGCGTGGCATATAGTCGTAATGTCGACAATCTGGCGTTTATCGACTATATTTCTGGTTTGTTCTAACACAGCCACCAAGGTAAACATCCAATGTCGCAAAGAATCCTGTACTTTCTAACTCCCGGCGCAAACATTAGCCCCTTTGATGTAACGATGGCGGCTGATGCGGGCTTTGATATTATCCTGCCGATCACAAACGTAGACCCGAAACAAGTGACCGCCATTGTACAGGATGCGATTTTTTGCCGCCCCCCTAGCCGCTTTAATGACACGGGCATATTTATCGGTGGCCGCGACGTGCATTTGGCGACAGATATGTTCCAAAGCGCCAAAAAGGCGATGGTCGGCCCGTTTGAAGTGGGCGTTTTTGCTGATCCTAATGGCGCTTATACCACGTCGGCCAGTGTTGTCGCACTGGTCGATCAGGTGCTTAAAGAACATCATGGCAAGAGCTTAAACGGATGCAAGGTTTCTATATTCGGTACAGGCCCTGTCGGCACTTGTGTGGCAATCCTGGCGGCGAAACAAGGCGCTAGCGTTAGCTTGTGCCAATTAGTCGCTGAAGATGAGCAGCGGGCAGTCATTAGTTTTTGCGAACGCTATCAAACTGATGTGAAATGGGTTTCAACCCAAACCAATAAGGAAAAAACGGAAGAAATCGAAAACTCTGATGTGATAGTCTGCGCTGCAAAAGCGGGCATACGCATACTGGAAGGACATTTGAACAATGCCAAAAAATTACTGGTGGTAGCGGACACCAACGCCGTACCTCCCAGCGGCGTAACGGGGGTAAATTTGAATGATTTAGGCGCAGCCGTTGACTTTGCCTACGGCAGCTTCCGCAGTATCGGGCCCATGGCTATCGGCAATTTAAAATACAAGACCCAATTTGGTTTGTTTGAGGAAATCCATAAGGGAAGCAAGGCTGCGCTGATCGATTTTACTGATGCCTATGCGTTTGCCTTGTCAGTGCTTGAGAAGAAAGCGAAAAAACAACAGGCCGGATGAAGGCATTGACGGGAATCTTTTGCCAGTGTGCCCCCCTCGGATTAAGGAGTTCCTAAAAATTCACAAAGTCCTTATCCGTAGCGGGTATTTTCAGGGATTCACTTTATTGATCGGCTCTGGTTTTCCCTGCAAATAAGAGGCATTGGGGTCGATAATAAAATGCGTGTTCATGGCGGTCCTGCCCAGTAGCATACGAAAACGCATAGATTCCCGGTTGGTCAATGTAATCTCCGCTTGTATCCGGTGCGAACCGAAATTTAACTGGGTTTCAATGACATAACGGAGTTGCCTATGCCCACCGGAATCCGAAACCAGTCGCCGGTCTTTGACGGGGGCATGGCATTCAGTAAGAAAATCGCCTTGCTTTTGCTTAGGCTGCACCGTAAACATCAACCAATTCTCGCCGCCTTTCTGGTAGGGCTCAAGGGTAACGACATGTAGCGCAGACGACCGCGCACCCGTATCGATTTTGGCTTTAATTTGGGCGATGCCCAGATCAGGCAAGGCCACCCATTCACGCCAGCCTAACATAGGCAATTCAGTTGGTTTGTCAGTCATGAGAATAAATCGTCCCCGTAATCCTCCGCCTATTAAATCGATTATTAGCTGGAATCAATATCCGATTTTGCCCATAAAGTAAAAAGCGGCTTGCGCTTTAATGCAATATGCTTCATTTTCACAAGAGCTTGCCGTTGCAGGCAATAAGCCTGTAACCTTGGGACATAGGAATCTTGGAAGCCAGCATTATGCTTGAATATACCGATTATCTAAAAATATTTATTGCCCTATTGGCTGTCGTCGATCCGTTGGCGGCAATGCCGATCATTTTCTCAATGACGGAAGGGGACAAGACATCTGACTTGAAAGAAATCTCCCGAACCGTTGTGTTGTCGGTCACTACGGTATTGTTGGTGGCACTTTATCTTGGGCAAGAGGTGCTGAAATTCTTCGGTATCAGCCTAAACTCGTTCCGGGTGAGCGGCGGAATCCTGCTCATGCTGATGTCGCTGTCAATGCTACAAGGCAAAATCAGTGAAACCGTCCGCAACGAGGAAGAAGCGAAAGAAGGCGAAACAAGGCAACGAGCCGTTGTGCCCATATCAATCCCGTTGTTGGCAGGCCCTGGTGCGATTAGCACGGTCATACTTTACGCCCATAAGGGCAACGGATTACAGCACTATTTTATGATAAGCCTTGATATTATTGCCGTTGCCGCTATTTTATGGTGTGTATTACGGGCAACGCCTTGGCTAACTGAGCGTTTGAGCCAAACTGCAATCAATATTGTGATTCGACTGATGGGGCTAATTTTATTGGCGCTAGCCGTTGAATTTATTGCGGGTGGGCTGAAAGGCTTATTCCCTAAATTAGCGTGATAGGGATGCAGCCTTGTGGCTGAGGAAACCCGCCGTCAATGGCCAATACTTCACCATACGATGCCTCTAGCGACTTCCCTGTTAGATTAAGCAATGCTCCACACCTTTAAGTCAACACTCTCGTCAAGTTCTAAGGTATTGACGCGGCGTAGCTTCTGCTTAGGTCCCAACTCGCTGTCGTACACTTTTTTGATACCGTCGCCCAGTGAGCTTTCAATGTCGCGAATATTGGAAACCAAGCGTTCCAGGCCGCTGATTTCGACCGAAGCCGCCTGATCCGATCCCCACATGGCGCGGTCAAGGGTAATATGCCGCTCAACAAAGCAAGCGCCCATCGCCACGGCTGCCCAAGTGGGCGCCAAACCCGTTTCATGGCCGGAATATCCGATAGGGACGTTGGGATATAGCGTTTTTAGGGTGTGCAACATCCGTAGATTCAATTCGCTGGTTTTGCAGGGATAGGTGGATGTGGAATGCGCTATCAATAAATTCTCACACCGAATCAATTCAATAGCCGCCTCGATTTCCACCATCGTAGACATACCGGTAGATACAATCATAGGCCGCTTTGTCGAACGTTTCTTTTTCAATAAAGCCGCATCGGTTAATGAAGCGGATGCAACTTTGTAACAGGGCGGATCAAATTGTTCCATAAAATCGACAGCTTCTTCGTCCCAACAGGAAGCGAACCAGTCAATTTTGAGGTCTTTGCAGATCCTGTCAATTTGGGTGTATTGGGCCTTATTGAATTCGACTTTATGGCGATATTCGATATACGTCATGACGCCCCAAGGGGTATCGCGCTTAATGTCCCGTTGGTCTGGAGGTACGCATAAATCAGGTGTCCTCTTTTGGAACTTGACTGCATCACAACCCGCTTTTGCCGCACCTTCAATTAATCGGCGTGCGTTATCAATATCACCGTTATGGTTGATGCCGATTTCAGCAATGACGTAGACCGGATGTTGATCGCCAACCCAACGATAACCTACTTTTACTTCATTTTTTATCTTATTCATTGTGATCCTTAAAAATGAGTTATTACTTAGTATCGATGGGCAATAATCCATTCCGCAAAATCACGGAATGCCCCTTGCCCGCCATTCGTCTTGCAACGGTAGATAACGGCATCGATTATCTTCGGCATTGCATCTTGCGGTGCTGCAGTCAGTCCCTTTTGATTGACCGTGTTTATCACGTCCAAATCATTGTAGTCATCCCCTATGTAAGCTATTTCTTCCAGTTTAAAATCTGTCTTGGCCAGGATTTCGAGCAGCTTTTTAGGTTTGTCTTTAATGCCTAAATAAAGATATTTAATAGTTAATTTGTCTGCCCTTGTTTTAATGCTGCCTGAAATTTCCCCCGACATGATGCCGGTTTCAATGCCACAATCCCTCAAGCGTTCTACGCCCATGCCATCCCGGATGGAGAACCGTTTCATGATTTCGCCCGCGTCGGAATAATAAACGCCCGTGTCGGTTAGCACGCCGTCATTATCGGTCAGCACCAATTTGATTTTTTTGGCCCTGCTGACAATTTCATTCCTGTCTAACTGGCTGTTCATTGACTCCCCTGCCCTACCACGCTGTCCATCCCCCGTCGACGACAAGGTTCGCACCCGTCATGTAACTTGAAGCATCGCTAGCAAGAAAAATGACAGGCCCTTGATAATCGGTGGGCTCTGCCATTCGACCCAGCGGTGTGCGTTTTGCATAATTAGCGACAAAAAATGGATCTTGGTGATTTTCGACGCCGCCAGGCGATAAGGTATTGACCCTGACCCCCCGATGACCCCAATAGGCGGCAAGGAACCGGGTAAAGGAAATGACTGCGCCTTTGGTGACAGGATAGGCAGCCGATTTATAAAAGCTTTGTGAGCCGTCCGCACGGGCATACAAAGATTGATCCGGTGCGACCAAGCCATAAGTGGAGGCAATATTGATGATGCTGCCAGAGCCTTGTTTCGCCATTTCATTGCCCAAGACCTGGGCGCATAAAAATAGGCCGGTGATATTGACATCCAGCGAACGCTGGAACAATTCCAAGGGATAATTCTCAAATTTGGATTGCTCTGCCGCCGCAGCCGGATTTTCAAACATATCGTTAATGGCGGCGTTATTGACTAACGCATCAATTTTCAAAAACTGTTCGAGAATTCGGTCTTTAAGTTCGACAACGGATTCCTTATGGGTGATGTCGCAACTTAACCCTAACGATTTTATCGAGTATTCGATTGATAATTCGCTGGCGAAAACGTCACAGGCTTGCTGGTCTAAATCAGTCACAACCACATTCGCCCCGGCTTCGGCTAACGCCCTGCAATGATTTTTGCCCATTAGCCCCAAACTGCCCGTGACAACGGCGACTTTGCCCTCTAACGAGAAAAGTTTAGGCATAGGTAAATGATCCATTACAATTTTGGCTTGGTATTAAAGTTAGTGACTTTCCTGAATACCGGCTCGACAGGCAACCCTTTTAAAGAGCCGGAGACGTTGTTTTCATCCACCGCTTTTTTCAATAGGCTTAAGACATCGCCATAAGCTTGCAAGGTGTAATCGATGTCGCTGTCGGTATGGGAAAAACATAGATTGTGGAATCCGCCCCATAAAATCCCGCGCTTAATCATTTCTTGCTGTACTAAGGATTTCATCAGCAAGGCATTTTCAGTGGCATGGGAAAAGGTAATGATCGTCCGTGCATCCGCCCCGTTGCAGGCGGTATAAGGCATATTCAGGGACTGCGCGATTTCGTTATAGCCGTCCTTCAGTTTTTTACCTTGTTGGGCTAAAAATCCGGGGACATTGTGCAACCGTAATTCATTGATCGTCGCTTTGGCCGCCGCCAACGAAAGCGCTTCCCCTCCGAAAGTGGTAAAGAAGAAAATATCTTTGTCGCATAGCTGCATCAATTCCTGCTTGCCGCACAAAATCGAAAGCGGCATCCCATTGGCAACGGCTTTGGAAAAGCAAATCAAGTCTGCATCGACACCAAAATACTGTTGCGCCCCGCCAACCGATAGCCGAAATCCCGTCCACATCTCATCAAAAATAAGCACAATGCCTTTTCGGGTACAGAGCTCGCGGAGTTTTTGCAGAAAGCCGTCCTTGGGCGCTTCAAAGACGGTCGGTTCAAGAATGATGCAGGCAATATCGTCATCCAGCGAATTTTCCACCGATTCGATGTCGTTGTAGTTAAAGGTGAAGGTCAATTCACTGACGGATAAGGGAACACCCTTGTCCCGGTCGGTAACGCCAATGTACCAATCATGCCAGCCGTGATAACCGCAACACAGGACCTTGTTCTTAGCCGTTGCCGCCCGCGCCAGCCGGACAGCAGCCGTGGTCACGTCACAACCGGTTTTGCTGTAGCGGACCATTTCGGCATTAGGGACAACATCGCGGATCAATTCGGCGACTTCAACTTCCAACGGGTGCATTTGTGAAAACGTAATGCCATCGTTCAATTGCTCTCGTATCGCGCTATCGACCGCCTCGTAGCCATAACCCAGCGATATGGGCCCAATAGCCATTTGGTAATCGATGTATTCATTGCCGTCCACATCCCAAACATGCGAGCCCTTGCCTTTTTTTAAATATTTAGGCGCGATGCCATGGATGTATTGTCCCGGCCCTTTCGCCAGGGTTTGGGTATAGGCGGGTATTAACCCTGTCGCGCGTTGATACAACGCATTGCTTTGATCGATCACGGGATACAGCTCGTTAAATTTGACCGAGTTAGCCCTGGCTTTGGACTCTCCTTGCATCTGTTCGTGGTAATTTTTCATAAGCTTGCGTCGCAATTCCATTAGATAATTCTGGTCTGGGATTGGGTGACAGTTGACAATTCAGTCAAATGATTTCGATACCAATTAACGCCGTTGTATTGTGAATTGATCCGGACAATCTCAGGTTTCCTGTCCAGTAAGTCCAAGATATGGGTCAAGGTAAAAATCGGGTTTCCCGGTGTCCAAAGCTCTTCGTAGATCACCTGGATAAATTCATAATCTTCTGGATAATCAACCGTAAAACGGTGCGACATGGAATAGTCCAGGCCAGTTTCCCATTCGACATTACCAATCCGAAACCGGCCCGGCTGATCCCAAACATAAGGTGTCGTGTGTTCCCGTTCAAAAGGGTTTTTGGCGTTAAGCCAGGCCCATTCCAGCGCAGCAAAGGACACCACTTCAACATCATTCCCGTCTGGGTATGTCGCCGGGTGTAAGTTGCTGACGTAATCGTATTGCTGGGGATGGTCGAGATAAAAATTCAATACCTTATCAATAATGGCAGGGTCGATCAGCGGGCAATCGGACGGAATTTTCACGACAGCGTCCGGTTTGCCGGCTAACGCCGCTTGATAATGTCGGTCGAGCAAGTCAGTCGAATGCCCGCTAAAACAATCTAATCCGTTTAATTGGCATAGCTTACGTATGGGCTGGTCTTCGGCATCGGTCGTTGTAGCGATAACAAATTCAAACGGCGTTTTCGCCGCCAGAATTCGCTCCGCCTGCCTTAACAGTAACGGCTGCCCGGCCAACGGCATCATCACCTTATTGCCAAACCGGGACGACCCTGTCCTTGCCTGCATAATGACGAGAATTTTCATTTACGGATTCGGGCGTAGCCGTTGTTGAATGCGGTTGGTAAAGTGCTTGACTACCGGCGCCCAATTTTCAGTCGGAAGCAACCTGGGTCTCGAATACCGTATTGGGATAACTCCACTTGCCACTTCCTGACGGACAATTTTTGCAATATGGTTGGCCGAATTTCCGTCATTTTGGATAGGTGTCAACCTTTTTAAGGTTTCAAGCGGATAATCGGAATAAACTTCCTTGCCCAATGCAATGCCGACATAAACCGTTGAGGAAAAACGTGTTATTAAGGTTTCGCAATTTGCGATCATCTGTTCGGCACCACCTAATTCATAGACCAAGGCCTGTGGTGCCCATTGGTTAATTTCTCGGGTTGCTTTCGCAAAATTTTCGTTGGGGTGCAGCTTAAAGATAAGCTGCCGTCCGTTTGCAACTGCTAACGCATTCTCAATGATTTTTTTGCGGTTTTCGTACTGGAACGTTTCGCGTGTGTCCGAGGTACAGACCAATACGAAATTTTTGTGCGGAAAATCATTCTCGTGGTATTTCGCACAATGGTCAAAGTTAGGTATCCCAGTGACACAGATTTTTTCTGGATTTACGCCTTTGCGGATAAATAAATCACGATAACCTTCACTGGCGACACAAAATTTTTGGTAGGCCTGACTTAATCCTGTTGTTGCCGTGCCGGCAATCCAACGCGGCAGGAAAGGCAATGCCTTGACTAAATGAAAAGCCAAGTTTTCTGGATCGGTCATCCCCTCTTGCACCAGGATGATTTTCTTATGGTGAATGTTTCTTTGCACCACTAAGTCGGAACAGGTAACGACTAATTCGTAATCGTATTGGCTGCCGCCGTTGTCGATAGGCAGATTATGTTGTTGCAAATAAGCAAGACAGCGCTGGATCAACTTATTGCCCATGACGGTCATCTCGGCAAGCCGCGCGTGGTAAAGCGCTTTTTCAAGACCATCCGAATAATAAGGCGTAAACCAAGCCTCATATTCGGGTAAGGCGTTAGCAATTTGGTGCATTTGGGTGGTCTGGTTAATTGAACCACAGATAAACAAGATTTTTTTCTTCTGCATAGGCTTCAGTAACTAGGGGTAAATAGCCTGTTCTTTTTAGGAAACTAAGACTCTCAACCCGATTGTACAAACCAATTGTTACAACTTTTCAAGTCAAAAAAACTTGTTGATATTTTTTAAGGGGAACATTAATTAATGTTCTTGGACAAGCCATGATTGACATTAATCATAGGGTTTTATGCCTAAATATGGCCCAACCATGAGGAACAACCCGTGTGGAGACAGCTAAAATGACCGGACACTTTCAAACGAAAGATTATACGTTTCAAACGGGGTGTTGATGTGTCGCCAGTAATGGCACAGATGTCATGTAATTAAGCGGGCCTTATCTTTTTGATACTCAGCCATTGAATTTAGGGGATCAGAAAAACCACTGGCATGGTCCTGATGCTAATCTGGCAGGCTGTGTGGCCAACAAGAATGTGTGCCCAATGAAGGGGTTGACATGGCCTTGTTTCGGCGCAGGCATTATTTCTTGGGTCAGTTTTCGGAAATCTTGAGCAGCCAGCCATCGGCAGCCCGGCACGACGGAATCTTGGAATCGATTTTGACATCGACCCGCGCAGCCGTATTGTGAAGCGAATCAGGGATCTTGCCTTTCACCACATAAAACGGGTCTTTAAATTCACTGACAACGTCAACATCCTGCTTTTTGATTTGTACGGAGACCTGCTCGGGGTCGTCGAGATTGGACACCACAAAAGAAAACGCCGAGCCCGGTGCAACGGTTGACAAATGTGCCGGCTGCATCTTGCTCAACTGTGGGCGGACACAAGAAGCGCCTCCCATCGCAGCATTGCCATTGCCACGATGCCCACTATGATCCATTGCCGCATGGGCATCAAATAACGAACAGGTAAGCAAGGCTATCAACAAGGGCATTTTTTTCATTTGGCTAATCCTGTGTATACAGTTGACGAAAACTCCACCTGGACTTGATTATACCCTTTATTCAGTGAATCCAATGTCGTCAATTATAGGACGTCTTTCGACAGGTTCGGGACGGACGATAAGGCTTTAAGGTTCCGTTCGTGATGGGCGTAACTGGTCGAGCGGTCAAGCCATGATCGGAATTGATTTAGCCGGAGATTCCTTAAAATAATCCAACAAGACCCTAATACGCCGTTTTCTTAACCCTTAATCTATCTGTTATTGGCGGTTATGATTTTCCTCGCCAAGGGGAAAGTCGACCCGTGCGGTTTGGGATATAGTTGTATGTTTCCAGGTTTTATAGTATTTTGTAAACGGTATTTTAGGCTGTCGCCGTAAAACTTGGGCCCAGTCATTAATGTCAATGTTGTTTGGCCATCGTTAGATCTTTAAGGGACGCGATGGCGGAAATTGAGATCAAGCCAATGCTGAATTACATCATCGACCGGGTGCAAGCAAGGATTAATGAGCGGACTTTATGGGATGGGATAACCATTAGATCATAAGCCTAATTGCGTTAATTGTAACGCCCGTGGTCAAAGTTGCTGTGGATAGGTTTATGTTGCGGTGCCTGGACGTTGTAGGAAAGAGAAAAAATATAATAACATTTTATTAACCTAAATTAGGCCGCCATTTTGTACTTTGGTGGGCGTATCTATAGCCTGGGAGCACACAACGATGTCTACAAAAGAAGAATATTTAGCCAAACTGAAAACCCAATTGGATAGCTGGCAAGCGGAAGTCGGTGAACTGGAAGCTAAAGCAAGTGAGGCGGTGGAAGACCTTAAACCAGAAATTGAGGAACAAATTACCAACCTAAAAGCTAAATTTGCTGAAGGCGAAGTGAAGTTTAACGAATTGGCCGATGCGACCGAAGAGGCTTGGGAAGAATTGAAGGTTGATGCGGAAGCAAAATTCAACGAGTTGATCGGTGACTTCAAAGAAGATGTTCAGGAAGCCGTGGTAGAAGCGAAAGGTATTTGTGCAAAAATTAAAGCCTTTTTCAGCTAAACCATCAAAAAAGCGACTGCTGTTTTAAACTATTAGTCGTCGTCAGTACGCAGAGTTTTCCTGTTTAGCCTAAGCATTAAAGCACACAAAGGACGGCTTAAAAGCCGACCTTTGTGTTGCTTTGGGTTAAGCCGGATAGTTTTTTCAAAAACATGTTTTCAATTATCCCTTTAGCCGCCCATTTTTTGGGTTAGCTTCAAAAATCGCTGATACCTAGTCATCGCTATCTTGCCGTCTTCCGCCGCCGCACGCACCGCGCAGCCTTTGTCTTGGTGATGGCTGCAATCATTGAACTGGCAGTTATCTATAAAAGGCTGGAATTCCCGGTAACCTTGGGCGAGTTGTTGCCGGTTCAAGTCCGCTAGCCCGAATATGGCCACGCCTGGGCTGTCGATTAAATCCCCGCCGTTGTCGATGTGGTAAAGCGTTGCCGCTGTGGTGGTATGCCGGCCATGTTTGGTCGTTTCTGAAATCGAGTTTGTCCTTACGTTTTTATCGGGGACTATCACGTTGGTAATAGAAGATTTGCCTACGCCCGATTGGCCTGTCAGCACACTGGTTTGCTTCTGTAAGGCGAGTTTTAATTCAGGCAAACCACTGCCTGTTTTTGCGCTCACCTTGTGTATCTGATAGCTTAACTCTTGATAAATCCGTAACTCGTTTTCCAGCGCTTCGGGTACCGGTAAGTCTAGCTTATTTAATATCAGGGCGACATTGATCTGGCTGTTCTCGCAAACCGCCAGATATTGGTCGATAAGCAAGAAATCGCAATAAGGCTCAACGGCGATGACGACAAAAACGGCATCGATATTGGCGGCAACAGGACGGATTTTGTTGTTCCTGGCAGGCCTTGCCAACAATGACCGACGGGGCAGTATGGACTCGATCCGTCCCTGGCCTGGGGCCGATAGCGTCCATAACACCTTATCGCCGACTGCCACTGTCTCTAGTTTTCTCAACGGTTGGCAAAGGATAATTTTATCGTCATGCTCAACCGCGATCCCCTGCCCTACATGCGCGATAACCACACCTTCCTCAAATAATGCAGACGCAGGACTTTCCTTAGAAACGACCATTCGCCCCTGCTTGCTCATGGCTTATGCGGACTGCATCTTGGTTTCCAGATGGGCGATACGAATGGCGGCGGGAGGATGGCTATAGTGGAATGCCGAATACAAAGGGTCTGGTGTCAATGTGCTGGCGTTTTCTTCATACAGCTTGACCAGGCCGCTAATCATTTTGGTGGCTTTGGCATTAGCGGCGGCAAAATCGTCCGCCTCAAATTCAAATTTGCGTTGGAAATAAGCGCTGATGGGCTGCATAAAGAAAGTGAATACCGGCGATACCAGCATAAACAACAGTAATGCAGCCGCATTAGATGGCTGTTCTACACCCAAACCGTTATAGAACCAGGGCTCATGGATCAGCCAACCCAAAATTGCTAAACCAATCAGGCTCATGATCGACGTCGCAACCAGCATTTTGATGACGTGCTTGCGTTTGAAATGGCCTAATTCATGGGCTAAAACGGCTTCAAGCTCCTCTTCATCCAGTGAATTCACCAAGGTATCGAAAAATACGATGCGTTTGTTGTTACCTAAGCCAGTGAAATAGGCATTGCCATGGCCAGACCGCTTTGAGCCGTCCATGATGAAAATGCCTTGGCTATTGAAGCCGCATCGGACGAGCAAGCCCTGTATACGGTCTTTCAACGAACCGTCCTGCATTGGCGTAAATTTGTTGAACAAGGGCGCAATAACCGTCGGGAACAACCAGCTCATCAGCAAGGAAAACCCCATTATGATCGCCCATGCCCACAGCCACCACAGCGACCCTACACTGTCCATCACCCACAAAATCAAGGCCAATATGGGTAAGCCGATTGCTGCGCTTAAACCCAATTGCAGAAGATGGTCTTTGACAAATTGCGCGACGGTGCTTTTGTTGAAACCGTATTTTTCTTCGATAACAAAGGTTTGATACAAGCTGATGGGGATTTCAATCAATGCCATAACCAGGAATACGGCGACGAGTGCGCAAATCCCCGCCCACAGAGGCGACGTGACCTGAGCCGCCCAGAATACAAATGACGCATTGATGCCGCCGCCTACTGTCAACGCCAACAAAACGATAATGCCGAGTACGCTGTCTATCGTCCCCAATTTGCCTTTTTCGATGGTGTAATCTGCCGCTTTTTGGTGTGCTTCCAGGGAAACTCGGTCTTTGAATGCATCCGGTACGGCGGAACGATGACTGGCAACATAGTCTGCTTGGCGTTTGGATAACCAGAATTGGGTAGCGTAACAGATAACCAAAGCTATCAAAAAGATGAGAGTAAAGCTGTTCATGGGTTAAAATCGTCTGTGTTTAGAGCAAAGTGCCGTGATAAACCAATGCTACACTAACTATCGCCCAATTAATATAACGGAAATTTCAAATGGCACAAGATGCCCAAAACCTGATATGGATCGACCTGGAAATGACCGGCCTGAATCCCGATACCGACTTGATTATCGAGATCGCGACCGTCATTACCGACAAAAACCTGAATATCCTTGCCGAAGGCCCTGCATTGGCGGTGCATCAACCCAATGCCGCCTTGTCAGCGATGGATGACTGGAACCAAAAACATCACGGGGAATCGGGGTTGGTTGATCGGGTGCGTGCATCCAAGATCAGTGCGGAAGAAGCCGAAACAATGACCATTGCATTTTTGCAGGATTGGGTGCCTGGAAGGATTTCTCCCATGTGCGGCAATACCATCGGGCAAGATCGGCGCTTTCTAGTCAAATATATGCCCAAGCTGGAAGCTTATTTCCATTACCGCAGCATTGATGTCTCGACGTTGAAGGAATTGGCGGCGCGATGGGCGCCCAACCTGAAAGACGGCTTCAAAAAAGAGACCAAGCATGAAGCCTTGGCGGATATTCTTGAATCGATTGAAGAATTGCGTTATTACCGCGAGCATTTTATTAAATTCCCCGATAATTAACATGGGCATTTTGGAGGCTTGAACTTCCGATGAATCAATTGCTAGCCATCGCACTGGGCGGCTCATTCGGTGCGGTGTTCCGCTTCCTGGTGTCAACCGGCATTTACCAATGGCTAGGCCGTGGCTTTCCTTTCGGTACGCTGGTGGTCAACATCATCGGTTCTTTCCTGCTCGGCTTATTGACTGAGGCCTTGGTCGTGCAGCGCATCACGTTTGCCCATGATTACCGCGCCGCCATCCTGGTCGGCTTTATCGGCGCGTTCACCACGTTTTCCACCTTTTCCCTGGAAACCTTGTACCTTATTGAGCAGGGCAGTTTGACGAAAGCGGCAGGCAACATCTTTGTCAGCGTAACGGCCTGTATCCTGGCGGTTTGGTTGGGCTTGCTGTGCAGTCGCGGCTTGTTTTTCTGGTCAGAAGGTGCAATAAGCTGGAAGGGCATCACGATTCCTTATGCGTTGATGGTTATCAACCTGATCGGCGCTTTTATCATCGGCTTCGTGGCTGCCCTTGTTTTAACTAAAACCACGCTGCCAGAACCCAGCCTTGTCACCCTGATGGCGGTGGTCATCGGTACGTACTTGGTGTTGTCCGGTTTGTACATCACCTTGTACCTGATCGACCAAGGCCACTCATTTTCCACCCAAATAAATTTATTGCTGGGCACTTATGCCATAAATACCGTGTTGTGCTTATTAGTGATATGGGTGGGTTTTGTGGCCGCAAAAGACCTATAATTCGTTTTTTATCCGTTTTTTATTGAATAGGAAATACCGTGCTAGACCCCCGATTATTCAGGACAGACCTCGATAAGGTTAAGCAACAACTGGACAGGCGTTCGTTCGCGTTCGACCCCGCACCTTATATGGCGCTGGAAACCAGGCGCAAAGCAGTGCAGGTTAAAACCCAGGAATTGCAGAATGAACGCAACAGCCGCTCCAAGCTGGTTGGGCAAGCCAAAGCCAAAGGTGAAGATGTCCAGCCCATTTTGGATCAAATGCAGCATCTCGGCGATGACCTGAAAACGGCAGAAGCGGAATTGGCTGTCGTACAAAACGAAATGACGGCATTGATGGCTATTATCCCCAACATCCTGGATGAATCCGTCCCTGACGGCAAAAACGAAGAGGCCAATGTCGAGGTCAGCCGTTGGGGTTCTGTACCCGAATTTACATTCACGCCGAAAGACCATGTCGATTTAGGGGCGATCCACAACCGGATTGATTTTGGGCTGGGCGCAAAAATCGCTGGCGCACGCTTTGTGGTCTTGAATGGTGCGCTTGCCCGCTTGCAACGCGCCATCATCCAGCTCATGTTGGATACGCACACCGCCGAACACGGTTATAGCGAAACCTACGTGCCTTATCTGGTCAATGCCGACAGCTTATACGGCACAGGCCAGTTACCCAAATTTGAAGCCGACTTGTTCAAGGCCAACGATGACCCCGCGTTGTACCTGATCCCGACGGCGGAAGTGCCTGTGACGAATATCGTGCGCGATGTCATTGTCGATGCCAAAGATCTGCCGCTTAAATTCGTCTGCCATAGTCCCTGCTTCCGTAGCGAAGCAGGCGCATATGGGCGCGACGTGCGCGGCATGATCCGCCAGCACCAGTTCGAGAAAGTGGAAATCGTCCAAATCGTCAGGCCGGATGAGTCCGTCCGGGCACACGAAGAACTGACCCGCCATGCCGAAATCATCCTGGAAAAGCTGAACCTGCCTTATCGCAAGATGCTGCTCTGCGCGGGCGACACCGGATTTTCATCCGCAAAAACCTATGACCTCGAAGTCTGGCTGCCAGGACAAGGCGCATACCGGGAAATTTCCTCATGCAGCAATTTCAAGGACTTCCAGGCGCGGCGTTTACAAGCGCGCTGGCGTAACCCAGAAACCGGCAAACCGGAATTAGTGCATACCTTGAACGGCTCAGGCCTGGCAGCGGGTAGGACCTTGATTGCGGTGATAGAGAATTATCAGGACGGGCAGGGGCGGATACATATTCCTGATGTGTTGTTGCCGTATATGGGGGGGGTGAAGGTTATTGAGTGATTTGTTTAACCATTTGATGGTGTTGCTTGATTCATGAAATCTCTGAGTAAGTCTTTCGACAGGACGAACGGCTGGTAGTTGATTCCGTTCGTGGTGAGCTTGTCGAACCATGAACGGAATCAATATTGTAATTTCGTATTTTGTGAGATCGTCATTCCAGCAGGGATTGCCGGAATCCAGAACACAGAGATGTGAAAGTTAATGTGTCGCTACCGCGACGGTTATTTTAATGTGGGCTCTCGTACCCACGGACGAGATACTTTTCTTTGCGCGGACAAAGAAAAGCATCCAAAAGAAATCCGCCCGTATGCCGCTTATTTCCTGCGTTCCTCAGTTTTGACGAGGGCTATTCCCGCCAAAACCTCCGGTACTCGGCGCGGCAAAACGGGTGATCGGGGGGATGTTGTAGGTTGTGGGGAACTAGTAAACCCCAACATAAAGCTAAACAATAAATGATTTTTGGGGTTCGTACCTCACAGCATCTCCGGGTTAATAATGGCAACAAACCATAACTTAAACTTTATTTGTTACAAATGCCAAGCCAGCTTAAGCACCGCTAATATTTTGCTGAACAAGAATAAAAATGAAGCCCGTGGACGTTGTGCCAAATGTAACATTTGGACTACTTTCCCGCTTCCAGAAATCAAGAAAAAACTCATATACCTGGATCAATCATTTTTCTCTGATATATATTCTGAAACAGTTAAAGAAGATTTAAACCAGAGGTTAAAAGAGAAGCTATTGCTTCTCAGGCAAAAACAGAAAATTTTCCTCGTAGTTTCAGATATCCATAGTTATGAAACATCAAATATCCCGGAGCAACATTCAAAGCAAAAAACTGAACAATGGAAATTCCAAAACTCCATGGCTGATGGTTGCATCGCTGGAAATTTTGATAATGTAGTTATTGCACAAACTCGAAGAATGCTTCTTGAAAAGAATTCATTTGAAACATTCCCACACACTGATATTGGACTTAAAAATCCGCATCAATTTATGGTTGGGATGAATATTATTTCTACAAATACATGGAGAGATGGACTGAATCAATCAAGCAAAACATCTTCCGAACAGCAAAACGAGGCAATAAGTGACAATCTTGACCGTCAAGTTGAAAAGTTACCTGACAATTGCAAGCTGAGTGATTGTCTACATCATATCCAAGAGCTTAGGAAGGGAGGTTTACAGCAAGGGATTAAGGACTTTATAAAAGATAAAAATTTTACTTTACAAAGCGAAGAAATCATTTCAGAGATCAACGCAGGAAGAACTCCTTCTTTCCAATACCCTCAAATTTCAAGGTCGAGTTTCTATCCAGTTATTAAATCTGTAGTCGAAGGTTTAGATGAAGATGCGGCGCTAATGAAATGGTCTGATTTACTAAAAAATGATAATCTTGGGTTATGTCCTTCTTTAAGAATTCGCATTGCCATGGAAGCTGAACTGCTTTGGATTAAAAAGCAAGGACATCGCCAAAACCCAAAAAAGTTCAGTGAAAATTTCGGCGTTTCCAGACATCATGATATTCAGCATATAGCATCGTTTTTTCCTTATGTTGATGCAATAACAACTGACAACGAGATGTTCAATTTTTGTCAGCGCGAAGCAGTGAAAAAGGAATTAAATAAATATCCTACAAAAATTTATGCTAAAAAATATTACAATGACTTTGAAGCGTGGTTAAGTGATCTAATTAAAAACTCGTAAGCTAGGTAGAATACGGTGAAGTACGAACCGCATCTAACCGGGCTGGTCAGCTACTGCTGAATCCTTGAACTGTTAATTTTACCGAAAAACACTACACTTTAATTACAATCGTAAAACGCGATAACCTTCTATAACCCTTCACAATTAAAAACAGAAGTACCACAATTTCAAGGTGCATAATGAAATTTTCTAATATTACGTTGTTAGTCATATTTATGTTGCCGCAGATTGGTTGCGATGTTAAAACTTCACGAGCGAATAGCGAAGCTGAAAAGCCTCTTATACAGTCAGAAAAGCTTACTCCAGAAGAGGAGTTTAAAAAAACTTTAAAGGAAGCAGAAACAGGGTTTGCACCTGCTCAATCCCTTCTTGGCTTGATGTATTTCAATGGTGAAGGTGTTACTAAGGATAACGGCAAGGCAATAGAGTGGTATCAAAAAGCGGCAATCCAAGGGGAAGCAAGTGGTCAATACAGACTCGGCTGGATGTATTTCCAAGGTGAAGGGGTAACCAAGGATGATTCTAAGGCGGTAGAGTGGTATCAAAAAGCAGCGATGCAAGGGTTAGCAAAAGCGCAAAATAAGCTCGGATGGATGTATTTCGAAGGTGAGGGTGTACCTAAGGACGAAGCTAAAGCGGCAATGTGGCTTCAAAAAGCAGCAATACAGGGGTTAGCAAATGCGCAAAACCAACTCGGTACGATGTATGCCGAAGGACAGGGTGTACCTAAGGATGCTATCAAGGCGGCAGAGTGGTTTCAAAAAGCGGCAGAGCAAGGGGTAGCAGAAGCACAATATAACCTCGGCTTGATGTATTCTGAAGGTGAGGGTGTACCCAAGGATGTCATCAAGGCGGCAGAGTTGTTTCAAAAAGCGGCTGCACAGGGGATTGCAGCAGCGCAATACAACCTAGGCGTGATTTTTGTCAATGGAAGAATTACATACAAAGACACAGTTCGCGCTTATGCTTGGTTTAATCTGGCTGCGGCGCAGGGGAATGTTGAAGCGCAAAACTACCGCGATAAGCTAGAAGAAAAGCTAACTGTTGCTGAACTCACGGAAGGACAGAAGTTAGCCTCAAACTGGAAGAAAGGGGATAACTTAGCAGAATCAAGCCGTCGTTCATCCCAAACTGTTTCTCTGAATGACAACCCAAGAATACCTGCTACACCCAGTAAACAAAGCAATGGAACTGCTTTCATATTCAGCCATGATGGACATGCGCTGACTAACTACCACGTCATTAATGATTGCACAGAAGTTAAGGTAGCGGGGCAAGATAATGACGCGAAGGTCATTACCTCTGATAGTGTCAATGACCTTGCCTTACTACAACTGCCGGGTAAGAGCAATGACGTTGCTAATTTGAATCCAGAACCCGGTAAGCTACGCCAAGGCGACGACGTTATCGTGTTCGGCTATCCACTTAATTTTGTGCTTTCATCTGGCGGCAATCTTACGCCCGGCATCCTTAGTGCACTAACCGGGCTGGGCAATAACACCAACCAGATTCAAATTACCGCGCCGATTCAACCAGGTTCTAGCGGGAGCCCAGTAATGGATAAAAAAGGCAATGTGGTGGGCGTAGTGTCTATGAAGTTGAATGATGGAAAACTGGCGCAAGCAACCGGGCAAATAGGACAAAATGTCAATTTCGCGGTTAACGGACAAACCGTTAAGGCATTCCTCGACGCAAACCATGTATCGTATAAAACCGGCGGCGGATTTTTCTCGCGTGAAAAGAGTAATGCCGATATTGCCGAAGAAGCTCGTAAATGGACTGTGCTGGTGGAGTGTTGGAAGTAAAAGACAACCAGATGTTGGACTGAGGTACAAACCCAACAAATATTACGCTATTTCCCGTTGTCTTTGAGAGACACAAGGTTGGGGTAAGAAACGAATCCCAACGACCAAGATTAATTATTTGTTGGGGTTCACAAGTACTCCCCAATTTTCCACCCTATCCCGTTATGCCGCGCCGAGTACCGGAAGTTTTGGCGGGGATTGCCCGAAGGGGTGCGGCAGGGATGCCGCACGTTGCCGGAGGGACAGGGAGTCCCTTCCGGCAACCCCCGTCAAAACTGAGGAACGCAGGGAGCAAGCGGCATCGGGCGGATTTCTTTTGGATACTTTTCTTTGTCCGCGCAAAGAAAAGTAKCCCGCCTGCCAGTGCGGGAACTGGCATTAAAAACAATCGTCGCGTTAGCGACACCTTATTCACCCCTCACCCTAGCCCTCTCCCACAAGGGGAGAGGGTACAACGGTTCCGGCAAGCGACGCTAGTTCCTGCTTGCTTGCCGTACTTCCGCCATCCTTGGTGGATGTCCCTACTGGAATGACAAGCTCACCACGAACGGATAAGTTAGGCTATCTCCAAATAAATTGGCAATCTTTGCCAATTTATGCCATAAATAGAGCCAAAGATTCATGCTAAATCTGGAGAGATGTCAATGGCAACGATGAATATTTCCATACCTGATCCGATGAAAGATTGGGTTCAGGCACAGGTGGAAACGGGTGCATACGCCAATTCGAGCGATTATGTCAGGGATTTAATCCGTAAAGACCAAGAAAACCGGAATAAGTTAGTTAGCTTACAAAAAGCCATTACCGAGGGTTTGGAAAGCGGGAAGAGCGATAAGTCTTTTGATGAAATTATCGACGCGGCTAAGTTAAAATTACAGAATGGCCTGTAATGCCAAGCTATATTTTTTCCAAGAAGGCCGAAGCTGACCTGGCGGAAATCTATCGTTACGGATTTGTTAATTTTGGCGAACGCCAAGCTGATGAGTACGCAGAAAGTTTGAAGGAAAAATGTCAATGCCTGTCTGAAAATCCGTTGCTTTACCGGGAGAGGGATGAATTCAATCCACCCGTTCGTATTGGATACCATGGAAAACATCTCATTATTTACACGATTACATCTTAATCGTCCGCATTTTGCATGGCGGTATGGATGTTCAAAATCATTTGGAATCATAAGCTATGCCAAGGTAACCTATAAGATTGTTTTCTAACCATCGTTACCCATTCAATAATCTTAAAATTATCATTCATAGTAAAAAATGACCGTCAGAACCCGTTTTGCCCCCAGCCCCACGGGCTACCTACACGTAGGCGGCGCACGTACTGCGCTGTTTTCCTGGCTTTATGCCCGTAAGTACAATGGTAAATTCATCTTAAGGATTGAAGATACCGACCTTGAACGTTCCACCCAGGAGTCTGTCGATGCCATTTTACTGGGCATGGACTGGTTAGGCTTGAGCTACGATGAAGGCCCTTATTACCAAACCCAACATTTCGGGCGTTATCAGGAAGTTATCCAACAACTATTGGATCAAGGCGACGCTTACCGTTGCTATTGCAGCAAGGAAGAATTGGAGCAGTTGCGCGAACAACAGATGGCGAACAAGGAAAAGCCGCGCTATAACGGCAAATGCCGTCATTCGACCGAACCGCAGCCGGGCAAGGAAAGCGTGGTGCGCTTTAAGAATCCCGATGACGGCGAAGTGGTTATCCATGACCTAGTTAAAGGCGATATTGTCATCGCCAATAAGGAACTGGACGACCTGATTATCGCCAGGACGGATAGCTCGCCAACGTATAACCTGACGGTGGTGGTGGACGACATGGACATGGACATAACGCATGTCATACGGGGTGATGACCATATCAACAACACGCCCCGGCAAATCAATATCCTTAAAGCGCTAGGTGCGTCATTACCCAAGTACGCGCATTTGCCGATGATTTTGGGTTCGGACGGTGCGCGGTTGTCGAAGCGGCACGGTGCGGTCAGCGTGATGCAGTTCCGTGACGAAGGTTACCTCCCGGAAGCTTTGTTGAATTATTTAGTGCGCTTGGGTTGGTCGCATGGCGACCAGGAAATTTTTTCGATTGAGGAGATGATCGCCTATTTTGAATTGGAATCAGTCAATGCCGCCGCATCGTCTTTCAATATGGAAAAGTTGCTATGGTTAAATCATCATTACATCATGCACAGTGATCCCGAACAAGTTGCTCAGCAATTGGATTGGCACATGAAGCAACGCGGGATAGATCTTAGCAAAGGGCCGAATCTAACCGATATTGTGGTCGCACAACGGGAACGCTGTAAAACACTGGTCGAGATGGCGACCGCCAGCCTTTATTTTTATCAGGATTTTGATGCTTACGATGAAAAAGCGGCAAAAAAGAATTTTACGGCGGATTCAAGACAGGTCTTATCAAACCTTCATGAAGAATTTACAAAGCTGCCAACCTGGGAACGCGAGCCATTGCACACAAGCGTCATCAACCTTGCCGAAAAAATGGCCTTGGGTTTGGGTAAGGTTGCGCAACCGTTACGGGTGGCGGTGTGCGGTTCGGGTGCATCACCTGCTATCGACATTACCTTGACGTTGCTAGGTAAGGAAACCACTTTGAGAAGGCTGGAAAAGGCGATGAAATACGTGCAAGGTTTAAATTAATTCTGGACTTAAATAGTAATTGTTGTAGAATGCGCGGTCTGAGTTGCGGGGCCATAGCTCAGCTGGGAGAGCGCTTGCATGGCATGCAAGAGGTCAGCGGTTCGATCCCGCTTGGCTCCACCAATAAAAGAAAGTTCCATTGAGACTAAACGAGTTTAGTCCCCATCGTCTAGCGGCCTAGGACACTGCCCTTTCACGGCGGTAACAGGGGTTCGAACCCCCTTGGGGACGCCAAATAGGAGGCTGTCATTCGACAGCCTTTTTTATGCCTAAGATTTTACAGGTTAGCTTTTCCCTGATGGAAACCGTCGCTTTAGCTTATGAGGAATTGGGGCGAAATAACCCGGTTCCGCTCATCATCCTTCATGGCTTTTTTGCCTCCTCACGCAATTGGCGAAAAATAGCCGAAAGATTGTCGGCGACCTATCGCGTTTATGTCTTGGATATACGTAATCATGGGAGCTCACCGCACCATCCCGAAATGGACTATCCGACCATGACCGCAGACGTGTTACGGTTTATGGATGAACATCAGCTAGCAATTGCCCATATCCTGGGACATAGTATGGGGGGGAAGATCGCGATGTGGCTGGCGTTGAATCACCCTGAGCGGCTGGGTAAATTGATCGTCGTCGATATTGCCCCTAAAAGTTACACACACCGTTTCGACAACATCATCCAGGCAATGATCGACTTGCCTTTGGCTGAAATTCAAAATCGTAAGCAGGCTGAGACACTGCTTGCCGAAAGTATTCCCGAACTGGGCTACCGCCAATTCCTTTTGCAGAACCTAGTCTTGAAAGACGGGCACTACTGTTGGCGAGTTGACCTGAACATTTTTATGCGGACGGCATCCAATATCGCCGCATTCCCGGGAACCCAAAGTTTGCTGCCGTTTTCGGGGGAAACAGCCTTCATTGCCGGCGCAGATTCCAACTACCTTGAATCAAAAGATACACTACACTTATTCCCCGATGCCACATTCACAACAATTGCCAATACGGGTCATTGGATACATGCCCAACAACCGGAAGTTTTTATAGAAGTGGTTGAAAATTTTTTACAAAACGGGTAATAATTAACCCTTGCTATTGTAAAAAATCAAGACATAATTGAACTTAGGCATTAATTTACAATCAAGACTTTTACTAAAGATTGCCCATTGTCAGCAATGGCTATTGAGTTTTAGCAAGATAGCCCCAATATTAAATGTGCCGGAACGATGTTCGCTGTATGGCTTTGCAACCCACTGGCAAGCGGAAGTGCTTGTTTGATAATCGTTAATAATAAATATAAGGAGAAATTGGATGTCGAAAGGTCAAAACTTACAGGATAATTTCCTTAACGCACTTAGAAAAGAGCACACCCCTGTCTCCATTTTCCTGGTCAATGGAATCAAATTGCAGGGCAAAGTCGATTCATTCGACCAGTATGTCATTATGCTAAAAAACACAGTTAGCCAAATGGTCTACAAGCATGCTATCTCCACTATAGTCCCTGGTAAAAATGTCAGGATGGTACGTGATGACGAACCTGATACAGAGGAATAATCCTGCTTACTCGTGTGATGTCCAAGAAGAACAAGGGGATTGCTGTTAGACCCCCATTGAGGTGCCTAATTGTTTGACCGCCCAGATACGGGTGAACGGGCTATCCTTGTTCATTTGACGCTACATTCCCATCATGAAGATCTCCTCGAATTAAAAGAGCTGGCAAAATCGGCAGGGACAAATCCCGTGCACGTCATCACGGGCAGCCGAAAAAGCCCGGATGCCAAATACTACGTCGGCACAGGCAAACTCGACGAGATTAAACTTGCAGTCGAAACGCATTCTGCCGATATTGTCCTGTTCAACCATGCCTTGTCGCCCAGTCAGGAAAGGAATCTCGAGAAGTTTCTGGGTGTCCGTGTAGTGGACAGGAATGGCCTTATATTGGATATATTTGCCCAACGGGCTCAGTCCTTTGAAGGCAAATTGCAAGTTGAACTGGCGCAATTAAAGCATCTTTCTACCCGTCTAGTCCGTGGCTGGACGCATTTGGAACGTCAAAAAGGCGGTATCGGCCTGCGTGGTCCCGGTGAAACCCAATTGGAAACGGATAGGCGCTTATTAGGCCTGCGAATCAAGCAAATCCAGAAACGCCTGGATAAAGTCGATAAACAACGCCATCAAGGTCGTAGTAAACGCAAAAAAGCCGAAATCCCTTCTATCTCTTTTGTGGGTTACACCAATGCCGGAAAATCCACGTTATTCAATAGATTAACCGGTGCCGACAGTTACGCCGCCGACCAGTTGTTCGCCACATTAGATCCTACGTTACGTAGCTGTCGCCTACCCAATAACATCGAGATTGTGTTAGCCGACACGGTAGGCTTCATTCGGCATCTGCCGCATGAATTAGTTGCTTCGTTCAAATCTACTTTGCAGGAAGCGAGCGAAGCGGACCTACTGTTGCATGTCATAGATGCCCATTCAGAAAACCGGGACGACAATATTGCCGAAGTCTATCAGGTGTTGGCCGACATTGGTGCGGACAAAATCAGGTGCATCGAGGTCTTCAACAAAATTGATTTACTCGAGAACGGGCAGCCCAGGATAGACCGGGATGATGAAGGCAACCCACAGCGTGTTTGGTTATCGGCTGAAACAGGGCAAGGCATAGACTTGCTTTTAAATGTGCTGGCCGAACAGTTTGCGCCCGTAAAAAACAAAAGAAAGTGTTATCTAAAGCCGGATCAAGGCCAAATCAGGGCCAAATTATTTACTTGCGCAAAAATTATTGACGAGCATATTAATGACTCAGGTGGAAGCGATTTGATAATTGAGATAGATAACAAATACCTAGGGTTGTTAAATGCCGTAAAAACCGAAGAAATAGCGTAATCCCTATATTGACGGCATCAAAAAATTTATTACCGCTGATATTCCTAAATTGGCATTATTGGGAAGTTTAGCAATGAGAATTCGTTTAATTACGTTACAATGCGGGTATCAAGTTAAGTCGCAAGCCAATGATGTTGTCTGTAGTAAAACAAAAACATCCTGAGCGCAAAAACAATAAATAATCCAATTACGGAGCAGAAATATGTCGTGGAATGAACCAGGCGGTGACAAGAAAGATCCTTGGAGTGGTCGAGGGGACCAGAAAGGGCCGCCGGATTTAGACGAAGCAATTCGTTCATTACAAGAAAAATTAGGCAAACTTTTTGGTGGCGGCAAAGGCGGCAACGAAGGCGGTAATGGGTCAGGTGGCGGTTCGCCGAATATTTTTTCGCCAGGTAACATCATGAAAAACTTGGGGTTGATAGGTGGCGCTATTCTGGCCTTTTGGATTTTGAGCGGCTTCTATATTATCGACGAAGGTATACAAGGTGTGGTCACCCGATTCGGAAAATACACGGAAACGACCAATTCCGGCTTAAACTGGCATATCCCAGCACCCGTAGAAAGTGTCGAAAAAGTTAACGTAAAACAACAACGGTTTATTGAAATCGGTTACCGCTCAGGGGGCAATGGCCAAGCACAAGGCGCAGTATCGGTGCCTAAAGAAGCCCTCATGCTGACCAAAGATGAGAATTATATTGATGTCCGGCTGGCGGTTCAGTATCAGGTAAAGGATGCCAAAGCGTTTTTATTCAATCTCTCTGAGCCTGAAGCCACCCTGAAACATGCCACGGAAAGTTCGCTACGTGGCGTAATCGGTAGCAGCAATATGGATTTTGTTTTGACTGAAGGCCGTAGCGAAATTGTCGCCCAAGCCAAAAAAGAAATCCAAGACGCGATGGATTCCTATAATTCCGGTGTCCAAATTACCAGTGTCAACTTGCAAGATGCCCAGCCGCCAGAGCAAGTGCAAAACGCCTTCGAAGATGCTATCAAGGCACGGGAAGACCAACAACGGTTTATCAACGAAGCGGAGGCCTACTCCAATGATGTCGTACCTAAAGCTCGCGGTGCGGCAGCAAGAAAAATACAAGAAGCGCAAGGTTACAAAGAGCAAGTCATTGCCCAGGCTCAAGGTGAAACCAGCCGGTTTAGCCAGTTATTGACGGAATACAAAAAAGCGCCCGAAGTGACCAGAAAGCGGCTTTACCTGGAATCGATGGAGTCCGTCATGTCCGAAACCAGCCCAGTGATGATCGATGTCAAAGGCGGCAACAATATGATGTATTTGCCGTTGGACAAGATGATCCAGCAAAAAAATTCGGCTGCCTTGGCTCAATCAGAAGCCATTGCAGCCGATCAACATATTGACCGCCAGTCGCCGAAACATTCTCCAATGGAAGAACAACAGCCACAGCAACAAGTGATTGATAGGCCGTCTACGCGTGGTCGTGAAGTAAGGGGACGCTAATGTTAGAAAATAAAATACTTATAGGTGTCGGCGCAGTGCTGCTGCTTGGGATGATGAGCATATTTACAGTCGGCCAAACCGAAAGGGCCATCAAGTTTAGGCTTGGACAAATCCAAAAAGTGGATTACGAACCAGGATTGCAATTTAAATTGCCGTTCATAAACAACATCAAAAAATTTGATGCCCGAATCCAAACCATGGATTCAAACCCTGAGCGTTTCTTGACCTTGGAAAAGAAAAACGTGATTGTGGATTCCTTCGTCAAATGGCGTATCGGCGATTTGAGGAAGTTTTATACCGTTGTTTCTGGCGATATAGACCAAGCGAATTTACGGCTGGATCCCATTATCAAGAACGCTTTCCGTGATGAGTTTGGTAAACGTAATATCAGGCAATTAGTGTCAACTGACCGGCAAGCCATCAGGGATATCCTAATCAAAAGCTCAAAGCCGCTTGCGGCGGAATTGGGCATGGAAATCATTGATGTCAGGCTAAAGCGGATTGATTTGCCGGAAGAAGTCAGTAGTTCCGTATTCCGGCGGATGGAAGCGGAACGTGAGCGGGTAGCCCGTGAATTTAGGTCACAAGGATCAGAAGCGGCTGAAAAAATCCGTGCTGATGCAGACAGGCAGCGTGTCGTCACCTTGGCGAACGCGTTCCGGGATGCAGAAAAGACACGGGGTGAAGGCGATGCCAAATCGGCGGAGATCTATGCCAATGCTTACGGTGCCGATTCCGAGTTTTTTACTTTTGTCCGTAGCATGAATGCCTACAAAAAGACTTTTTCGGGTTCAGGCGGTATGATGGTGCTCGATCCAGATTCTGATTTTTTCAAGTATTTTAAAAATCAGGGTTCGGGGAAATAAGCCTGAATAGAGAACATTAATTAAGATCAATCGGATCGTTGGTTAAACACTTTAGCAGTGCTTGGTGAATGCCACGTCAGAGAGAATAAAAACGCCCCGTGTGGGCGTTTTGTTTGAGTAGGTGCTGAAAATATGCAACAAAAAGATTCTTGGTTGTTACCCGAAGGCATAGAAGAACTCTTGCCGCAGGAAGCTGCGTACCTTGAAAGCTTACGCCAGAGAATTCTACAACTCTTTACTTGCTGGGGTTACGAGTTGGTAATCCCCCCGATGATTGATTTTATCGATTCATTGCTGACTGGTTCAGGACATGACCTGGACCTGCAGACATTTCAATTCACCGACCAGATAAGCGGCAAAACCCTTGGTTTAAGGGCCGATATGACGCCGCAAGTCGCCCGAATGGATGCCCACCAGCTTAAGCGAGAATGCCCTACCCGCTTGTGTTATGTGGGTACGGTGTTGCACACACGGGGCGATCCCTTGGAAAAAACCCGCAGCCCCATGCAAATCGGCGCAGAGCTTTATGGTCATGCCGGTATTGAGAGCGATGTCGAAGTGATTTGCTTGATGCTGGAAATGTTGGCACAATCCGGCTTACTCCACGTACACCTCGACTTAGGGCATGTCGGGATATTCCGCGCCTTGTCCAGGCAAGCGGGTATGGATCAAAATCAAGAAGGGCTGTTGTTTGATATTTTACAACGTAAAGCCAAGCCTGAGCTTGAAGAACTCATGGCTGAACTTGACATCAACGAAGATGTTAAAGCCATGTTACTAAAGCTGCCAGAACTAAATGGCGGTAAAGAAATCATCAAAAAAGCAACTTCTGTACTGGCAAAAGCTGACGAACAGGTGAAACTCGCCCTCGCAAACTTGGAAGCTGTCGCGGAACAGTTAAGCAACCGTTTCCCTTCCCTGCCCATCAGCTTTGATTTGGCGGAATTGCGTGGTTATCATTACCATACCGGCGTAGTCTTCGCCGCTTTTGTGCCTACCATTGGTAGGGAAATTGCGCGGGGTGGTCGCTATGACAATATTGGTGCGGTGTTTGGCCGTGCGCGTCCGGCAACGGGTTTTAGTGCAGACCTTAAGCTGTTGGCATTGCTAGGCAAGCAAACGGCACAGGACCAAGCTAATCAACGAATTTTAGCGCCTTATCAGATTGATGATTCGTTAACCGAAAAAATCAGGGATTTACGCGCCCAGGGTCACTGTGTCATCCAGCGGCTGCCTGGGCAAATAGGCGACGCAGAAGAATTGGCTTGTACGGCTATTTTGGAGCTGGACCAACAAACTTGGGTTGTCAGTACATTAAAAAATAAGATTTGGAAATAATATGGGAAAAAATGTCGTAATCATAGGCACCCAATGGGGTGACGAAGGCAAAGGCAAGCTGGTGGATTTGCTGACCGAGCAAGTACATGCCGTTGTCCGTTTTCAGGGCGGACACAACGCGGGGCATACTTTGGTCATCAAAGGGAAAAAAACCGTCTTGCACCTGATCCCATCGGGCATACTCCGAGAAAATGTCCAGTGCATGATAGGCAACGGCGTGGTGCTGTCGTTAAATGCGTTGATGGAAGAAATCGAATTCCTCGAAACAGCCGGAATACAAGTCAAGAACCGTTTGTTGATCAGCGAAGCCTGCACCCTTATCCTGCCCGTGCATGTTGCCGTTGACAAGGCACGGGAAAAAGCGCGCGGCAGCAAAGCCATAGGCACCACCGGGCGTGGCATTGGTCCCGCATACGAAGATAAGGCAGGTCGGCGAGGCTTGCGTGCAGGAGACTTGCTGAACCCTACGATTTTTGCGGAAAAACTGAAAGAATTGTTGGATTACCATAATTTCATGCTGGCGGGTTACTACAAGGCCGAAGCGGTCGATTACCAACAAACCTTGGATGAAGCGCTTAAGCTTGGAGAGCAAGTCAAACCGATGCTCACCGACGTCAGCGAAGCCTTGTACACTTATCAAGAAAAAGGCCTTAACCTCTTATTCGAAGGCGCACAAGGCGCATTGTTGGATATAGACCACGGCACGTTTCCCTATGTCACCTCATCCAGTACCACTGCAGGCGGTGCCGCGACAGGCAGCGGCATCGGGCCGCTCGATTTGGATTACGTTTTGGGCATCACCAAAGCGTATTCAACTCGCGTGGGCAATGGCCCATTCCCGTCCGAATTGCACGATGCCAACGGCGAACATCTCGGCACTAAGGGCCATGAATTTGGCGCAACCACCGGCCGGAAACGGCGCACGGGCTGGTTTGATGCTGTCGCTATGCGGAAATCAGCGAAACTCAACAGCCTGAGCGGAATCTGCCTGACCAAACTGGATGTACTCGACGGCCTGCCCACAATCGGCATTTGTACGGGCTATACCCTGAACGGAAAACTGACCGAAACGGCCCCGCTGGGTGCCGAACAATACCAACAATGCGAAGCCATTATTGAAATGTTGCCTGGCTGGAGCGGAATCACAGCCGGGATCACCGACTTTAAAGCTTTACCTGAAAATGCCAAAGCCTATATCAAGCGCATTGAAGAATTGGTCGGCGTAAAAGTGACTATCCTTTCCACAGGCGCGGAAAGGGATGAAACCATTATCATTGAGAATCCATTTGCATAATCTCATATAGCAAACCAATTCAACGATCAGCAAGTATGCTCAGCCCCGTCACATCAAATCGCATTGTCGTTCTTGACACGGAGACTACAGGACTAAATCCACAAGAAGGCCATCGCATCATCGAAATCGGTTGCGTGGAACTCATCAATCGGCGCAATACGGGCAATCGTTTCCATGTCTACATCAACCCTGACCGTCATATCGACCAAGGCGCAATTGAAGTGCACGGTATCACTAATCAGTTCTTGGAAGATAAGCCCCACTTTGCCGATATTCGGGAGGATTTTATTGCCTTTATTAAAGGCGCTGAACTTGTCATCCATAACGCACCGTTTGATGTGGGCTTCATTAACCATGAATTCGCTTTGTTAAATGACCAAGCGGGAACTATAGACAATTACAGCACCGTATTCGACACCTTGGCATTTGCCAGAAAGAAGCATCCCGGCCAACGTAACAGCCTGGATGCTTTATGCAAACGGTATGCTATCGATAACAGCCATCGGGAATTACACGGTGCGTTATTGGACGCCGAAATCCTTGCAGACGTGTATTTGCTGATGACCGGCGGTCAGTCATCCTTGCTGGATGAAGGCGAAGTGGCTGGGCAAGAATCGGGAAGACCCCGCAAGCCCAAACTTTTGGCTACCAATCGCCCCCCGTTAACTATCGTCTACGGTAACGAACAAGAACTGGAAGCGCATCAACGACGTTTGGATGACATTGAAAAATCCAGTGGCGCATGTCTCTGGAAACAATAAGCCAAGGAAATCCCTGGAACTCTACGCATACGTTTCGACAGGTTCGCCACAAACCAAATCAACATCCTGGTTTTTTTATCTTGCCGAAGAAATCAAGGGAGCTACGATAATTTTTCCGCCAGCACGCTCAAAAGAGCAAAGTCCACGTCAGGATAATTAATCAACCAATTAACAAAATCGCATTTTAAAATGGCCGCAAACACCGTTGTTTCCAAGGTTATTAGGGAACTTGATCGCATCTCTTCTGTTACCAGGGCAATTTTGCCCACCCCTGATTGAGGTTCCCTGACATGGATCATGGCAACTTTGTTATTTCCATCATGACGGCTTACCACCCGCACCTTGCCTGAAAAAATGATAAGGAGGGAGTTGGCCCTATTGCCAATGTACGCAGAACCAATGGTCGCTTTCTTGGTATAACTCAGCGTCTTGGCTTTTCCCATCAGGTTGGCCAATGCGTTTTCAGGTATGTTTGACAAAAACGGGATATTTTTCGCCCGTAAATCAAGGTCGTCGGCTTTCTTCAGAAATATATTGGAAGGATTTCTGATGGCCGACTGATTGTCTATTGCATCGATAATATTCATAAATGACCTTATTCCAGAGTTAGGAGTACTGAGCCAGAAATTTAAGCCCTTTCTTTCATTCTGGATGTTACCCAGCCAACAATTGGGACGCAGAGCCTAATTTCTGAAGTACGCCCAGTATATGAATAGTAGTGCTTGGTGTCTGCGAAATAATTCACAAGAAAAATGTGAAGGACTTGCCCTAACTTACCGAAATCATAACTATCAATGGCATTCAGCAATCACGGAACAAAGAAAGTCAAAATGAATAGGTTTAGTTATCTCTCTTATACAGTCATGCCATGAATGCCGCATTTTTAAAGGATTTATGAATATTAAAATAAAAACATACCCCCAAAAGTACCCCAATTAAATCAGTGCTGCTTCTATTTTTGGTCTAAAAATGTATAGTTGATGTTCGCCGTTTTTGTAGATATTGGCTGTACGTTTTCATCAATGGAAGTTTGACTTATGCAGCTTTTTCTTGCAGAAGGATACGATCAGCCATTTCTTGTGGTGTCGCTTTTTTAATAACACGAAGATTTTTGGTGTCCGCTAATTGCTCAATCTGTACAAAACAATCTTTCGCATCATTAGGGGCATCATTTTTGAGACCAATTAATAATTCGTAATTTTGCTCGGAGCTAAATACTTCATGCTGGCGTTTTTCCCTTAACACATCCAGGTCGAACAATTTGGCTTTAGCAACTTTAAGAGCGTTACCAATATCCTTTACATCAAAATTGGACAGGTTAGCATTGTATCTAGCACCCAGGTAATCAATTGTAATAGCTGAATTTTCTTTTATACGGACTACTTTTTTCCAATGTGACTGGTAATCAATGGGTTGAAGTTGCAAAATATTTTTAACTTGTTGGATCAGGCTATCCGTGTTTCGTTCTGCCTCATCTTCTGGCAATTCGTTGTCGGTTAATTCACTAAGGCCGTCCTTTACAATCTTACCTTTATACAAACTAGCATAAGACGTAATGGCTTGAAATAAAACGCCTTCTAGTCCATTGTTTGAATATGTTTTTTGAGTCATGCCAGCAAAAGCACCGCTTACAGGTGGTTGCCATTGCTCAAGAGGAAACTCTGCCTTTAAGTGGCTTTCTGCACTTTCCAATATCAATGACACCAAACCCCTTATCTGGTCGGTTTTGTCGCCATACATTGAGCGCATGGTTTTTTCTGATAGGGTTTGTAGAACGCGAGACTCACCTGTTTCAGCGAGAGCCATAATACCAATTACAAAACGTTCTCCAGAGCCGATTATTGGTTCAAAATATATTGACCGATAGCTTGCCGTAAATTGCGGTAGCACAGGAGCTTGTCGTTTAAATGTATCGAGTATCATAAAGACATTTGGTGGGTAATTATTTTTTGATTAGCAATTTCGGGTATATGCCCTAATCGTTTGTGCAAAAAGTCTACCATGCTCGTTAAAATCGTGCGATCTAATCCTGGATATTGGGCAAGTAAGCGATTAACGATGGATTCTGGTAAGTTTGGATCGATGCCGTCAACCATAGCACTAATATGGTTTTTTATGCGTTGCTTACCAACTTCATCTTGAGTAAACAATAGCTTGATAAGTAGCAACTTATTATCAATGGGTGTTTCAGGGGCAAAAGGCAAGCGCATAGCCTGATTATGATCTATCAAAAAAAACTTATCTTTTCCATCAAACAGAATATTTCCAAGATTTCTATCATCATTTGCAATCCATTCATCGAACCCGATAGCGTCATAAATATGTATCCATTCGGACACTTTTTTTAACAGTGCGCTATTTTCAGGCGTATCCATTAATTTGTTGTTGTCGACGTTCAATCTTCGTGTCAAATCAGGAAATTCAACATCAACTGAAGCAAATAGCACTTCATTTCCATCCAAACTAATTGCAATGATTGGTTCAGGTATTGGCAAGCCAATCTCTCTGCCGATAAGTGCTGAGAGAATTTCCACTAAAAACTCCTGATTCCTTAATTTTTTAGCGTAGGCCGATACCTCATACTTTGAATCATGGAATACTAGCTTCACCCGGTGTGCATCAAATTTTCCGTTATCAGCTTTTCCCAATACACAGACTATTCGTGCTACTCGGATCATTTGAAACCCCAATTTTAATATTACGGAATTAAACTTACCTGATTCAATGACACTTTACTAATGAGTGTCAAAATGGAAAAAATTCCGCTAATACAATAAGTACCATTCAATGACTATTAATATTTATCCCAGTATCTTCAAGTATCTTAGTTTATTACTTAGTTTTTTAATAGAATGCGTAAAACATTTTTAGCATTAACCAATCGATTTTATAATGTTTTCCTGCTCCCGCAACACCGCATACAACCCCCGCATCAAAGCCCGATTCCCGCCCTTGTAGGCATTACGTGAGGCTCTGGCCTTGCCTTCAGGTGTTTCCGTAGCTATCGGCCTTCGATGCTTTAACCGCCTTTTTATGTTCGCCTGGGTCTATGCCATCGGCCAGTTGTTTTCTGGCTTCCTCACGCCGCTGTCTGGCTTGGTCAAGGGTTACATCGGGGTACTTTCCTAAAGCAAGCAGTTTTTCAGTACCCCCAATCCGATACTTAAGCCGCCAATACTTTGACCAGCCTTTGATTCCTGGCTTAACGTGCAAGTATAAGCCTTTATCATCAGACAACTTGAAAGCCTTGCCTGACGCAGCCTTATCGCCCCTGTGGGCATTTTTACATGCGGTGTCTTAGCATTTGGGGGTATCGCCTTCTGTAAATATGAAAGCACTCCTAATTTATACCCCCAGAAAATATGGATGCCAATACATCCTAACGCACTTCATTGGACAATAAAAAACCCGCTATGCCTTTCAGTATGCGGGTTATATAGTCTTCGTTGTATCTAGTAAAACTCTCAAATGGAGCCCATAACCGGATTTGAACCGGTGACCTCTTCCTTACCAAGGAAGTGCTCTACCTACTGAGC